>JAGOQY010000007.1 GCA_018063125.1 Patescibacteria group bacterium | reverse complement strand
AGGAACATTGCATACGACGTACGATACTCGTACATCCGTTCACCGTTCAAATCATACGTGACAATCAGGAGGTCGTCACCCTGAGCCAGAATCGTGAGAAGACCGTCATCTGTCTGTGCCGCTTCCAATCCATTCTTGGTCGTGAACGTCTTCACCACATGACCCGGGTGAAGTTCTGCCGCAAGTGCAGAAAGCGATTGTCCGATCACCCGGCGACGCGTCTCGAGCAAAAATCGCGCCGCACTTCCGCTCGTAATGCTCCCGCGATTCGTGGTTTCAATCACCAAACTCCATGGACGCGGAAAAGAGAATGACCAACCGTTGAATCGCTCAGGCGTCATGAATCCTTCTGCGAGCAGAAGACGATTTGCCGTGACCGGTGAATACAGACCCTGAACCTCATCTCCATCGGCAAATCCATCCCCATCAGAATCACGATTTCCTCCATCCGTTCCGTAGAACGCCTCTTCTCCATCACTCAACTTATCCTGATCTAAATCCGGTGCCTCTGTCGGAGGACCAACCGGGACCGGCTCGGGAATTGTCGGCGGCGTCTGAACCACCGGCTCAGGAGCTGGAATATTCACGCCCGATGGCGCCTGCGTCACCGGCTGTTGCTCGAGAACGGGAGGTTGTTCGATATTCTCTTCTTCTGGGCTTGGCGTTACCGGCTGATTCACAATCGGCGTCGCCGGCGCCGGTTCTCGCAAAAACAACATCCAAACGGCGGCACCAACAAGTGCGAGCGCCGCGATTCCTCCAAACACGATCGCTACAATCTTCAATCCACCACCTCGCGAGGGATGATCCTCCAATTCCGGCATCGGAGATTCCCCAGAAGCGACAGGAGCCTGATCCAAACCAGAAAAAATATCTTCTGGTTCTTTTTTCCCGCTCTTTGCCATCGGAGGCATCGGAACCGCCGGCGGCTTCATGGGCGAAGGCGTCGGATCAGCGGCAGGTGCTGTCGGCGGAAGAGGTTCAACCGGCAAATTGTTGGGGACGTTTTCAAACATAGGAGTTCATCAGAATGATTCTTGGTTCGCGGGATTCGTAAACGCGGGCGGCAACGCTTCTGGGAGCGCGTCATTCGCTGGATCCGGACTTCCCGGATTCCACGGCGGCGCTATCGGACCATCCGGCGCGGCCTGAAGTCTCGGGTCATCACTTTCGATCTGACTCACTCCCGGACGGGACGGATTCAGCCCCGGCAATCCTCCATCAATATTTCGCTGACGCAGAAACCAAACGACGCCACCGATCATCGCCACACCTGCGGCAACGAGAACAAGAATCAACACCACGCGTTTGGAATCCATATTAGTAGTTCTTCAGATGATACTCCCTCGTGTCCCAGCTTACCCCACAGGAATAAGAACCCGTGCATGACGACTGCTCATCTGGCCAGAAACACATGTTCGCCTGAGGAGTCGCCTTTACCAAATCATCGTTCGAGGAATTCGTGCAATACGCTCCTGCGCCCGCGCACTGGAACTGATAACGGAAACACGAGAATCCAGCGGTCGGCTTATTCGATGACTGACCAACTCCGGTGGGATTCGCGTCTGAATCCGCACCTGCAAGATAGTTCATTGATTCGAACGAGCTTCCTCCATACGGAAGAATATTTCCGATATGCCACGCATACCCAGTTCCCATCGCGGCACTGGTTCGCTGAAGCGGATCAACCTCGATCAGCTCCGCCTGTGAACCTGGCGTATATGACGTGAGCGCAACATACGCTTTGTATTTATATGTCGTGTTCCGAAGTCGGCTCTTAAAATTCGCGGAGGAATCGTACAACCCATTGAAGTACAGGCTGATTTTCTCGGCAGAATTCTTGTATCGAGCCACGTTAATCAACGTCGCGACCGGGCCGTAACTCACTCGCCAGCAACTATCCCAAGCCCCATCCGCAGAACAGCTATGTGCCTGATCCGCTCCACATGCGATACAGACTGGGTTATTCGCATTTCCTCCGCTTCCGCACTGCGCAACCGTGAGGTTTGAATCATTGTCTGGATGGTTCGCAAGGCATGCCGTCGTTCCTTCAATCGGACATCCGTTGTTCGCGGGATTTGAAGATCCCTTCGACTTTTCACCCAAGCGATGAAGACAGATCGCGCGTGCGTACGGAATATGGTCATCGATATTCCACGAACCCTTTTGTGAATCTCCGTACGTCACGTCACGCGTACAGGCCCCATTGGCGGCCGGGCGATCCCCGTAATCACACAATGTCGATTCATCCGGGTTCTCCGTAAAATCTGTCGTGGTGTACGCCTTGTTCTCTGGAAGAATCACGTGAAGATGTCGGAACTGGTCAAAGTTCGCATCGTTCGCTCCAAGCGTTGCCCAGGTGACGGCGACGTATCCTTTTCCGGGAGACGGTCGTGGGAACAAGTACACATTTGCCACAGATTCGCCCGCCGGAATGTTAAAGATACTGGCTGCATTCGTCGTGCTAAACACCGGAGAGGTGAATGGGAAGTATCCACCCGTGTCTCCTTCATCAATATCCTCTGGATAGGTGAACGGCGGCACGGATCCCGCAAAACAGCTGACCGGATAATCTGTCGACGTACATGGGTTGTCCTGGTAGAAGTCGACGACCAAACGATATCCCGAACATGCGGCATTCGTGTTCAACGTGGAGAATTGGAAGTACCCGTTGGTATCCGCAAACGCTTCATCTACCTTCGTTCCCTTGTAGAGCAAGGACACGCGCGCACCCGGGACCACCTGCTGGAAGATCGCATCGAGCACGCGGCCCTCAATCACTCCCGTTCCCGGCTCATCAGAACAGCGTGCGCAGTTCCCGAAGCTACACGAAGACGTACACGTTGCCTGTCCACCCGGAGACTTCGAGTAGTCGAATCCAAGTGCCGTACAGCTCGGCTTCACCGATGGCTGTGCTCCGTCACACTGTTCCGGACCGTTCTTGATATTGTCGCCACAATATCCACCCGCGGACGCCTGGAACTTGCACTGGTTGCTACACGAGAGACACATGGAGTCGTAGTCTGCCGAGCACGTGACCTGACCGTTCTGATCGCCCGCATCACATTCTTCGACGTTCAGATTCACTTTGTTATCTCCACACACATTCAACTTACAAGCGGCGGTGCATGCTCCCGTGTCCGAGTTCTGAGCTCCCGCATCGCACTGTTCATTCAAGTCTTTGATTCCATCCCCACAAGAACCAATCGCCTGACAGGAACTCCAGTTGAACCAATCACACTGATTCACGGTTCCTGGAGCACGACAGGTTCGCGTGTGCTGTGTCGGATAATCAATCCCACCGACATTCACCATGACCCCTTCACAGGAATTTGTGGCCGTCGTTCCCCCACAAATTCCACCGGCGCAATCTGCATTGTTGTTGCAGGTCTTCTTGAGCGCGTAGATTCCTGTGCGACAAATCTTTCCAGTACTCGTCAAACTATTTCCGTCACATTCTTCTGGACCGTCTACTTCTTGGTTTCCGCAATACGGACCCACGCCCTGACAGCTCAAGTTACAGGAACTTTCATAGTCACCATTTCCATCCACGCCATTTGATGGACCTTCATCACAAATTTCACCGGGAGAAAGCTGACCATCGCCACAGTAACTCGCCGGACCCTGACAGCTTGTGGAGCACTTCCCATACGTTCCGTTCAGCGCGCCATCGTCACAAGATTCAACAGCCAAGCATTGCACGTTCACGGGACAGTCTGCATTCACGAGACAGGCATCCGACGGGTCTCCTCCGCATCCACGATCGACGCGTCCGTTTCCACACGAAACACCGACCACACACTGCGGATTTTGCACGTCATCAATGTATCCGCCACAGGTATCTGGATTACAGATCTGCTGTTTGAAGCCCGGCTGGGCGTTAACCGTACACGAAACAGAACGCGTCTCACCGATCTCACAAACTTCTGGAGGATTTGCTTGCGTATTCAAGATCCCATCTCCACAAATACCGGATTCACCGTACGGGGTGTTTCTGCAGATATCTTCATAGAGAAAGCTCCCTCCAAATTGACGGCAGGCTCCAGAGACAACCGGCGTCGTATCAGAACACGCGTTTCCGCCGCAGTCGCTCGCAGATGCACAGAACTGACCATTCTTCGCACCACCCTGACACGTTCGGCATGAACCCAACGCCGGATTCGGACACGAACGACACAGCGCGTCATCCGCCTGGCCATTCGCTCCAGAGCAGAACACTCCCTGCGTTGATGTCGTCACGCACTTATAAATCGCTTCTGGAAGCGGTGGCGTCCACCAGTTGTTGAGATTGACGGGAGGAACTTCAAATTCAGATCCAAGTTCAAAGCGCTGACCGCCCACAAGCGAATGATACTGATAGAGACGGGAAGCTCCATAGCGCGTGGCGATTGGAGAACCGGCACGTGGACAGATGAACTGATGATCCGTCTGATTCCAACAGGTTTGCGGATCGATATTCGGATTCGGCGTCCAGGTGTTCGGTGATCCTCCCAAGTAGCTTCCGCCTTCACACACATCTGCGTCGTTGGAACAGTCCGCTTTCACCTGACATGGCGCGCCAGACACGGAACAGCGACCGCAAGAAAGGAATCGGTTCACCGGATCGAGCGGCAATGACTGACCAACCGCGGCCGCCATCTCGGTCCCCCAAGAAGACCACAACGAATTCGAGAATCCACGAAGGAACGTTCCGGCATCGGCACGCGGATAGCGACCCTGTGCATCCTTTGAGGTTTCAAGAATGGCCGAGATCGATTGGAAGTCTGCCATGCGCTGAGTATCGCGCGTGAGCTTGAGCTTCAAACTGTCGCAGTGCAGATTCCCCTGACCCGTCTTCGCAAAACATTCGTAGTCCGCCGAACACTTCACAGGAGCTCCACCGTTCACGTTCGCATCCGTGTACACGAGACTGTTCGAGTTTCTCACGCAGACGTTGCTCTGATTCAGAATATTGATGTTAAACGCGAGATAGTTCGCCATCTGGTCGTAGATGGAAACCGTCACTGGCTTCGCATCCGGGTTTCGCGAAATCACATAGATGTTCGAGTAGATCGGGCCGCTCGAAGGATTTCCGCGATTCGATGCGGCAACGTAAATCGTGTTTCCATCACGGATCGCTGGGTATCCATCCACAAAAATGCGCTCTGGATTTCCGAGGAATCCCTTGGATCGATACCACTCCACCGGAGAAAGATGCTGTGGATTTGATGCGATACGAATACCGATACCGTCCTTTTGCAGTCCGCGATATTCCGCTGGCGTCGTGTCGGTCTCTGCCGGATAGGTGAAGAGATACTGTCGAAGGATGCCATTCAAATCATCCAACGGCGTCTTTGGAACCTGGTTGATGACGAGCGATGGAAGATCATCCGTTGTATCCGCAGATTGTCCCGCATCTCGGCAATACATCGACGAGAAGTTGAAGAACGGACCCGCATAGAACGGATCACCCGGCTCAAAACTCGACGGAATCGGACCGTTCGGAGCCGAGTCACGAAACGGAGAACCCGTGAGCAACGGCCACGGATTTTCACAGACCAATACCGAGACCGGAGCAATTCCTTGCAACCCCGATTGCGTGGTCGACGGAACGTTCACGCTATCCGCCGTGATCTCGAGTGAAGCGGTCAAAATCGCATTTCCATTCTTCTGTGCAGATGTCGCAATCGAGCTGTCTGACGTTCCCACATTCCCCGGCTGAACACCGGCAACCGTCACGATCGTGTCATCACTCGTCGTCCACGGAAGCCACATCCAAGAATATTCGGCGACGGGGCTGAGTGGAACCGCGACATCGTTCTGCACAGACTGCGCAGATGCTTCAAACGAACGATCCTCTGGTTGGTTTCCTTTGTTGATAAAGAGATACGGATGCGCAACATCTGGCGGAGGAGGAACCGGAGTGACATCCGTCACACGCACGACATTCACGGTACAAATTTCCGTTCCGGTTCTAAACGTCCACACAAGATCTCCTGTCGGACCCGGTTCTGGTTCATGCACAACGCCACGCGCAGACTTCACCCCCAACTTCTTCGAGAGATCCGCGTTATCTGCCAACGGAGAAACAGAATCAGACGTATCCCCCACAAATCGAATACGATACGTCGTATCTGACGCAAGCGCCTTATCCAACGTGAAGACGTACTTCGTGGAGGAAGAAGAGTTCACCGGTTCCAACTGACCCGTCACGTTTCCTTTGCAGTATTTTTGCGCATACGCCGGAATGCCCGTTGTCCACGCGATGACATGGTCCCACGTCTTCTTCAACCAATTCCAGAATCCTGGACCATACGTTTTCATGACCAAGACTTCGGTTGTGCCTGCCGGACAAGAATCTGCCGAAGGAATTTCATGCGTCACCTCAAAGTTCGCAACCACACTTCCGCTATTCATCGGCACGTTGAAGATCCCGGAGATTTGGACGTTGCGACAGACACCGGTCGCGCCCGGATTCGGATATTTGGTCTGAACCGCCGGACGCAAGGAACAGCATCCCGCATCATCCAACCCAAACCCGGCCGGACACGAAGCTTCATCCGTAAATCCGCACTGGAGTCCGTACGTCGCCGTTCCATTCTTTCCTTCGAGAAGCGCCGTGAGCGTCGAAGACATCTTTCCCGCGGCATCCGGAATTGCGGCGCCCACGATGAACGCCAACTGCTTTGCGTCAAACAATCCATCACCCACGCCTGCGCCCATCCCGTACGCGTTCGTCACATCCGCACTTTGCGTTCCGTATCCCACTTGCGCCACCACGGCTTCGGTTGAAGCTCCCACATCACACATTTCTCCTTTTTCGATAATCCCGTTTCCGCAGAAGCTAGGCGCCATCTGGAGACCGTTCGAATATGCGGCGGAAGAGCCTTCGAGCAAACAACTGGAATCACAAGAATCATTACTTTGCGTATTGGAATCATCACAATCTTCCCCAGCGTCCAGATTTCCATTTCCACAGCAATTTGGCTGGCCGAATGATCCACACGAGATCGTCCCCGTGTGAACACACGAAACCACGTTACAACCCGCAGGGAATGGCGCATTCAGCGTTGGACGTTCACACACTTCTCCAGGTTCCAAAACCGCATTTCCACAGACTGACGGAAGTTGAGACGCAGGAAGTGCGCCTTCGTGCAGACACAATGCGCTACACCCATCTCCCGACGTCAGGTTTCCATCATCACAATCTTTTCCATCACCCAACGGATCGCTGATTCCACATGTTGATCCTCCAGCGACAGAACCGAGATGACGACAGGACGAACTGCACCCACGATACGCCGCGACAGTGCACGTCCCGCCTGCTTGGAGACACGCCGTTTGCGCCGCAGGGTTCAAACACGGAGCGTATTCCGCAACCGGCGGACTCGATGTCGCCGATGATCCACCCAAACACACCACACCAAAGTCACAAGATTCTCCCGCACCAGCATCCAACACGCCGTTTCCACAGGTTCCACCCGCAGATGCGAGTGCCACCGGAAGCCAAAGACAGCTTGTCTGACTACAACCGCCTCCGTTCAACAACGGCTCACACTGCTCACCGGCACGTGCGCCGGGAGACATGAGGGTACAGGCCGTTCCCGCCGGAGTGACCCCTCCAACGCAATAATTCGCATCCGTTGTTTCGATGACGCCGTTTCCACACACACCGACTTTACCAAACTCTGCAGAAGCTCCCGCGGCAAGACACGTTCCTGTGCAACGCAACGGAAGTTCTCCGCCCGTATCAATCAACCCACCGTTGACCAGATACAAATTCGCGACAGATGCATCAGATGTCGTCCAATTTGCACTCTGCGTCTGCACCAACGCCTGACCATCAGCGCTACACGAATCCGGCGCACCAAATGGGGTGGCGATAAACACCTGCCGTGCATTCACGACGGTTTCATATTTTTCGAGCGGAACCACATCCACGCGATCCGTGGCACACACGGCATCCACACCCGTCTTCACACGGAATGACCAGGTAAATCCAAGCGGATGGTTCAATCCATTGATTGGCACGCCGTTCTGACCGGTGATGCCATCCGGAACGTTCGGACCACCCTTCAAAAGCACGCGATAGAACCCACTTGGCTCCAACAGGAACTGCTGGTTGGATCCAAGCGGACTGATCGTAATGACACGCGGCGCGCCACCCTGACCAAATGCCGGAATCAGATCAATTTCCAACGAAGATGGATCAATCGGCGGAGCGAGTTCTGCTTCGACACAATTTTCGTTATAGCACTTCTGAATCACGACGTTGCCCGGAAGCTGAACCGTCTGTTCATCCAATTCGCCAGAGAATCTGGCCCACGCCAACGCATTGATACAAGCTTCATTGCAATTCGGAGAATACGCTTCGACATGCGGAGGAACGAATGTCACGTAAAGTTTTCCAACACCTGGACCGATCGGCGCGTTCACGAGCTGGGCGTTGATATCAACCGGCACCTGACCAGTTTCTAAAAGTCCCGTTGCAGCCTGTTCGCACATGCCACGACCGTTCATCTGATTATTCGAAATCGCGGCGCGAGAATCCGGATTCTGCTGTGAAGAGCCCGTGTACCAGCTCCAATCATACGGACGACAATCGAGCACGATGCACTGGTCGGATGCAGAGAGCGGAACGGCCTGATACGGAGCCGTCTCTCCCGAAGATGTCATGGTGTACGGCGAAGGAATGACATTCACCACACCAACTCCAGAAGGTTCCGTGGAAGCGCGTGTGCGGAAGCGGAAACAATATCCAAATGTCTCGCCGGAAGCACTCGTTCCACAGCTCGGAACCGGATCCATATTCGCCCCACCCGGACCGCTCGCCTTCACATCCGTCGTCACCTGAACGAGATAGGTCGTGTTGGTCACGAATGAATTCGAAGGGGTCAATCTCACAACCTGCTGAGCATTGTTCTCGAGGTTCGCAAAGATGCTGAACGGAACCGTTTCCGTCGTTGTACACGGTTCGTTGGAATTACTCGTACATCGCAATACACGGAATGATGCCGGAGTGATCGTGGCCGGATCCAATACATGCGTAAATCGCGTCACAATCACCGCATCAATTGGCGCCTGATCACCCCCCGCACGACCCAACCACGGAGACGGCGATGGCGTCGGAGCCGGGCTCAAATCCGGACGACATTCTTCAATCACGCGCGGCGCAACCGGAATCAATCCCGTCGACGTCTGCCATGCATACTCAGAAGACAACGCGACAACGCCACACTGTTCATTCTGCAAACGACATTCTCCGGTTGAACAGCACTGTTCTGTTCCAAGATTACAGATGTCTGCTGGAGCTTCGTTACAATTTCGAACCTGAAAATTCACGCGGTTCGACGTCTGATTCGCCGCCGTTGTCAGAAATACCGGACCCGTCAATGCAGACGACGGAACCGTGGATTGCACCTCTTGATTTGCGTAGTTTCCGACAATCGCGAGCTGATTCTGTGTAAACGTGACAGAAGGCGCCTGAGAACCAAACCCTTCACCCACGAGACGCGCGTCTGTCCCGATCGGGCCCGCCGCAGGAATGATGGCGCAGATTCCCGGCTTTGACGGAACCTGTGAATTCACCGAAAAATCCAACTGGTTTGATTCGGCAAGATCTGTGCGCTTAATCTTGATTTGATAAGCCCCATCCGAAACCGCCTGTCCGTTCGTGAGTTGAAAAGGAACCTTCACGATGACCGTCTGATTTCTCCAATATCCAGAACCGCATGCTGGTGGAAACGACGTATCTCCAATGGCTTCACCTGCCCCATTCGTAAAGACAACAGTTCCCGGGCTCCATCCAAAATTATCTCCTGAGAGCGTGATATACGCGCCATTCGGACCGTCCACCGGATCAACCGTCGCCAAAAATGGCGTTGCTCCCAATGAGCGTGGCGTCACGGAATACGTCACCGGATTACTTTCTTCTGAGCCATTGCGGACAACCACAGGATACTGAGCGGTGTTCATGACCGGAACCTGAAATCGAACGGATTCATCCGTCCATTCTGGAAACGGCGCATTCAACGTCGCATCACCAAATCCAATCGTGCCTGCAGACCCCCCAAATCCCTGACCGATCGCCGTTGTCTCGGTTCCCACATATCCCGAAGATGGATTCAACCCACACAATCCTGGATGAACGGTATTATCTACGAGAAAGTTTGCGATGACCGGACCCAAATCATCTCCGGATTCATCCGCCAAACCGCTTTGTGCATTTAAAATACGAATCGGACCAGAAACCGCACCCGTCGGAACCGCCACGATCGCTTCGATATTTGACCACGTGTTCACGCCCGCAGACACACACACCGCCGGAGGGAGTGCGACGACATCATCCTGCGCCCCAGCCGCACCGAGAAACGTCACCGTCCCCGCGCTGGATCCGAAGTTAATCCCCTTCAACGTGACAAACGTTCCCGGCTGACCGTTCAACGGCGCAATATTTTGAATCACCGGTCGCGAAACACACTGACCCGCGACACAGAATCCAGATGAACACTGGCTATTATTCGTACAAGATCCTCCACTGCACGCCCCGCAATAATCCTGACTCGACGGATCACCACCACAATCAACACCCGTTTCCAGTGGATCGTCCTGAATCCCGTTAAAACAATGTTCCGGACGAACAACAACCGTACGAGGCGAGCTCTGGCTGGAATTCGTATCAATGTCCGATACGGCCGCAGAAAGCGTATGAACTCCAAGTGCGACCGCCGTCGTGTTCCAAATTCCTTGCGCATTAAACGGCGTCAACGGAGAACCTGCCGTCGGCCCGGTGAGATCAATCGACGTGACTCCGTCAAAAAACTCGACCGTCGCGACACCACTATCATCTGTCGCCGTCGCCTCAAGATCTTGAAGAAAATTCTGCGGAACGGACTGACCTTCCACCGGGTAGGTCATCGAAACCGCTGGTGGAGCAACATCCACAAGATTCCCGGTGTGAAACTGCGCCTGACATGGAGAACCCAATCCGCTACAGGTCACGAGTTGACCTTGCACCGAACGAACAGAGGATCCAACCGTCACCTCGAAATCCGAATCCCCTTCAAAACATTTCTTATCCTGATTTGGCGCCGGACAGTCTTCTGCGGGAGTAAACGTGATGAGTGAGCCCACGACGTCCACAGTTCCACCCACGGTCGTTCCGCCAACCTTCGAAACCAAAATTCCCGAAGCACTCGCTTCATCCACCGGTTTATTAAAGACAATCTTCACCTGCACGTTCCGAATCGAGACGTTTCCCGTCGGCGTGACGGATCTCACGATAAACGGCTGTCCACCACCTCCGCCACCAAATCCACCACCCGGACCACCACCGCCGCTTCCGCCAACGCCACCCGTTCCATCCGTCGTTGCCGTGAGTAAACGCTCAATCACGAATCGTGTGATCGCCCACGCGGAAAGAATAATAACCAATCCAATAATGGAGTTTGTAATGATCTTTTTCGCGCGAGTCGTCTTTTCTGCCTCGCCGCCACTCGTCATGTACACGAACCCCGCGTAGATAATGAGCGAAACAAGGATGATTCCGATGAGGCCCAGTGCAACGTTGATAATCCGGACCGCGATCACACGCGGATCTGTATCTGGAAGCTTGATGGTTTCGCCGACGGCTTCAAGACCGCTGGTAATCTCTTGCGCGTGTGCGACAGGAATCGCAAAACGGCCAACACCCGTCACGAGAGCCGAGACGAGCGCAAACGCCAGAAGGCAACGTCGGAAAAACATCATGGGTTCAAAAGCGGCTTACATCCGAGAGGGTTTGAATTGGGAGATCCGTTACAGCAGTTTGGCGTTCCGATTCCATTTCCACACACCGCGGCCGGGTTAAAACAGTTCTGATACACGTCCTGAACTCCCGACAAGATGTATGGATCGTAGTAGTTGAGATTCTGCACGCCCGTTCCAGACGGCTGATACAACCGATGCTCGATCACGACGGCCGCCTTTGCCGGAATCTGCGGAGGCGCGGCATTTGGATCGTATTCCGCCCCGCTCGACGTCAGAAGGCGCATGCCGGAGAACCACCAAAATGTATCCGGATCGTTTTCATCCGCGCCATGCGGATCAATAAATGCACTTTCAGAATTAATGCTCGATGCTTGCAGTAAAGAATCCATCGATGCAACAACTGGCTGATCCACCGGCACATTGGAATTTCCACCCGACTGCGGGTCAGAAGATGGGACCGTCGTTTCGATCTGCGGCGGCGTGAGCTTCACATCATTCGTGGTTCCAAACGTCCACGTAAAGTTATCTGTCGGCGGCCCCTGACCTGTTCCACTCTTGTCTCCATCCAGAGAGTTCCCAGCAACATCCACGACACCGTTGTATCCATTATTCGTAAAAATCGCCTGAGGAATAGCCTGCGGATCAATATCTGCGGATTTTGCCGTTGTTTGAATGGACTGTTCGCCTGGCAAGCAAAAGACATCGCGGCCACAGGAATTCGTTCCGCACTTTGCTTCTGGAATAAATTCCACCGTTCGGTATTGGTTTGAAATACGATACTCGCCCGCAACCGGCTGTGCGTTCGGATCTCCCGGCGGACCAGAAAGAACCTGAATGTTCGTAAATCCATCCAACGTCTTTCCGGTCGTCGCTGTTGGATCTACGGCTTCGTTGAAATTGATCTGAACAATGATGTTTCGCGCATACTGACCACCCGCAACCGGAATCGCCGCAACAACCTGCGGCGGTGTGAGATCCACCACCGTGGAAACTTCAAACTGCCACGCATACCCAGAGCCAAAACTTCCCGAAAACGCGGCCGTTCCATCTGCTTTTTGAATCCCGTTAGATCCGCCCTTCAATTCGACGGAATAATTCACGTTCTGTGCAGAGCTCCCCAAATATTCCAACGGTTTAATCACAAACGTCCGTTTGTCCGCTGTGTATGAAACACGCGCCTGATTGCTCGCGAGCGCAGTTCCCGCTCCCGTTGACGTTCGGAAGATCCGAATATTTTCGGTACGGACACCCTGTGTGCTGGATGTCTGACCTGTTCCAGGTTCAATAAAGGAATCCGGATTGATCGGCTCTTTAAACGTAATGATGATCGGCGTGTTTCGCGGAACGCCTGTCGCGTTTCGCTGAGGAAGATGATATTCGATGATCCCGTTTCCCAGAGATCCAGCCGAACCCGGCAGACCGCCACCACCACCCGTTCCGCCACCGCCCAATCCCCCACCCGGACCACCTTCACTTGCAAGCCAGCTAAAAATAAATGCCGTGATCGCCCATGCAGACGCAATAATGATTAAACCAATCACCGCGTTTCGAATCGTATTCTGTGCCTGTTGAACTTTTGTCGCATCTCCTCCCGCCGTCATCCAGAGATACCCCGCGTAAATCAACAAGACGAGAAAAACAACACCAAGAAATCCGAGAAAGATGTTAATGATGCGTCCAATGATCGTT
This sequence comes from Patescibacteria group bacterium, assembly GCA_018063125.1. Lineage (GTDB taxonomy): Bacteria > Patescibacteriota > Patescibacteriia > 2-12-FULL-60-25 > 2-12-FULL-60-25 > JAGOQY01. Next base: position 9,446 of record JAGOQY010000007.1, on the reverse strand, counting down.
GGAAAATCTGTTTCACCCGTGATTCCTGCGGCGATCGCAACGTCTTCTGAATTTTGCTGAGCCTGTGAGAGCTGTGCGGATGCCACGAGCGGAGTCCCAAGAAAAACAAAAAGCGCGGCGAATGCGACGACAAAAAATCGACGCGCTGCCGCGAAAAATAATTCCGGACGTACAAAGAAACCCCTCCGCATGAATGAACCGTCTCCGGTTGCTGAGAGTATAGCGGATTTTTTCGTGATCGCCTATGTGGAAACATCGAAAACAAACAACCCCCACCAGGTCGGTAGAGGTTGTTTGAATTTTCTCGAGAAATCAGGCGGAGAGTCGCTTCTGGACCACCGCGCGAACCGTGTTTCCATCGGCTCGACCGGCGATCTGTTTCATGACCGCTCCCATGATTTTCCCGGCATCTTTTGCATCAGAGCCTGTTTCGGCCAAGACCGCAGAGATAATCTCCTCGATCTGTGCCTCGGTGAGACCGATTGGCAAGTATCGTTCAAGAAGTTCGATTTCCGAAGCCTGCTTTTCGGCAAGATCGGTTCGACCCGCAGACGTGAAGTCTGTGAGTGCATCCTTGTACTGCTTGACCATCATTCGAAGTACGGCGTTTTCTTCGTCTTCCGTCAACGCACGCATGAGATCAATCTGCTTGTTCTTCAACGCAGAGCGAGCGAGTCGAAGTGTCGACACAACCGGCTCGTTCTTGGCTTTCATCGCCTCTTTCAGATCGTGATCAATGCGTTCGGTAATAGTCATAGACGTTTACTAGCGCTTTCCGTATTTCTTCGGCTCTTCCTTCAACTGGCCTGTCTTCATCTGATAATCGTACTGAATGCGCTTTTCTTCGCGGCGCAATGCACCCTCGCGACGCTTGTTGTCGCTAGGTTTGGACTTGAAAAACCGGACCTTCTTGGCCTGGAGAATCTTTCCGCTGGACTGCACACGGCGCTGGAAGCGACGAAGCAGGGCGTCAAATGTTTCGCCTTTTCGGCGTTTGACTTCGATCATGGTGCACGCTCCTTTCTATAATAAAGATAATGCCTCAGTGAGGTTTCGAGAGAGTACTCAACAAAGGCCCAATTGTCAATTCGTCACCTCGGGTGTAATGCGGCCCAATTTCTTCTGAATTTCATGGACAACTTTGCGGACATCCACGATTTCCTGCGTTCCCGCATCCATGTCACGAATACAGGCCGTTCCATCCAAAACCTCCTTTTGACCAATAATGACGGCGAATTTTGCCGCACGACGGTTTGCAATCTCCATCTGTGCCTTAATGGCGGTTTTGGAAAATGCTTCGCCCGCACGAATCCCCGCTTTACGAAGATCTTCGAAGACGGCCAACGCGCGCTTTCGTCCCTGATCACCAAGCTGTGCGACGAAGACATCACATCCCGGAGCCACGACATCGGACTTCACCGCCTTCAAGAGATTCGCGATGCGATCGAGTCCCATGCCAAGACCGGCCGCTGGAGTCGGACGTCCGCCAAGTAATTCCGCGAGACCGTCATATCGACCGCCGCCGCCGAGAGCGGCTTGCGCCAATTCCGGATCGGTCGTGTTTCCAAAAAACTCGAATACGGTCTTTGTGTAGTAATCCAATCCACGGACAAGATACGGATCAAGCTGATACGGGACCCCGAGCTCATCGAGATATTCCAACACACGCATGAAGTGGGCTTTTGATTCCTCATCGATCCAATCCACAATCTGCGGAGCTTCGGCTTTCATCTCCTGAATCGCGGGGTCCTTAGAATCCAAAATGCGAAGCGGGTTCTTCAGCAAACGCTTCTTGTCATCTTCGGAAAGCTTGCTGCGCTTCGTGCGGAAATACGAGACGAGTGCGTTCTTGTAGTTCGTTCGTGATTCCGGAGTTCCCAATGAGTTCACATGCACCGTTGATTCAATGCCCAATTCTTTCAAAAAGAGGTGACCCATCAAAATCAACTGCGCATCAACCACGGCGTCATCATCACCAAGCACTTCACATCCAAACTGGTGGAGCTGACGATAGCGACCATGTTGCGGACGATCATGACGAAAAAACGGACCAATCGTCCACAGCTTCACCGGCTGAGGAAGGTTGAACATCCCATGATGGATATACGATCGCATGATCGGCGCAGTTCCTTCCGGACGAAGAGACACGTTCTCTCCACCAACGGTTTCAAAACTGTAGAGCTCTTTCTCCACAATGTCCGTCGCTTTTCCAACGCCACGAATAAAAAGTGGCGTCTCTTCAAGGATCGGCGTATCGATCCGATCAAATCCGTAGGACGTCGCGATCTCACGGGCTTTCGCACGCATCAACTCCCAGATCGGCTGATCTTGGGGAAGAATATCTCGCATGCCACGGACAAGGCCGAGTGGTGCGGGGGCTTTCTTCGGGGCGGCTTCTGGCTTCTTGGCAGGCTCTTTTGCTTTTTTCGGGGTAGGCATAGCAACTAGATGGAATAGGAAGGATGATCAAAAACTTTCCAACGGTCAAGCGGCCAACCTCTCAACCAAACGCGTCCAACAATGGCAGAGGAATCGATGGGACCAAAGTATCGAGAGTCCAAACTCGCAACCCGATTATCTCCCATGATGAAATATTCGTTACTCTTCAAAGTAACTGTTCGCGTCGTCGCCGTGAAATCTTGATCGAGATATTGCGTCTCATCGAGAAGAATCCCGTTCGGATTTCGATCGTTGTAGATTTTCACAACGCCTCCAGCGACTTCCACCGTTTCTCCCGGAAGGCCGATCACACGTTTGATGAAAAACTGTTTTGGATCGTTCGGATACCGGAAAACCACAATCTCTCCTCGATCTGGCTGACGAAACCGATATGAAAGTTCATCAATAATAAGATATTCGTGATCGTAAAAGTTCGGTTCCATCGACGCTCCTTTCACGTAAAACGGCTGAATCAAGAAATACCGAACCGGCAGGATGATCGCGAGTGAGATCGCCATGACCTGAATCAGCTCGAACAGAAACCCAAGTGCAGAGCCCCCAGAAGAGGTTCCGTCGGCGTTTTTTCGGAATGAAAATCGGTTGGTCATGGTTAAAGAACTTTAGCCCACTTTTTACGCGGTGTCGAGAGGGTTGTACGGCTTATTTTAGCGACGAAGGCCGGCCATGGAACGCAAAACGTTCCGCACACGGGAACGGAACCGCCACCGATTGATCGAGCCTGCGGCAATGACCGTGAGGCTCGCCACAACCGCCTCCGTAGACCCAAGCAACGCGAGAACCCAGCCGTTCGAAGTGAGCGCAGGGAAAAACGTAAAAATAATCGCCGCGTTGATCGGAGACGCAATCGCCCCCACAAACAAACCGAGACGCGCAGGATTCGTGAAATCCTGACGCAGCGCATATCCCCACAATCCTTTTCCTGGCGGAAGACGGAGCTTCCCTTCACGAACAAGGTTCGCGTAGGACTGTTGGTAGAGTCGAATGGACTGGATCGCCGTCGTCAGCGAAAGGGCGACCGCGGAAAAACCAAAGACCGCACCTGCGAGCGCCATGCGACCTTCATGAATCAACGGCTCAACCTGAAATGCGCCGTATGTCGCGAGAATAAACACGGGAATGAGAATCTTCGATCGCTTCGCGAGCTGACGCCACGTAAATCCCGATCCACGAAGCGCAAACAGTTCTGCGGATTCAGACAATAGATCGTCTGCGGTTGCGGCAAATACCTTTCCCACACCAGAAACAAAATGTTCGAGTGTGTGCGTTACCGGACCGATGACGAGAAGCGCCTTGATGATCGACTGCGCAATTTCCGTCCGTGTGTGCGCATTATCAAACGTCACTCGGTTAAGAATGACATCAATCGCATGCGGATACAGATCCTCATTCACCTCTCGCATCAATACCTGCTCACGCTCGGTGAGACATTGGTTCTGCAACGAGACGAGGACAATCTTCTTGAATTCAAATCTCTGCGACAAAATCACTTTTGCCTCTTCGTAGAGATTGATCCCCTTCCCTTCCGAGAGACGAAGCTCCTCTTCGCTAAAAATCGGAAGCTCCTCGTTTCGGAGAAGATTATCGAGCCACGGGATGATCGTGTTGTGTTGCGTCTCGTGAGAAATGCGATCCACCGCCTGCAAAACTCGTTCCGGCGTCTTATCCACCGTTCGCACGCCGATCCCAAATCCCTGTTCCAAGAGGTGACGGAAGGTTTCATAACGAGCCGGTCGAACCGCTAAGACATACCGGATTTCAATCGGAAGATGCTCGGCGAACTCCAATTCCTTGGGATTTGTGACCACGCGAACGTGGAATCGATCAATAGATGGCGGTCGCTTCCATGGCAAAATTTTGGACCAGAGAGTTTCAAGAGATGACATCCCGGCGATTGTAACAGGACGTTGACAGCCGCGTCGACGGTTGCGAGACTGATACTCCAAACCTATGCACGACGCCTCCCCAGCCCCGATCATCGGATTCGATGAATTCAACGCCCGACGCGAGGAATTCGGGACAATCGTCTGCACCTCCGGCGGCTTCGATCCGATCCACCCAGGACACCTCACCTGCATCGCGGAATCCAAAAAATTCGGTGACACGGTCGTCGTTCTTGTAAACGGAGATGAATTTCTCACGCGCAAAAAAGGAAAACCGTTTCAAGATCTTGAAACAAGATCCCGCATCGTTTCGCATGTTCGTGGCGTAGACTATGTCATCCCCTTCATCACGACCGATCCAGAAGACATGACGGTCCGCGAAGGACTCAGCCGACTCAAGCCGCATATTTTTACCAAAGGTGGAGATCGCTGTTCTCCCGAAACCATTCCGGAATGGGACGTCTGCCAAGAGCTCGGCATCAAAGTGGAAACCGGCGTCGGAGAACCAAAGAATTGGTCGAGTTCGGAGTTTTTAGCGAAGTGGAAGGAGAAATAAACAAAAAATCCCCGCGAGGGGATTTTTTGTCTGGTGGACGCACCTGGGTTCGAACCAGGGACCTCACCGATGTGAACGGTGCGCTCTAACCAACTGAGCTATGCGTCCGTGCATGACAGCGCGAGGAGGATGCTACACAATGCCGTCATGCCTGGCAAGCCTCAACCAACCATCCAGTCCCTTCTGCGCCAAGCCGCGCCGAAGCTTCGTCCCAAAAAGATCACCTGCGCTGAAGATCGAGATCTGGGGCGCCTCGAAGCTGAATTATTGCTCGGCCACGTTCTTGGAATGGATCGCGTCGCGCTCATCGCCCATGCGGACCGCCGAATCGGATCCGCCACTATTCGAAGATTTGATGCGCTGATTCGCCGACGACTTCGCCATGAACCCATCTCCCAGATCACGGGAACAAAAGGATTTTATGGACGAGATTTTTCTGTCACAAAAAACGTTCTCACGCCCCGCCCAGAAACCGAACTGCTCATCGAACTCGCCCTTTCCCTGTGTCATCCTCGCGCAGGCGGGGATCCGGCTTCTCGTTCCCGCAACCCGGATTCCCGTCTTCACGGGAATGACACGGGGGTTGTCTTCTGGGATGTTGGAACGGGCTCTGGAGCGATCGCAGTCACGCTCGCCTGCGAAACATCTGAATCCCCGATTCTGGCGACCGATCTCAGTCTTCGGGCGATCGAAATGGCAAAACACAATGCAAAAAAGCATGGTGTCACCAAACGGATTCGATTTGAAAAATCCGATCTTCTCCAACCCGTCGCCTATCGATGGCTCAAAAAACAGGCCGCAGAAAACAACACGCTCATCATCTGCGCGAATCTCCCTTATCTCCCCGATTCAGACAAAAAGGAGCTGGAACCAGACGTTGTAAAATTTGAACCGTCCTCTGCGCTCTTCGCCGGAACCGATGGACTACGCCTTATCCGAAAACTTCTCGGACAACTCGCACGTCATCTTCCCGAATGGGGATATAAAAAAACAACGATGCTCTTTGAATTCGATCCTCCACAATCTCAAGTTCTCCTTTCGCTTGCCCAATCTCTTTTCCCCAACGCCTCCTCCGTCGAAATCCTCCGCGATCTCGCAGAGCGAGATCGAATCCTAAAAATTTCCTTAACAGCCCCTGCGGGCCCCACGTCGGTAAAATCGCCCCGGGGGTCTGGGGGTGCGTTATCTGCACGTCGGTAAAATGAACCAAGCCACCCAACTCGTAGCAGATTAACGCACCCCCAGCGGTTTTGGTGACTTTTGCCGCCAAAAGTCACTCGCCAACAGCGAAATCACTTCACCGCAATCTTCGCCCCCAACCCCTTCAACTTCCCGATAATATCTTCGTATCCACGTTCGATCAGTTCAACTCCTGTCAGGTTTGATGTTCCTTTAGCGATCAACGCCGCGATCACATACGAAAAACCAGCGCGCAAATCCGGAATCACGATATCCGCAGCTTTGAGTGGCGTCGGCCCAACAATGACCGCGCTGTGCAAATAATTTCGGTTCACAAATCGACACGGCTTTGATCCAAAACATTCGCGATGAAGCTGAATGCGTGCACCCATCTTCACGAGCGCTTCGGTATATCCAAAACGATTTTCAAAAACGGTTTCATGAACAACGGATACGCCATCCGCCTGCGTCAGAAGCATTACAAACGGTTGCTGCCAATCCGTCATGAATCCTGGATGTACTTCTGTTTCGAGAGAAATCGGCTGGAGCTTGTGCTTTTTTTCTGGCGCGCAGAAGCGAATTCCATCTTCTTGAATATCAAATCGAACACCCACACGACGGAGCGCATTCAAAAACGTAATCATGTCGACCTGTCGCGCGTCTTTCACAAAGACATCACCACCAGTCAACGCCGCCGCAACACCGAATGAGGCCGCCACAATACGATCCGGAATCACGCGATGCGTCGTACCGTGAAGTTTAGCGACACCTTGTACAACCCACGTACGATTCACTTCCAACGAAACAATCGCCCCCATAGACTGCAACAACACCGCAAGATCCATGATCTCCGGTTCAACAGCCGCATTCTTGATGATCGTAATTCCTTCGGCTTTCACCGCAGAAAGCAACACGTTTTCGGTTGCGCCAACGGACGGGTAATCAAGCTCAATTACGGCACCACGAAGTTTCGCGGCGCGAAGAATGTGCGCGCCATCTCCATCAATAATTTCTGCTCCCATCTTCTCGAGCGCCTGAAAATGAAAATCTACGGGACGGCCACCGATCGTGCATCCTCCAAGAGACGGAATCACCGCTTCTCCAAAACGATGGATCAACGGACCTGCAAGAAGAATCGGAATACGATTCTTGCTGCTGAAGGTTGCTGACACGACCGGCGTCTTGAGCCCAGAAGGATCTACCGTGACGGAACTCCCCCTCCACGTCACTTTTGCACCAAGATCGCGAAGAATATCAATCGTCACTTCCACGTCTCCGATCTTTGGAACGTTGGTGAGTGTCACCGGCTCTTCAGAAAGAAGCGTTGCGACAAGCTGTTTAGTCGCCGCATTCTTGGCTCCCGGAACCGAAACACTCCCGACAAGCGGAGCGCCGCCGGTGACACGATAGCTACGAGGCTTTGTGGAGGGCATGAGTAGACAGGATAGCGCACTGAACGTGCACCGACCTTGGGGACAAATTACGGCTGGGATGCCGGAGCCTTAAACACCGACGTATTCGTAATCACCTCAACCCATGTCGTCCCACGATTAAAAAATGCTTCAGAGCCTCCAACGGTTTCGATTTCAAACGTCTTGCCCGGTGTGCGCTTCCACACAATCTCGCTCTTTTTTCCGTCACGATAGAGGAAACCTTTTCCTTTCCCCAGCGTTCGAATAAACAACCGACCTTCGTTATCCAAAACTTCCTGTTCCGTTTGGATGATCAACACATTCTTTGATTCAACCCATTCGCCATTCGTGTCGACCAGTTGCGCTTTTCCCTGCTTGCGAAGATAGCGATTATTCTCACGATCGTATTCCCACGTCACAGAGTAGCTTCCGCCCCACGCAAGCGACGGGCCATCTTCGGTTCCACGTCGAACGTCACCCTCCAGTGGATCTTCATTCTTGTATGACCACGGCGTAAACGTTCCCGCTTCCCAATTCTTATCCGTTGCGGCTTCGCTCCACAAATCAGAACGCGTAAACACATTGTGCGGCGCAACACGCTTTGCCGAACGCCAGTAGTAACGTCCGTTCCAAAATTCATTTAAATCGCGAAACTCTTTTTTCGCGGCGATCTGCTCGAGTGCCGCCGGACTTCCACCGACGTGCGAATACACCGCACCGAGAGCATCCGCCATATCCACAAAATACGGACGCGCGCTTCGAACGGGACCAACCTGATCCACGGTTGTGGATGCATCAAAAACCAACATGAATCGCGTGATCCCTCCTTCAACCGGAAACTCAAAAACTAAATTCGCATCTGAGAGACCGGACAACGGACGAGCATCGACATGATTTTCTACCATGACCGCAAACGGCTGAAGCGCGACGTCTGTCGAGGAAACCATCACACCGTCCAATTTACGCGCAGAAAGATCTGTTGGAGAAACCGTTTCTGACGTGGAGGTGGAATTGATCACCACGCCTGGCTTGTTCCGACCTTTTCCACTCACGGCAAACGAGTAGAGAGAATACGACAAAACTAAAAGCAAAACGGCCCCGACCGCAAAGAGCGGCCAGGACCGTTTTAGAAGGGTCTCGAGGGAAATGGTCACGCGTCGCGTTTCCATGGGTAGACCTATTTGGCTCCCTCAGCAGCTTCTTCCGCAGCTTTCGCGTCTTCAGCTTCCTTCTTTTCTTCCGCTTCCGTCTTGATCGCAGTGACATCGACCGGAGCAGAGGCTTCTTCAAGTTTCTTCAATTCATCTTCCGTCAACGGACGCTGGACGGTCGCGATCACGGTTTCGGCATCATCGAGGAGCTCAACACCCGTCGGAAGCTTCAACGAACCAACGGTGATGGAATCTTCGAACGTTGCAAGAGTGCCGAGATCAACTTCAATTTCGTGCGGAAGGTTGGCCGGGAGACACTTCACAGACACCGTGTCCATGGCGGTCACGAGCGTACCCGCGAGAGATTTCACCGCGGCGGATTCACCAACGAATGAGAGCGACACATCGACCGTCACTTCTTCGTCCATACGAAGCTGGTTGAAGTCGACGTGTGCAGGTTCAAGGGAAATCGGATTCACCTGAACTTCCTGAATCAACACTTTGACCGGAGAGCCGCCATCAAGCGTCACGTCGATCAAAGAAGAGGTTCCCGCGGCCTTGTAGACCTTCGAGAATTCACTGCGGCCGATCTGAATCGTCTTGGATTCGACTCCATGGCCATACATCACCGCCGGAATATGTCCGGTTTTTTCGATGTCTTTGGAGCGCTTCGCAAGCGCAGTGCGGGTTTGGGCGGTAAGGGTGTAGGGCATAGGAAAAACGACCTAAGAAATGTGGCGGAATATTAGGCATTCTAGCCCTTTTTGTCAAGAAGCCGCTCGCAAAGGGCTTTACTCTGCCGTTCAAC
>JAGOQY010000055.1 GCA_018063125.1 Patescibacteria group bacterium | reverse complement strand
CAGAATCCTTCCTTTCCGCGGCGTCATTCCAAGAAACGGCTCGCGTGCTCATCAACGCGGCGGTCTCTGGAAAAGTCGACAAGCTCGAAGGTCTCAAAGAAAACGTCATCATCGGTCGTCTCATCCCGGCTGGAACCGGCTTCGGTTTCCACCATGGAGAGCACGCCGGTCAGGTCGAAGGGGCTGACGAAGAAAAAGTGGAAGAAAAGGCGTAAGGAAAACGCCAATCAAAAAACGGACCAAAGTGGTCCGTTTTTTGATTTTGGATAAAAGAAGATCGCATCGAGAGATGCGATCCTTATGATCGTCGGTTCGGGTCACTGCCTAGAGTAGCGTGATCACGCCTTCGTGTTCGCCGCCATTCATGGATGAGGTAAGGCAGAGGCCATCCGGATAGATTGAGAAGTATCCCTGCGAGGCACTTACATCCTCGCAGGCACTCAAGCTCACGATGAGGTCAAGAACGATGCTGTCTCCACCTGTCTCGTACATATCCTCCTTCTTGATCTTGCCAAACGATCGGTCGAAGACTCGGCACCCGAGGATTTTGCCCCAGGCACAACATACGTACACGCCGTCGGTATCACTGACGAACGTCACGTAGCGGAATCGGAAATTTCTACCGATCAGATCGCTAGGATTTGTCGGGAGCTTGTGCGCGGCGAGGGTCTTCGCGACAGAAGCATCGAAATCCGCCCAAAACTTGTTTTCATCGGACATGGCAATCTCCTTTTGTTTTGACCGCGTCCCTCGATCGATATGAGTATCGGTCGAAAGACCCGGTGAAGATGAATTCCATCATTGAATGAAATATCTTCAAGGGAGAAAAGAGAATGAGTGTGTCAAAACATGACATGTTCATTCCACTTTGAAGATGCGGCAGAAGTTCAGGGAAGCTGAAGGCGGATGGGATCGATGAGAAAACGTTTCCCCCAATAGTAGCTAGCGGTCGTTTCGAGAACCTGGAATCGAGAGGCCGGCAAGACGTGGGTGTGAAGCGAGCTCAGTAGTTGCCCCCATTCTCTGCGGGCAAAAGCGAGACCGTAGAGGTGATAGATGGGGACCCCGACGTCAGGCGTTCGGAAGTCGTAGATCCAGCGATGAGTTTTCTTTCGGTTGTCCATGATGACGTGAGCTCCAGCGTTCTGGAATCCCCATGCCATACTTTGGACGCAGTAATTTCGATCGAATAGGACCCCTGTAGCGAAGAGGATCTCCTGTTGCGGATCAATCTTCTGACGTAGACGTCCGTAGTAAATCTCAACAGTTCGCTCGAGAGCTTTTTCTCCTCTACGTACGATCGTGATCGTCTCCATTTCTCTGTCCTTTCTGCGGTTGGTTTAAAGTTCGACTGACCGGAAAAGATATCAGAAAATGGGGGTTTTGTCAATCGTGCCCTCAAGCCTGTCATTTCGAGCTTGTCGAGAAATCTTCAAATTAAAGCTTCTCCGAAAGATCGTTCCAACGTGGATTTTTAAGCCCAATTAGCCATTCTTTTTTTATACGGCTCCAACGCTTGAGTTGTTTTTCTCGCTCGATCGCTGATCGTACATCGTCCGTTTCTTCAAAATAAAGCAATATCGATATCTGATAATCCAATGTAAAACCTGCGACGATTTTATTCCGATGTTCGTATAATCGTTTTTCGAGATTCCCTGTTACTCCAATGTATAAAACTGAACGAAGTCGATTCGTGAGAATGTATACGCAGTAGCTTCTTGACCGCATGTATCCATCGCTGCCAAAAACTGAACGGGATGTCAATTTGAAGGTCTCTCGGCTTCGCTCGAGACGACATTTATAAAAGTGGATCTGTCATTTCGACCATCGTGGAGAAATCTTCAAATTGAAGTGTTTTTCCGTCCGATCACCGTTGTCACTCCGTAATGATCCGAAAGGGTGACGCTTTTTCCGTTGGGGAGGTGGACGCGGGGTTCGTGGAGGATGATTTTGGATTCGTGGACGTCGAAATGATCTGCGGAGGCATTGTCGAGCAGGATGTGATCGAGACGTTGGAGTGTCGGGTTTTTGTAGAATTCACGAGCATTCAGGGGATTTGAAAGTTCCCAGGTGACGGTCTTCACGTGTTCTTCAGGGTGTGGATGTTTTTCGAACAGATCAATGTATCCCTGGCTCAGCGCGTGATGATAGTTCTCTGGAGAGCTTCCGGGTCCGGAATTGAAATCTCCCAGAATGATTCGTAGATCCCCGGAGCGTGCATGAAGCTTTTCGACAACATCTTCGATTTGTCGATTGCGAACCGCGATCATACTTGGGGCTTCTGGGTTGCGATGCATTCCGCCGGAGGTGAGGTGAACGTTTCCAAGATTGATGCGTCCGAGCGGGGTGATGGCGGTGACGGTTTGAAATCCTTTATCCATCCAAAGACCTTCCTCAAACGGGACAGCCTGAAAACGATGGATCTCATGAGACTCCAGCGGGAACTTCGAGAAGATCGAGAGGCCGGTGTGGTATTTAAAATGATAGAGATCTGGCCGGTGGTGGGTTGTAGCGTGATGCGGATACGTTGTCGCTAGTCCATTTTGAAGAAGCCGAAGGTGCTCGAACGTGAAGACCTCCTGGAGAGCGATAATGTCCGCGCCTGTTTCCAAGAGTGCATCCACAAGGTGAGACGCGCGGATATCTGGGTAGACGATGGGATCGATCAGTCCACGATTAAACAACCGGAACTGGAAAAGGCCGGTGTTGAACGTGAGGAGGCGAATCGGGGTCATTGATCCCAGTCTAGAAGGTCATTTCCGATATGACAACCGTCTTGCCGTCAGATAGAGTGGGGCGGATGAGCGTGTCCTTGCGTGTCTTAGGAATTGACCCGGGTTTTGATCGGATGGGGTTTGGGTTGATTGAGCAGAAAGGGAGTACCGCCACGCATCTGACGCATGGGGTGATTCAAACGTCGAAGAGCATGACGTTTGCGGAGCGCTTGCTCATGACGCGCGATGAACTCAAAAAGCTTTTGGCGATGCATACGCCGGATCGTGTGATCGTGGAACAGCTCTTTTTTCAGAACAATGCGAAGACGGCGATTAACGTGGCGATGGCGCGTGGAGTCACGATTGTGACGATCGCCGAAACAGGGATTCCGGTCTTCGAGCTGACGCCAAATCAGGTGAAGCAGGGGATTACTGGACATGGGGCGGCAGATAAAAAACAGGTCCAAGCCATGGTTCAGCGAATTCTTAATCTCAAAGAAATTCCCAAGCCGGATGACGCGGCGGACGCCCTCGCAATTGCGATCGTTGGCGGACTTCTACCCGATCGGTCTATCCTTCGATAATTATGTTGAAACCCGCGATTCTCTTTTTTGGTCTGATCCTGCTCGGTGCGGGGTGTGCGGCGTCTGAAGATCCGGGGTTTGTGGTGAATGGATCTACCATGGTCGTTCCAGGGCAAGCCGGCGGGGAAATCCGCGCGGGAACCATGCCCATGGTCCCCGAGCTTTCTGTGGACGGGTCCGGACTTTAAAGATCGCCGTACAGTGGTTTCTTTGGCTTTTTGATTTTGCCGAGATTGAGGTTGGAAAGTTGAAGTCGATCTGGACGAAGCTTTGCGACACTGGATGCTTCCGCCTCTTCATCCTCGCGGGATTTGTTGAGACGGAACGCGGATGTTCCACGTGAGGCTTCGAGCTCCTCTTCTTCCTCCTCTTTTGTCTTGATGCGAGAAACAGAGGTCCCGCGTCCGGTCTTTTGCGCGCGCTTGATCGCGAGAGATTTTGAGAGGTTTTTATCCATGGGGCGTTCGCTCACGCCTTCGTGTGCCGCGCTTCTTGCCGCGGGTTTTGCGGTGAAGACTCGTGCGATTTTGGCACGGCGAAGATCTGCCTTGCTCAGCCCGTCCGGTTGTTTGCCTCTCAACATATGCCGTCATGCTATCACAGCGTTTCTCCATCGGGGTACACTGTCGGTCGTATGCCGAATGCTTCCATTCCAACCTGTCCCGCATTTCCGTTTTCTGATCCCAATGCCTCGCATCTTGTTCATGATGAGCTCACGCATGACTGGGTGATTCTGGCACCCGGGCGTCGATATCGTCCGGATGCGATCCAGAGAAAAGTGAAGAAAATCGCGGATCCATTTTCTCCGGAAGGCTTGAAGTCTGAGCATGTGCTGGCGACGATTGGGCGTGGAGCGAATCGAGTTGTTGCCGTAGAAAATCGTTTTCCCGTGTTTCATGACAAGAAAGGGCTCGTTGGACGACAGGAGATTTTGGCGGAAGGGATGGCAAAACAGCCGTTCACCAAATTTTCGGTGGCAGGAATCGCGACCGCTGTGGAGGCGTGGGCAAAACGGATGGGGGAGTTTCGGAAAGATCCGTTGATCCAATATATTCAGTTTCTGAAAAACGAAGGGCATGAGGCCGGGGCGTCTCAGCTGCATCCGCATTCACAGCTTTTCGGGCTTCACTTTGTCCCCGAGCGCATTCGGCTCATGGAGAAGGCACGAAAGAAGATGGGGAGTCTTGAGCAGGTTCATGCGCATATTCTTCGAGAGGCAACGCCCGCACGAACGATCTATCAGAATTCAAAAGTGATCGCGTTTGCGAATCCCACGGCGCGTTTTCCCTACGAAGTCCGGATCCTCACACGACGGGCGATCGACCATCTGTCTGCGGCATCTCCTGCAGAGCTGAAATCTGTTGCCAATGCGCTCTTCACGTTGTTTCCGCTGGTGAGAAAGAGCGGTTGGTCCTTCAATCTCTTTTGTCATGATGTGACGGGAGATATGAACGAGCCATTTGAAATGCGATTTGCTCCACGGATGAGTTATTGGGGAGGATTTGAGCTGGATGCGGGGATTATCGTGAATCCGGTTCCGGCGGAATGTGCGGCTGAAGAGTATCGAGCCGAGATCAAAAAGACGTAGTTGCACGGATTGACATTTACGTAAAAAACTGGCCATACTGCGACAGCTCATTTCTATTTGCCGGAGGGTTTGTGACGAAGAAAGATTTCATCGTGAGCGTCCAGAGTCTGGTTGGCTTGGTGGGGATCGCCTGCGTCTATGCGTATCTTGGAGGGTGGGCTTTGGGGGTTGTCATTACGGCGCTCCTCTTCGCTCCGACAATCCGTCGACATCTTCAACTTCGGCGATATCGCTTGATGAACGCGACGCAGGTGCATCACGCGATCGAGCGCCAGAGAGTGCGTATTCGAGAGCTCGAGGCTGTTCTCCGCCTTCCAGAGCCTCGATACGATGAAGCAGAGCTCACGAGTGAGCGTCGTGCGTGTGAGCAAGAGCTGGAAGAGCTCAAAATATCCCTCCCTCTCCTGGAAGAGCGCTTCGCGCTCCTCGCAAAACCTACTTACCGAAGTCTAGTCTGATGACTATTCGACCCGTGTCCATTCCTGGATCACGGGTTCTTTTTAATCCAAAAAGAAAACGCGCCGGCCCAGAGCTGGGTGCGGCGCGTGCGTGTCAGTAGAGCGGGAGGCTTCGGGTTTCGAGGTCATCGATCCGTGCTTTCTTCACGAAGTCGACACGAACTTCGTTTCCCGAGAGATCGATGGCGAAGAATGTGCAGGCTTCACGTCCGATGCGCATCCGAAAGCGGTTCCCCTCACGGAGTCGTTCGGTCGAAACATAGGCCGTGTCGCCGGTGATTGGCTTGAAGCCAGGGAAGGCGTCTTTCGAGCGAGCCTCGAGGATCGCGACCGTCTTCCATCCAAAGGTCGCGAGCGCCCATCGATTCCACCAGCGTGTTGGCATGGCCATGTCGTCGCCCATGACCAGCGTCCCTCGCGTCACGGGCTTCAGATACTTTTTCCACGAAGCGATTTTTACGTAGGCGATGAGCGAGATCGTGATGATTCCGAGCAGGCCCACAATGATGAGCGCAAGAAGGACGTTGTTCATGAG
>JAGOQY010000054.1 GCA_018063125.1 Patescibacteria group bacterium | reverse complement strand
TCGGCGATCTCGCTTTCGAGTGGATAGAGATCCACGCAGACGAGATCGATCTTCGGCCAGCCGAGTTTCTCGAGCTCATCGAGATGCTTTTCCATGGCGAGCAAGCCGCCATGGATTTGCGGAACGAGCGTCACGACACGATGGTCGAGAACGGCTTCGAGCCCCGAAATCTTGGCTACATCTGTCACCGGAACGCCGACTTCTGCAAGAGCTCGAGCCGTTCCTCCCGACGAGACGATTTTGTCGAACCCGTGTGCGAGAAGCGCCTTCGCAAAATCGATGACGCCGTCTTTGTTACAAACCGAAATCAACGCAATCTTCTCTGCCATGACGATTCTCCTTGTAATGTACGACGTCGCAACCTTACGTGTCTTTTTCCCACTGAACAAGGCGTCCAACCTCTTGTTCTAATGGATCCGCTTTTCGCAAAGAGGAGATCTGCGCGCGCGAAAGCAGGGGAGTGTGTGGAATCTCGGAGAGATAATTCGGCACGATCCAAACGTCTTCTTCGGACGTCATCCATTCATCTTCATCAAAACGTGAAAGATTCACGGGACGCGAGTAGGAACGCAACGTTTTACGACCCTGCTCGTCGGTGTATTCATGAAAATACGAAAGCACGAGTTCGCGGATTGTTTTGTAGACGGGTTCACGATAGCGAAGAACGGCGTGGTTTGTTTTTGAAATTGCACCCCAGTGTCCGTGTTGTCGAAAGACGCAAACGACATGATCAAAGTCATGCGGAGCGGCGGTGAGATCGAGGACAAGAGGTTTTTCTCCCCGAAGCCGAAACGCGAGGGCGGCGAGCATCGCTCCTTCGATGCAATGTGCCCGCTTCTCACGGAGAACACGGCGAGGGGAGAGGCAGGTGTCACCTTCGGGTTCGTGGTTGATGGGGATCGTCTCCAAAAAATCTTGAATCTTGCGCGGAGTGTTCAATTTTTTGAGAATCCGAGTTTCTTCCGTGGTCAATCCAAACATACGAGATTAGTTGCAGAATAGCATGTCGATGTATACTTTATGCGACATGACCCCTTTCCTTTCCGCCGTTCTTGCTGGGCTTGGTGTGAGTCTGATTCCCTTTGTTGGGCTTTGGAGCGTTTCGCTGACGCAGAAGCGGTTATCCGGCTTCCTCCGATTCATCGTCGCCTTCGCGGCAGGCGGTCTTCTCGGCGCGGCATTTTTTCATCTACTCCCAGAAGCTGTTGAAGGCGGCGGCCCAGTGTTTGAAAGTGCATTCATTGGATTGTTCACTTTTTTTATTCTTGATTCGTTGCTGTGGCTGTATCACTGCCACGGAGGCCATCAACTCCCGGATCACGGCCATGGGTCATGTCCGGTAAAACCGGTAGGTGTGTTGAACCTGGTAGGGGACGCGCTACACAATTTTATCGATGGGGTGCTGATCGGAACGACCTTTCTCGTGAACCCTGCGCTGGGCTGGACGACTGCGGTCGTGGTCGCTCTTCACGAGGTACCGCAGGAGATCGGGGACTTCGGCATTCTTCTGCATTCGGGGTTCACATTGAAACGCGCATTTTTTTGGAATGTGATCGTGGCATTTGCGGCGATGCTGGGAATTATCGGAGTGTTCGTTTTTCAATCCGCCTTTGAAGCCGCGGCGAATCTACTAGTTCCATTCGCAGCAGGAGGGTTTATTTACATGGCCTGTACGAATCTTCTCTCTGAAATCAAAGAGGAGGGATCAATCAAACATCGCCTTGGACAAACCGCGTTTTTAATCCTCGGCGTGGCCATGGTTTGGGCCTCAACGTTTCTTGAATAACGATATGCGCTCTCGAAAAACCACCGCAGGATATCTTCGGAACTTCATCTTTGGCGTAGAGGATAGCCTCGTCTCCACGGTCGGACTTCTGTCTGGAATTGCGGCGGCAAGCGTCCCGCGAGAAACGATTATCCTGACAGGAGCCATTCTGATCATGGTCGAAGCGTTCTCCATGGGAATCGGAAGTCTCCTTTCCGAATCTTCCTCCGAAGAGATGGTGAACAAAAAATCAGATGAAAAGCGCTCCGCAATCGGCGGAGCGATTATGTTCATTTCATATGCGATTTCTGGATTTATCCCACTCTCGCCATACATGTTCCTTGAGACGTCTCGCGCGCTCCCGATTTCGATTGCCGCATCCCTCGTGGCCTTATTTGCGCTCGGATTTATCAGCGCTCGTCGATTTGGTGTTTCTGGATTGAAGAGCGGGATTCGGATGTTTCTTCTGGGTGGACTCGCCATTGCGGCTGGAGCGTTGGTCGGTGAATGGTTGAAGTAAGTATGTTCGATCTTCTTCCTCCGGATTGGTGGGTGCATGCCGCGGTCGTTGTTGTTTTAGCGATCCTGCTCCGAATTTCACGCCCGGCGTTTCTCGCGTTTCGACGTCGTCGGAGTGCCTTTGGAACGGTCTTCAATAGTCACACCGGAAATCCAGAAGCATTGGTTGCGGTGACGTTGAACGACCATCATGGAGCTGTTGTTCGAACGGCGGTGACAGATCGTCAGGGCAGATACCGTCTCGTTGCGCCAAAAGGTGAATACACGGTTTCGTGTCGCAAACATGGATTTCATTTTCCATCTGTCTATATCAGCAAACACGCGACAAGTTCCGTATACGAAAATCTGCTTCCATCGACGCACATTATCATCAAAGATTACGGAACGATTACAAAAAATATTCCGATTGATCCAGAGGGTGCCGTAGGACGATCCAAGATTTTTACGGGAGGGATCTCTCTCGGAAAGCAAACGCAGTATGCGATCGCACTCAGCTCCATCGCTGTCGCATCTGGATACGCTTGGTTTCGACCGTCGTGGGTTTCGTGGGGTATTTTTTCATTGCAAACGCTGATCGTTCTTGGTCGGTTCTTTTCGTTCCGTCCCGCAAAGCCTCCATTTGGGACGATTCGTGACGCGGAAACAAAACTCCCTGTTGATCGCGCGCACATTCGTATTTTTGAGAGTAAGTTCAATAAGCTTTTAG
The DNA here is from genome assembly GCA_018063125.1 of Patescibacteria group bacterium. Classification (GTDB taxonomy): domain Bacteria; phylum Patescibacteriota; class Patescibacteriia; order 2-12-FULL-60-25; family 2-12-FULL-60-25; genus JAGOQY01. The sequence continues at coordinate 2,897 of JAGOQY010000054.1, read as the reverse complement.
AAACACAGACGACCTCGCCGAAGGGTCGATACGCATTCGTGGTGCATCCAGGAACGTATCAGGTTCTGATCACAAAGAAGGGGTATAAAACCGTGATTCTCAAGTTTCCGCATATTGCACAGGATGGATATCTCATCACGAAAGACGTGTTTCTTAAGCGCCGAACGACATCCGGTTAACGATTGACGCAGAGTCAAAAAACGGCTACCCTCCAAGCATATGCTGACCGAATTCGCGTCACTCCAAATGAGCCGAGAAGAGCTCAAAGAACTGCATGCGTCGTTGGTTCGAACGGCACTTCTCGAAGATCGTATTCGACGTGAAAAGGGCTTGGAGGCCGTAGAGCGTCGTCCGCTTTTGGAGCAGATCGAAAAACTTCTCGGGGAAAATGAAGACACGCTTCACATGCTCGAGCACGCGGTCGAGGATGAGATGTGGGAATATTCCTGGTACGCGTTTACAGACGAATGGGCGTGGTATCGTGCCGAGCGTGAAGTCCTCCAAGATCTCGGTTCAAAAAAAGAGGGAACAGAACGCGTCGATCTCGAAAAAATGATCGAAGCGCGTTATCACAAAGACTTCGATCGATATGTCGCAGAGATCGATATGGTGGAAGAAGGGAAACCTTCAACGAAACGTGTGAAACAGCCAAAAGCCTCCTAACGGAGGTTTTTGTTTAGAAGGGGAGCGAGAGGATCGTTGGTTCTGGACTCGTTCCTGGGAGAAGGTCTAACGGATTTAACATGCCAATCGCCACCGCCGCGGTGACGTAGATCACGAAAAAACCCATGATCATGGAGATGAAATGGTGCTCTTCATCTAAAACCTCCTCACCGAGATATTTGATGAGAAGCGCAGCGGCCATCACGACGGCGGCCGCGATCAGAACCCAGAACGGTGACATAGAATATCGCTATCATATGATTCTCCGAGCCCCCCCGGCAAGTGGTATGACAGGTGGACAAAACCCCTGTTTTCAGGTAGGGTAGATCATCGTATGTCTGGAATCTCACGTGGTGTCGCAGACCAGCTGATTCAGGCGCTTGCTCCCAAGCGTCAGGAGGCTGTGCCGGAAGGAGCTCGGATCAACGTTCACGCCGCCGTGAGCCGTTTTTCCGTTCTCTATGAGCGCATCCGCAATGCTGTGGATTATAAGGATGAGCACCTGCTCCGAAAGTCCGCGATTTTGCGCATTTTGAAGCGCCAGCTCATCCTTGAACGTGATCCTCAGGTGATCGCGTGGAATCTTGTTCGCGAACTGATCGGCGCGCGCTATCTCCCCAACGGAGAGCTTTCCGAATCTGTGGTTGATGCGGTCGCGATTCGCGTGAAGAAGTATCAGATCGTTTCTCGATGTCGGTCCGGTTCCTCCTCTCACGATGCTTGGCTCCTTGCCGTGATCGCCGTTGAACTTGAAGAACTCTTAGTTGATTCAACGTCAGAAAAAGCGCTCGTGACATTTCTCTATGAACGAACGGCGGATCGTATCCAGGTGACGGGAAAAGCCGTCGAGCAAACGGATGCGCGCCTTCAGACGTACATCGCTGGGTATCGCGGATACCTGAAAGCCGATGATGAAGTGTTGAGTTACAAGCTTCTCCGCGCCTACATGCCGGAGTGGCTTCGTCCGGATGAGTGGATGTCTCAACCTCAGCCGGTGGCGGATCGTTTGATCGGTGTGGAGCGTCGCATCAAACGGACGCTCACACATCCGCTTGCGCCCAAGTTTTTGCGTGCCATGAAGCCGTGGGCGGTGGCACTCACAATTTTGCGTGATGCGTTGCTGGAGAAGCCAGGGCAAGCGGGAGAACTTCTCTCCAATTCAGAAGCTCTTCGAAAAGAAATTACTTCGGTATCAGAAAAACGCTACGCCGATGCCGCCGGTCGTCTTCGTCGTGGAGCGATTCGTGCGACGATCTATCTCTTTTTTACGAAGATGGTTTTCGCGTTGGCTGTGGAGGTTCCGATTGAGCTGTTTTGGCTCAAGCATATTGCGTACGGTGCCCTCGCAACCAATCTCTTATTCCCTCCGGTATTGATGTTCCTCATCGGTTTGTTGATCAAGGTTCCGGGTAAAGATAACACTTTGAAGATGATCGAGAATGTGGAGCTTCTTCTTGGTGGCGCTCCACTTCCCATGCGCGAAATTCGTCTCCCACGAGAGCGTGGGTTCTTATCCAAAACGATCTTCAGCTCCGTATACGCGTTTATGTTCATGGTGATTTTCGGCGCATTGGTTATGTTTCTGACCGCGCTTGAATTTACCTGGGTTTCGATCGGAATTTTCGTCTTTTTCCTCTGTCTCGTAAGTTTCTTCGGATTCCGTCTTCGTTCGACCGCACGGGAGTTTGTCGTGGTTGAACCCAAGCATGGATTGATGGCGGTGTTGGGGGACTTTCTCTCCCTCCCCATTCTCCGGGCCGGAAAGTTTCTTTCCCGCGGGATCTCCCGATTAAACGTCTTTCTCTTCTTCTTCGATTTCCTTTTTGAGGCCCCATTCAAGATGTTCCTGACCGTGCTTGAAGAATGGTTTGGGTTTCTCAAAGAAAAGAAGGAAGAACTTCAATGAGCTTTACCTTGAACTCCACGTCGAAAATCTCCCGCGCTCGTCGTGGGGTTTTGGAGACGCCACACGGAACACTCCAGACACCGTTCTTCATGCCAATCGCGACGAAGGGGGCCGTGAAAACGATTTCCACGTACGATGTGGAACGCCTTGGAAGTCCGATCTTGCTTTCAAATACCTACCATCTCTATCTTCGCCCCGGGATTGAGATTTTGCGAAAATACGGCGGACTCCATTCGTTCATGTCGTGGAACGGCGCGCTTCTCACTGACTCTGGCGGATATCAAGTTTTTTCGTTGGCAAAGACACGAAAGATCACGGAAGAGGGAGC
>JAGOQY010000053.1 GCA_018063125.1 Patescibacteria group bacterium | reverse complement strand
TTGCCAAGTGCCTTAAAAAGGGTTATCTTTTCGCCACATCTAACCTAAGTCGGGATAGCTCAGCTGGTTAGAGCGTGGGACTCATAAGCCCAAGGTCGCCGGTTCGACTCCGGCTCCCGATACCAAACAGAATCGATCCCAGAAGGGGTCGATTTTTGTTTGCTTTGGCAAATAGGGTGTATTATTTTGTTTCATGCAGCTGTCAAATTTAGATAGCTTAGGGCGGCGTATTATTTCAGTGATAGTACTCTTTTGGTTCTTAGGTTTGTTCGCCGGGTTGTCACTTGCTTTCTATGGTTCATATCTTCAGGGCGTGATCGTCCTCGCCTCATTTGCATTGTTGTATCCGATTAAGCTTTGGATCGATGAAATAGGAAATAGAATAGAAGGAGTAAAAGGCGAATATAAAGTTAGTACAATCTTGAAAGAAATGTGGCCGGACGGCGTGCGATATGTTGATACAGATTCTTTAGACACAAGTCGTGGCAATATTGATCATATCGTTGTGGCGAAAACAGGTGTTTGGGCTATTGAGACAAAGCATATTAGCGGCAGTATCACCCTGAGAAATGGGGTTCTCCTGAAGAACGGTAAACCTTTCCCAAGAAACTTTTTAAAACAAGCGTATGCTGAAGCAGCAAGTGTCCGTAGTCTTCTTAAGAAGAGAAAACTAGTAGATGTTCCTGTCTATTCGATTCTCGTTTTTTCAGGTCCATACGCAAAGGTTAGATTTGGGACAGAACCAATAGAGGGTGTCTATGTTGTCGGGACTCTCGGTTTAAGACGATTAATCGTTAGTTCGAATTTTAGCAACAAACTGTCGACTGCCAAGATTTCAGAAATCGTTAGTTCTTTTGAAAACTAAGAAAATAAAAAACGCCCTTTAGGCGTCTTTTATTTTCACATCTCATTCCGCTCAGATGGTGGGCAAGGAGGGGATCGAACCCTCATGACCTTGCGGCCGCGGGATTTTGAGTCCCGTGCGTCTACCATTCCGCCACTCGCCCCCCATCTATTCGGAATATTCCAAGGAACTTCGTTCCGGCTGGAAATGTACTCAAAAGTGATGCAATGGTCAATTGTGGGCATATTCCTGGCCCTTGCTCCTGGCCCTCCCGCGGCGGTACACTAGGGCCGTTCAACGGAGGTATGGGACGCATTATTTCGGTGGTGAATCAGAAGGGCGGCGTGGGCAAAACCACGACGGCCATTAACGTTGGCGCCTATTTGGCCGAGGCGGGGAAATTCGTATTGATTGTGGATTTGGATCCGCAGGCGAACGCGACCTCGGGTGTTGGGATTGATCATCGTCAGATTGACCGCGGTGTCTACGAGGCCGTTCTCGGAACCGTCCGGATGCGCGAGATCGTTCAGCCAACCGCTCACGAAACGCTCCGCATCGCCCCAGCCACAAGTGCGCTTGCCGGTCTCAATGTCGAGTTGGTTCCCATGGATCGTCGGGAGTTCAAGCTCTACGATTCTCTCCTCGAAGTCCGAAACGATTACGATTATATTTTGATCGACTGTCCGCCGACGATGGGCATGATTACGCTCAACGGCATCGTCGCATCAGATGAAATTTTGATTCCAGTTCAAGCGGAATATTTTGCCCTTGAAGGATTGGGTCAGTTGCTCGAGACCGTGAATCTCGTGAAGCAACACATTCGTCCGGAGGTGGATGTCTTAGGCGCGGTTCTCACCATGTATGATGGACGGACGAAGTTGTCCGACGACGTCATGCAAGAGCTCTACAAGTATTTTCCCAGCAACATTTTCCGATCCGTGATTCCGCGAAGTGTGCGATTGGCCGAAGCGCCGTCGTTCGGTCGTTCGATTCTCTCGTTTGATGTGAGTTCCAAAGGGGCTAAGGCGTATGAGCGTCTTGCCCGTGAAATTTTAGACACCGAAGCCGAACGGCTTTACGTATAATTTTATGATTATGATGGGACGCCAATCAGGCCTCGGGAAAGGACTCGGAGCCATCATCCCGCAGAAACCGTCGCCGTCACAAACGCCGACCGCAAGTTCGTGGGTGGAAGAACCGGATGCGATTCCGTTTGCGCCAGAAGAGGCGGCTCCAGAGGTCTCTCCGACCGTCATGGGAATGCGGATCGAAGAGGTTCGTGTTTCAGACGTTGATCCGAATCCGCATCAGCCACGTGAACATTTTGATCATCAAGCACTCGATGATTTGGTGACCTCGATTAAAGAGCACGGCGTGATGCAACCGATTGTCGTCACGAAAAATGCGAACGGACGATTTGAACTCATTGCCGGAGAACGTCGACTTCGCGCATCCAAAATTGCGGGACGTGAAACGATTCCTGCGATCATTCGTTCTGCGACCGAGCAGGACAAGTTTGAACTCGCGATCATCGAGAATATTCAGCGTCAGGATTTGAATCCGATCGAAGAAGCGAAAGCCTATCTTCGTTTGCAGTCCGAATTCAATCTCACGCAAGATGAGATCGGAATCCGCGTGGGAAAGTCACGCCCTCAGGTTGGAAATATTATTCGTCTTCTTCAGCTCCCGGCAGAAATTCAGGACGCTCTCCAGCTCGGCAAAATTACGATGTCGAACGCCCGTACGCTTCTTTCACTTCCATCTGATTCCGAGCGACTTCAGCTGTTTCACGACATGCTCGCCGGCCAGTTTACGGTTCGTCAGACCGAAGCTCGAATTCCGCGTTCCGGAGGCGGTCGTCGTCCCTCTGCTCCACAAGATCCGAATCTCGCCGCGCTTGAAATGAAAATGCGCGATGCGTTGGGAACGAAAGTCACCATCAAACAAGATCCAAAAGGAGAGGGCGAAATTAAAATTGTCTTTCTCAACGAAGAAGACTTGCGTTCAATCGTCGACAAGCTCGGGGGAGAGTAGTTCGTTACTTCTTCAACAACTTCCCCGGCAACACGCCTTTGATCCAGTCCGCAATTCCGGCGCGGGCAAACTGGCGAATTTTTGATTTCGCGTGACGTGTCTTTGCGAACTTCAACCAATCGGGATTCGGTCCTTTGCGATTCTTGTCGATGATAATTTCGACGATATCGCCACTCCGCAAAGATCGATCCAGCGAGGCGTGCTCGTCGTTTACTTTTGCGGCGGCACAGGTGTTCCCAATATCGGTGTGAATCGCGTACGCAAAGTCCACCGGCGTTGAGTCATCCGGAAGATCAATCACGTCGCCCTGCGGAGTGAAAACGAAGATGCGGTCCTTGAAGAGGTCGATCTTAATCTCCTCGAGTGAGCGCATGTAGAGCTTTTGATCGCTCGTGATTTCACGCTGGATATCTGCGAGCTGAGCCACCCAATCAATCGTCGTTTCTCCACCGCGCGCGACTTTGGTTTTGCCTTCGTCGTACCACCAGTGCGCGGCAATACCGAACTCGGCGTTCTCATGCATTTCTTTCGTACGAATCTGGAACTCCACGATTTCTCCACCATCACAAAAGACGGTCGTATGCAGTGAGCGATACCCATTTGGCTTTGGCTGGGCGATGTAGTCCTTGATTCGGCCTTTGAGCGGTGTCCATCGTCCGTGAATGACCCCAAGCGCGGCATAACAATCCGCGATGTTCTTCACGATGATGCGAATTGCGACAATGTCGTAGACGCGAGCGATGTTGCGTTCGTTCTTGAGAAGTTTTTGATACAGCGAAAAAAGATGCTTGTTACGTCCATGAACTTCGATCGCCGAAACATCTGCGCTCACAAGATCTTCACGCGTCTTCGTCATCACCGATTCCAGATACGCGGTCTGTGTTTGTGCGGTCGTCTGCGAAAGATTTTTTGTCCACTCGTATTCTTTCGGATACACGTATTTGAATGCCGCGTCTTCGAGGCGTCCTTTCATTTCACCCATCCCAAGACGGTTCGCGATCGGCGCGTAGATTTCCAAGCTCTCCAATGCGACGCGATACTGCTTCTTCGGCGGAATCGCATCGAGCGTTTCGAGGTTGTGCAAGCGATCCGCAAATTTGATGACCACGACGCGGACGTCTTCCGCCATCGCCAAAAACATCTTGCGGAGGTTTTCGATGTATCGCTCAACGCCACGATATTTGATGTGTGACAGTTTGGTGATTCCCGCAACGAGCTTCGCGATATCCGCACCAAATGCCGCCTCCACATCTTCGAGTGTCCGTGGCGTGTCCTCGGGAACATCATGCAGAAGCCCGGCCACGATCATGTCCGGCGGCAAGCGAAGCTCTGCAAGCGTCATGGCCGTCGCAAGCGGGTGAATGATGTACGGAACTCCGCTCGCGCGTTTTTGCTCTTTATGCGCTTCTGCGGCAAACGCATACGCCGCCCGGATGCGATCCAGGTCCGCGCTTTGGTCGTACTCCGCAACGCGTTGTACGAGGTCTTCGATGGTTTGCCCCATGTCCGTATCCTATGGAATCGGAGACATCTCTGCAAACGCGTAGACGTGTCTCTGTGGGATTGATATTCTGCACGTACATATGCCAGACGGAACCGTCCCAGAACGCGTTGCTTCAGAGCTGGAGCGAAAGGGTGTTGAAGCGGTCAAAGAAGCCGCAGAACCCGCGTTGGAGTCCGAAAATCCAGAAGCCGCAAAAGCCGAAGTCCAGAAAGATGCGGATACCGCAATCGTCGAAGTAAAGGATTATATGGGGGTTGCGACGGATCCTTCTGACCCGTCTTTAACTGATGAGGTACGAAAAAAGGCGGAAGCCGTCGAAGCGGAAATCCGTGCCGCCGCAGATGAGGCGCGGGCAAAAATTGATCGCGTGGTCAGTGGAGATTCTTCTCCCTCAGGTTCTCCAGAGGCAGAAATCGCGGAACTGAAAAAAGAAAATGTGACCTCTGCCACGGGGGAAACAGAAACACTCGCGAAGACAGAGGTTTTGGAAGCGTCTGATCAGCCGCTTTCTCGATCAGAGCAAAGAAAGTTGTTGAAGCGAAAGACGGAGACCTCAGAAGTCGTGAAAGAGCCGGATGCGACAACGGAATCCGCCGCCGAAGTCGCGGCTGAATCGCTCACGCCGGAATCCGTCATGAAAGGGTTCGCGGATGTCGCGGCGGAAATATTGCAATCAAAAGGAAAGCTTTCTCCGGCGTTGCAAGGTCGGTATGAAGAGTTGATGCGACAGCGTGTGAAACTCAAGTACGGCAAAGACCGGGATTCCTGGAAACCGATGGAAACGTCCGCGGAAGGTCTCGCAAACGTCGTGGATCGTTTTTCTTCCCATCCAGTGGGGATGCTTCAGGGATTTGGGACGTATCTTTCGGAACATCCAGACATCGCGGCGCGCGCCGGTGTTTCCGCCGAAGATGTCAAAAAGCGTCTCAGCGAATCAGCGGGAGAGATTGCGGCGAATCCAAAACGCGTCGAAGGTCATCTGGGCCAGATCGCCTCTGAGTTATTGAGTGGGAAAGGTGAGTATTCTCCGAACATGGTGAATACGATGGATCGGTTACGCGATGAGCTGGATCTGGTACGCGAGCACAGTCCAGAAAAGATGGACGAGGAAGCTTGGAAGAATATCTCTTCTGCGTTGGAGCATCTTCAGATGATCTATTCGACGACAGACGCCCCCGTAGATCGTCTCAAAGGACTTCGAGCATTTATCGGCGACAATCCGGAGATTGCGAGCGCGGCGGGGCTTACGATCGAATCCATCGACGCCGCAATCCAAAGCGAGGGAGCGGGGATCGTCAAAGCGAAACCAGAAGCTGTCCCAATTCCTGCCCCTCCACAGGTGGAGAATGTCTCATCAGAAGTTGCACAGTCCGAGCAAAAATCGACGCCCACCTTTGGCGGAGTATCTGACGAGGAATATGAAGGGACGGGCGGAATGCCGTCCGCTCAAATGCCGGACAAGGTTCGTGGAATCGATGTGGAGGGTGGAATCAGTAAGCTTGGAGGATACATTAATGATCCTGGTCAGGC
>JAGOQY010000052.1 GCA_018063125.1 Patescibacteria group bacterium | reverse complement strand
ACAGAGGATGAGTTCTTCGGAACGTTCATTCCGGCCGGGGTGTCGGACGCGAGCGAGACAGACACGTCACCACCCACGACGGCTGAGCCGGCGCAGACGACATCCGCGAGATCCGCTTCGCGACCCGTGACGTCAGATCCGTTGCCATAGACAATGGAGGTCATGACGGCGTTGGCCGAGTTGATCATGTTGGCAGCGGCGGCGGCTTCAGAAGCGAACTTGCGCTTCATGCCATTCCACACGACGTACCAGCTAGAATCACCAGAGTAAGAGACAACCTGACCATCCGGGTGCACGTTGTTGGCAACGGAAGAACCGATGGTGTAGTTGACAAAGAAGCCATCCGGTACGTCGACAATGCGCGTGTTCCACGCATCACCGTACAGTGCCTTAGCGATCGCTTCAGATTCGATCCAGTGAAGCACGCCACACTTCGTGACGGCGTACGTCTTCGGATCAGTTGTGATCTTCACGAGCTTGGTGCCCGGGCGGATCGTGACGTTGGAACCAATCGCAATAGCAGCCAATTCCGCATCCGAAATGGTCTTGACGGACGAGAAATCGTTGTACCACGAGAAGTATGTCTTTTCGTTCGGAAACACGTAACGCTTGCCGTCCTGGGCGTAGAAGTACAACGCCGGGCCGGAGGCCTTAATAAGGTCTCCAGAGTTCAAGACTGCCGCTGACGCAACGTTCGGAAGCGCCAACGTGCCGACGCCGACAGACCAAGTGACGGTCGTCAACGTGACAAACGTAGAGAAAACTTTTTTAAGAGAGTTGACCATAAGAACCCTTTTGTTGGGGTTTACGAGCTATGTGTTGTGGATCCATCTAAGTGATGAATCCGAGCAACACGGTTTAATGACAGAATGCCGTCTCATTTCCCTACAGTTGTAGAGAATCGACCTTTAAGAATGAAACGGTCGGCGAGGATTTCAAACGAGCGGGCAAGCGGACCTTCACGATTTCTCGCGAGGTGATCCCCCGCCCGTCAGGATGTCAGAGAAGAACTCAGACGCCCTGCGAGGCTAGGGATCCCGCACGGGAGTATCACCCACCCGTCACTGGCGGAACAGAGACGGTTGAACTTGTTGAAGAGGTTGTTGGAGAGGTGCTTGTGGATGCGGTGTCCGTTCCGGGAGTCGTGCCGGTCGCGGAGCCGTCTGTCGACATCCCAGTCGCCGCACCCGCTTCCAGTTGATCTTTCACTTTCTGTTGAGCAAACGCTTGCGTGGTCAGATCCTTCACCTGACTCACCAATTGCGGAAGCGTCGTCGTCACAGTTGCATTCGTAGATGTTGTTGTAGAAGTCGCAGAAAAAAGAACGGTTGAAGAGGTCGACGATGACGGTGCCATCAACATGTTGATTCCAGACGTCGCATCTGAAACAACCTTCGCATGATCTTGAAGTGCTTGAGCGACTTCCTCTGCTGGAACGGATTCATTGGACGTCTCGTGTGCTTCTGCCAAAACGGCAATCGCAGAGACGCCCGTCTCGGCGGCCACGGACTGCACATCTGTCATCTTCTCTTGCGTTTCAACCGGAAGAACCGCCTTTGCGGATTGCAGAGCGGTGATCACTTCATTTGATTTTGCTTCAACCAACTTTGCCGCGGCAATCGTTTTTTCTGGCGAGGCTGTACTCTTCACATCCGCCAACTGCTGTTTCACGGTGTCGAGATCACGCTTCAAAATCTCCGCGACCTCCACCACATCCTTCGGACGCTTTGGATCTGCGGATGCGACCTCCTGAAGCTCGGTCACACGACGACCCGTAAATTCTGTCTTCAAGGCGAGGCGATCTTCCTTCGCACTCGTGAGTGCAAGACGAGCCTGTTCTGTCACCAATTTCAATCCGTAGAAAAAATCTCCTGGCAATGACTGCTCTGCGGCAGACACGCTCAAAATCGAACCACCCGTAATCACGGTTGTCGCAGAGAGCATCGCGAGCATCGGCTTTCGCAAAACGTTCACGACACGATTTCCGATCAACGCGATGTACGCCTCATGTGCGCGCGACACGATCGGCATCTGTTCTTTTGGAATCGTCTGCGCGATCTCGGTGAGCAACTTCGTTCGAGTACGACGAACCCAGGCCTCATCTGGAATGATGTGGCGCTCAGTACTTCGCAAGGAGCGAAGTCGGGTGCGCAGGTCGTTCATGATTATTCAATCTCTTTCAGGGCCTTCAACGCTCGGTGATAGATGACACGAATGTGACCGGTATTCTTCCCCAGGATTTCTCCGATCACGGAGAATGGAAGATCGTCGATCAATCGAAGGGTCAGGACATCTCGGTAGTCCTCTTTGAGACGGGCGAGCCGAGCAAAGATGAGGGCAAGCTCTGCGCGTGGTTCCATTCCGTTCGGCTGGATGGGCAATCGGGCAGATTCCGAGAGATTCCTCTCCGTATCAGGAGACGTTCCAGCCCCCTCAAACGTTACAAGGACGTCCACCGAGGGTTCATGCTTTTGACCACGATAAAAGTCCACGACCAGATTTCGGGCAATTTGATACAAAAATGCCCGGACATTCGCGACCGGTTTTCCATCACTCATGCTCTGCCAGGCTCGGGTAAAGGTTTCTGCCGTCAAATCCTGAGCGTCTTCCTTGCGAGGCAGTTTTAAATAGACAAAACGATAAATCGCCTCTACGTAGCGGTCGTAGATGCGTGCGAAGGCCTCCGGATCCCGCTTCGTGCGAAGTCGGAAAAGTAGATAGCTATCGAGAAGATTCGTCATTGTCGCGCCGGTCCAAAGCTTGCGCTCTGACCGGCTGAGACCCCCCACCAACAGAGGATCCCTGCATCGTCGCTCACGAACAACGTTGCCTGCGAATACACCACTAAAGTGGGAAGATCGTAGCCCAAACGTTGGTCCGAATCAAGCCTAAAACCCCCCATTCGCTATTTTGTCCACGCTATTGTTGACAAAATATATAAAAAGACGCAATTTATGGGCATGTCTGAATCCCCAGCCTCCGTTCGCGTCTCCATCTCTGAAGCCTCACGTCTTTTTGGCATCAGCACGCGCACAATCCGTCGAGCCATCGAAATCGGAGACATCCGCTACATCGTTGTCCGCGGACGCTACAAACTTCTCTTCGAATCTCTCGTCTCCTGGTCCCAACGCACCAACACCGTCCGTCGCAAACGCGACGCAAACGGCATCGGCCAATGGGTCGATCAATGGAAGATCAAAAATCCAAAATACTCTCCCCGACCTCCAGCGGAATCCTAAGTTCCCTATCCGTCATGCTGAACTTGTTTCAGCACCAACCGCGGGTGCGGGATTCGGACTGGAATTCGGTTGGCCCTGAACCAAGTTCAGGGTGACAGAAAATTTTATCTCCTCACCACTCCGTCACTCGACGCGCGTTCATCAAAGCGGAGTCGAGTGTCATCTCCTTCTTTGGTGATCTGAAGATCGGATTGCGAAGCGACATCTGTCGCACCCAGCGTCACGGTTCCAACGAGTGGCAAAACGGATCCTGCTTGTTCATCCGTTGGCGTTAGCATGACTTCAAAGGCGAACGTCGCCAGTGAATCTCCGGTGAGAGAAAGAGACGACACGTTCCAGCTCACGGATGAACCATCAGAGGTGAATGATGCCGCATCAATTGGAGAGACGAAATTTCCGGTTGCAAGAACTCCCAACGGAAGTTGTGCGCTTAATTTTACGTTGGCCAGCTCTCCCGCAAGCGGACCGAGCGTCCACGCAATCCAGTATCGTGTCGTCTGTCCGACAAGCGGTGGATTCGGTCCCACGCCAATCTGATCTCCAGAAATGGAATAGAACCGTGCGGCGGTCGTCATCGGAATTCCCACGAGACTCGTCAGCGATCGACCGATGACCGCAGACTCCCCAACTCCAGAAATCGCGACCGCACTCCAACGAGACGGCGTTGCGCCTGCCGTCAGCGGAACGGAAATTCTTCGCTCTCCAGATTCAATGGGAAAAATTCCATAGGCATGCCCATTCCCGAACTCTCCGGCTGGATGCTGAATCAACACACTCCCCGCTCCTGAGGCAGACACTCGCGCTTCGGCAGAAGAAGACGTTTGATCAAGTGGCGCGAGAAGACGAACCGCGAGCTCATCCGTCGAACGCGTGTACTCCTCCAAAAGAACAGAAACTGCCTGAGGTCCATCCAACAATTCCAGTTCCAAAGCCACTTTTTCCGAAGAGACCGCTCCGAGATTCAGCCAGATCAAACGCTGCTCAGACGGATTCAATCTTCCAATTGTCGCTTCTGTACTTCCACCTTCGAACTTCGCTTCAGTTGCTCCTTCAGATCGAACCAGTCGCACGCGAACCGCCTCCACCGGAAGATTCGCGGTATTTTCAATCACATACGGGATCGCGGCTCCAGAAACCACTCGACGTGCCTCAATGAGTGGCTTCAAACTCAATGAAGCATCTTTCACCTCTCGCACCTCTGTGCCAGAAAGATATCGCTCCGATCCCAATGGATCCAACTGTCGAATCGACACAGAAACCGGGACCTCGTCCCCAACAGACGCGCGAACACGGACAATCAGCCGAACCGTACGCGGATCATTCGGTCGAACGGTTCCCAGAAAAATCAGCCCGTGTTCATTTGCAGGCGGCTCAGAGCGAACGATCTCGACCCAATCCGGAAGATCCCATCTCAACTGAACACCTTCGTGGACTCGACCATCGGAAGAACGAATCTCGGCCAACAACGGAACCGCTTCACTTGCAACGATCGGCGGAGCTTGAAACGACACGGCAAGACCCGGCGTCGAAACAAACGTCGCGTGTAAAAACCAAAAAAGATCAAAGATCAAAAGCCCCAACGCGACGCACACGAGAAAAACATCAAAGAGATAGACCAACGGCGCAAACCGATATTTTCCAGAGTAGCGATCGTAGTATCGTCGTCGGGCATGAGACGTGAGCGAGCGAGCGCCGGTCATCGCAACCGTCGACGCGTGTCCGGCAACGCCCGAGAATGGACGCGATCGATCTGAAGGCTTGGCGAGGTTTGTCATATCATTTTAGAAAATAGGAAGACCAGAAACGAGAATCTCCGGCGTTGGTCCGCCATCAATATCTGCAACATACACCTGAATCCCACCAACGAGCGGTCGAGAACCCAACGTGAACTCGGTCTTGAGCGTGCCGTTTGCGTGATACACCCGAACACGCGGAATCGCCCCCAACCCAGATCCGGTCACGATTTCTGACGTTCCATCATTATCAACATCCGCCACCGCAATCGAAACGCCTCCACGCTCTGTTTTATCAAACGCGAAGAATCCATTACTCCACGTTTTTCCATCCGTTTTCCAGATGCGAACATGAGGACCACCGCCACCACCCGCCCCGGTCACGATTTCGCGAAATCCATCCGCATTAATATCTCCGATGCCGACACGAACCCCACCGCGAAACCCTTCAGCATACGCAAGCCATTCCGCGATCAGCCCGCCCGTTGCGGTCATCACACGAACAGCCGGAGAGAACCCCGCAGATTCACGAGCAAAGACCATCTCAAGCGCATCATCTCGATTTGCATTTCCCACGGCAACCGAAAGCCGTCCGGTAAATCCTCGAAACGGAACAAATGAAACAATCTTCCCGCTTTTTCCATCTCGCACCCGAACCGTTCCCGATTCCGCTTTGATAAATTCATCGGCGCCATCACGATTCAAATCGGAAGACAACACCGTCGCCCCATTCGCCGCGTCATCCCGCGAAGAGAAAAATCCACTCTGCACCTGACGACCTCGGGCATCATATGGACGAACAAACGATCCGTTCACGACTGCACCACCTTTCACCTGTGCGGCTTCGGATTTTCTTAGCAAGATAATTCCATCGTTTGCCGGAATCTCAATCGACGAAACAACTGCCCCATCATTCGTCTTTGCATCCTGCTTTCCCCGAATCTTTTCATAGATTCCTGGCAACGCCACACGTTGAACTTTTGAGGTGCTATTCACCAGCACCATCCCGCGATCAAACGAACGCGCCCATACAGCGGGAGACGTCCCTCCGCCCGTCGCGCCACCCAAAATCTGTGCATCCGCGCGCGGCGCACCCAGCGGGACCTCGTATTCGTCATACCACCACAACCGATTGTGATTGTAATCCCCCATGTCAAACGAATACGCACCGCCACCGACAAGCGCACTTCCCAATCCATATCGCATCAATCGATAATCATTCGGACGTTCTTGGTTATCCGTATTCACGTTCAACGAGGTGTACGACGGATTACGATTTCGACTGATGGTATCGCGAAACTCTTTCCAATTCGGCCCCCAACTCCAGCTCGGAAATCGTTCGAAGAATGCGCCATGCAGATGATCGGCATAATACGCCCCACCATTTCCCATCATGATTGCGTTCGGATTCTGCT
>JAGOQY010000051.1 GCA_018063125.1 Patescibacteria group bacterium | reverse complement strand
ATCGAGTAGACAAAGAAAATAAGGGCGAGAGTGGTACACAACGCGACGCCGGCAAAGAAGCCGAGGAAAAACATGGTCTTCGGAGGACCCTGAAACGGACCAAAGCCGTTGGAGTCGCGAGAAGACGTTTGCTCTTGATGCATGCTCATAGAGAAATTAAGAACGAAAGCAGACTAAGGGTACGTTCCGCACGACGCGCGGTCGAGACTCTGCGTCAAGACCCGGACTGCAGAAGCGGCTGGAGAGCAGCGTCCCATTCAACGGCGCTCATCCCGCCTTGATATTTGCGCGTACCGATGAAGAACGTTGGAGTGGCCTGGACACCCGCAGAGATTCCCTCTCGTTGGTCATCCATGACTTTCCAATCAAACGTTCGATCATCGAGACAAGCAGTGAAGGGACCCGTATTGAGCCCCAGCTGGCCCGCATAGCTGACGAACTTCTCTTTTGGAGATCGTTCTGCCTGCCAGTCGGTCTGCTTGTCATATAGTACGTCGTGATATTCCCAAAACTTTCCCTGATCCTCCGCACAACGCGCCGCGTTTGCCGCCGGACGTGCGTTCGGATGCGCCGCGATCAACGGAAAATCATTCCAGACGAAACGAACCTGATCTCCGTATGTTTTGATAGCGTGATTCACGCCAGGCTCAGAAGCTTTACAGGCGGGACATTGGAAATCTCCAAACAGACGAACGACAACCTTCGCTTCACCCGGACCCTTTGCCGGATCGTTGTCATCCTTAAACGTCACACCGGATTCAACGGCAACACTTCCTCCCGGCCCGGCGGAAATCGCCCAGACGAGCCCTCCAACCACGAGGGCAACGAGAAGGATCGTTCCTAACAAAAATATTTTTTTGGTTTGTTCTGCTGAATTCATACACGATGTTGTAAGTACGAAATAAGTTCTAATGCGGCTTTACTCCCTTCTCCCACAGCGACAGCGATTTGTTTCTGTGAAACATCGGTCACGTCCCCGGCGGCATAGATCCCCGGTTCGGACGTCCGATTCTGGCGATCCACCATAATTTGCTGGCGTTTGTCCTTTTTGACAATGTGGATAAATTCCGACACCGGAACCAGCCCAATTTCGATAAATACACCTTCACACGACTCTACGCGTTCCACTCCGTCCGCGCCAACCAGCCCAATCCCCGTCACAAACTGCTCTCCGACAATCTTTGTCGTTTTCGTCGACGTGAGAACGCGAATCGTCTTACTTTTCTCAATCCCCGCTTTCATCACCGCATCTCCGGCAAGTTCGGGATTCACAGAAACCACCGTCACCGCGCTCGCATACTTCTCGGCAAACAACGCGGCATCCATCGCGCTATTTCCTCCGCCGATCACAAAAACATTTTTTCCTTTGAAGAGCGGCGCGTCACACGTCGCACAATAGGTTACGCCTTTGTTGAAATATTCTTTCTCTCCGGGAACACCCAACTCACGATGGTGCGTTCCCGTGGCGATCAGGATCGCGCGTGCCTCGTAGGATTCCCTTGCGGTCGTCACACGAAAATCCTGACCAACTTTTTCAACACCCGTCACAAGACTCCCTTCTTTGATCTCAAATTGATCTTTGTAATCCGCAAGGTGTTCCGTAAATCGTTTCACGAGCGATTGCCCATCAAGAAGATGAAAGCCAAGATAATCTTCCACGTCAGAACTCCAAAGCGTCTGTCCGCCAACGGTTCCGGTGAGAATCACGAATTTCAACTGCTGACGCGCAAAATACACGGCCGCGGCAAGTCCAGCCGGACCTCCTCCAACAATGATTGCGTCGTACATCACGCCTCTGATTGTACCACGAGCGATCTGGCGGATTGCGGCGCCGTTCGTGTGGGAATCTTTCGTCCCAGCATCAACCAAATTCCCAATGCCATCAACGGAATCGCCGCCCACTGCGTCGGCGTAAGTCCGCTATATCGAATATCAACGACGCGATAAAAGTCGAGCCACAAACGAGAGAACGAATCCAAAACCAGAAACGCCCCAAAGAAAAATCCGGGATGACGATGACGTCGATTCAAAAGCAGAAACACACACCCGATCAAGAAACCGACGATGGAAAGATAAAGTCCGAGATCATGTCGTGTTTCTCCCGTCGGGTATTTCACCGCGAGAAACGACGAAGAAAGCGTTCCCGGATGATCGTGAATCAAAAAACATCCGATTCGTCCCACACCGCATCCCCACGGAAGACCCCAAACGAGAACATCCGCATACGCGAGCAGATCGAGACTACGCTTTTTGACGATGAACAGAAACGCGAATGCCGCACCGATCAATCCCCCCATGATGGCGAATCCAGGCTTCCGTGGATCAATCGCGTCCAATGGATTCGCAAGGTAGTGATCAAGATCGTACGCAAACACATGAAAGAGACGTGCGCCGACAAATGCCGCCACAAAAATCCAAAAGACAAAATCCCAAATCTGTTTTGGATCTAGTCCTTTGGTCTTTGCGCGCTTTGCGGCCAACCATCCCCCCAACAAAAATCCCAAGGCCACGAACGTCCCCCACGTCTGAAACGTAAGCGGCCCGAGCGACCAGGTGTGGGATTCAATCCAAGGAATCACAAAATATTTAACGTCTTGAGTGCGCGTTCAAATTCATCGAGTGCTTGGCGCGCCTGTCGAGAACTCACTTGAAAACTTGGTTCGTGCGCGATCTGATTTCGAAGTTTGTGCGCCCACCAGACATTGCGTAATTTTTCGTATTTGAAACACGCCACTTTCAATCGTTCGCCCAGGGTCTCTCCTTGAATCATCATCGATTTCAACGCGGCATCTAAAAGCGCATCACCCTCCATTACGGCGAGCTTTGCCCCCATGTGACCCTGTTCTGCGGTTTTTCGAGCCATTTTGAGACGTTCCGCAATCTGCTCTCGCGTAAGCCCGTACAGCTCTGGGCGCGAGAATCGGCGCATGATCGTGTATCCGATAAACACAACCACAATCAATCCAAATAATACGAGGACACCGTATGCCGCATACGTCCCAAATGAAGGAACGACGGGATCCGCGAGCGTTGGTTCAGGGAAAAGGAGCGAGTTGGCCATACTTAGTTTTCGAGATGTTTTGCGGCGGCCAGAACCGTTGCTTCGTCAAAATGTTTTCCGATCAACTGAGTTCCCACGGGAAGATTTTCTGACGTTCCCGTCGGAACAGAAATCGCCGGGAGACCCGCAACGTTCACGCCAACCGTGAAGACATCTTCCAGGTACATCGCGAGCGGATCATCAACTTTTTCTCCGATCTTAAACGCGGTCGTTGGCGCCGTCGGTGTCAGAAGAAGATCCACTTCACGAAACGCCGCGGCATACGCGTGACGAATCAACGTCTGCACTTTTTTCGCTTTGAGATAATACGCATCGTAGTAGCCCTTCGAAAGCGCGTACGCTCCGAGAAGCACACGGCGTTTTGCTTCTTCGCCAAATCCTTCGGCGCGAGAAGCGGCGTACGTTTCTTGCAACGGAAGATTCGGAACACGAACGCCGTAACGCATCCCGTCGAGACGAGAAAGGTTTGCAGAAACTTCGCACGGCATCAAGAGATAATAAACCGCGAGTGCTTCATCCGCGTACGGAAGATCGACTTCCGTCACGATCGCGCCACGTTCTTCAAGCCGCTTCACCGATTCCGTCACCGCCGCGCGAACGCCGTCATTCATCCCTTCTCCCCACGCTTGTCGCGGAAGTCCAATACGAAGACCTTTCAAGTCTTCACGCCACGCCGGAACAAACGGAGCCACGTTCGCCGTCGTTTGATCAAGAACGTCCTCACCCTGAATCGCTTCGAGCACGAGCGCCGCATCTTCCACGGATTTCGTCAGCGGGCCGATCTGATCCAACGAAGAGGCCATTGCGATCAATCCCGAACGAGAAACGCGACCATACGTCGGCTTGAGACCAACCACGCCACAAAAAGACGCTGGCTGACGAATCGAACCACCCGTGTCAGATCCCAATGCCGCAATCGCGAGATCTCCCGCAACCGCGGCCGCGCTTCCACCAGAAGATCCACCCGGAACGCGAGAAAGATCATACGGATTTCGTGTCGGCCCAAACGCGGAACGCTCAGTCGAGGATCCCATCGCAAACTCATCCATGTTGGCGCGACCAAAAATCACCGCGCCACCTTCTTTCAGCTTACGCGCCACCGTGGAATCACTCGCCGCAACATGATTCGAAAGAATTTTTGATCCCGCACTCGCGATCTTTCCTTGAACGAGGATATTGTCTTTCACGACGACCGGAATCCCATCCAGCGGACCTGCGATCCCATTCAGACGACGATCATCCGCCAACTTGGCAGATTCCATTGCGTCATCAAATGTTTCGAGCAACGCATGAAGATCTCCATCTTTTTCTTTCACGGCATCACGGCACGCGTTCAAAAGCTCCACGCTCGAACACTCGCCGCCATCCAGCGCCGCACGAGCTTTGGTCAACGTTAGTTCATTCAGATTCATATCAGTTCTTTCCCTTCGGCTTTTCAAATACCCCCGGAGTCTGGAGGAGATCACCTTTCCGTGCCGGAAAATTCGAAAGAATCAATTCATGTGCAAGATCATCACACGGCAACGCCACATCCGCGCGCCATTCAGATCGAACAGGAGGCGTGAACGGATCAATCCCATTCGTATCTACCTGTTTGAGTCGATCCACATATCCCAACACGGAATCTAATTCTTTCTCCGCGCGATCCATTTCCTCATCAGAAAGACGGATCCGCGCCAGATCCGCCAGTCGTTTCACATCTTCTCGAGACAAAGCCATAGGTCAAAACCTTACCGGATTAACTGATTTTCTTCAAAAACGCTTTCTCATCCAGAATCTCCAACCCTAATTTCTTCGCTTTCTCCTCTTTTGATCCCGGATCTGCCCCCACAACGACGTAGCTCGTTTTCTTGGATACGCTCTCAGAAATATCTCCACCAAGCGCCCGAATCTTCTCTTTTGCCTCTTCTCGCGACATTGCCTCCAGCGTTCCTGTTAGCACCCAACTCGTTCCGGTGAACGGTCCCTTCTTTACTTTTGGCGCAGATTCAACATCGACAACGTCCAGCAGATGATCCAGTCGAGACGAGGTTCGCTTGTCCGAAACATATCCGACAATCGCGTCCGCCACCACTTCACCAATCCCTTCCACGGCCATCAAATCTTCTTTTGAGGCGTTTCGCAGTGCATCAATCGAACCGAGTGCACGCGAAAGATCGCGCGCCGTCTCCTCTCCAACGTGACGAATCCCGAGCGCGTTGATAAACCGTTCCAAAGAAATCTTTCGATGCAGTTGAATTTCATCCGCCAATTTTTTCGCAGACAGCTCCGCAAATCCTTCCAGTGGTTCCAGATCTCCTGCTGTGAGCTTGAATAAATCGGCCGGTTCGCTCACAAGCCCCTTCTGCAAAAGCTGTTCCGCAATCTTATCGCCGAGTCCGCGAATATCAAACGTGTTGCGACCAACAAAGTGAAGAAGTCGTGCGAGCTCCTGCGCGAAACAATGTGGATTGGAGCACACCGTTGCAACCTCCCCTTCACGACGAGAAACCGGAGAGCCGCACATCGGACAATTCTTCGGCATGTGAAACGCTTTCTCTTTTCCAGTACGAAGCTTCGGCAAGACCTGAATCACTTTGGGAATAATATCCCCCGCTTTTTCCACGATCACCGTATCTCCAATTTTTAATCCCAATCGGTTGATCTCGTCTTCGTTGTGAAGCGACGCATGTGTGACCGTCGTTCCTGCAAGCACGACCGGATCCATCACCGCCACCGGCGTCAACGCACCCGTTCGACCCACGGAAATATGAATCTCCCGAACAATCGTCGTTCCCTGCTCTGCCGCAAACTTCCAGGCGATCGCCCCACGAGGCGTTTTTCCGACAACGCCTAAATCTCCAAAAACACGATCTTCGTTCACATTTACGACAATTCCATCAATCTGATATGGCAATTTCTCGCGCTTCTTTTCGACCTCATGAACAAACGCCTCGACCTCTTCCACATTCCTGCAGAGACGATTCATCGCATTCGTCGGGATCCCGATGAGCGACATGAAATCGTGAACCTGCTCATGCGTCGTTGCCCCGATATCTCCAACAATCTGCCAACCCAAAAACAAAAGCCCACGTTCAAGTGCAAGCTTCGGATCCAACTGACGAATCCCTCCCGCCGCCGCGTTCCGAGGATTCGCAAACGGAGCTTCTCCACGTGCAACGAGTTTCTTATTTAATTTTTCCAACTGCGAGCGAAGCATGTATGCCTCTCCACGAACTTCTAACCGGCCCTTTCCGGAAAGCGCATGTCGAAGCTTCGCTTCATCCACGGATGAATGTTTTTTCAAAAACGCTTTGACTTCTTTTTCTTCCGGCTCACGCAACACAAGCGGAA
>JAGOQY010000050.1 GCA_018063125.1 Patescibacteria group bacterium | reverse complement strand
ACATCATCCCCCCAAACTCGTCCCGCTTTCACGCAGACGGCCTTTGTGGCATATACAGCCCCCACGGGGAGGAACCATTTTTTTCGAAAGTGCTGTCGAGGGAGACACTGACTCCCTTCGGGAAACAGTGGATCCACGCGACCGTCTTCACCGGATTCGATCCACATTTTATACGGATTTGTGCGCTCAGGAAACACCATTGTCCGGACGGAATCCGCACCCGTAGCGATCATCGTCTCAAGTGCATGATCAATATCTGACGCCGTGCGTGTCGGTGTCGTCGGCGGGAGATAGACCAAAATTTCAGGCCTCCATCCCCTCTCCTTCTCTGCCCACTCAAGCGCATGCTGAAGAAAATCGATGTCACGAGAATCATCTCCACTGAGATGCTCCGGTCGAAGAAACGGAACTTCGGCCCCGTGTGCGCGCGCGACTTCAGCGATCTCTTCATCATTCGTGGATACAATCGTCGCATCAATCAATCGAGAGGCGTGCGCTTCCCGAATGGAATACCAAATCAACGGCTTCCCGCAAAAATGAACAATGTTTTTTCGCGGAACCCCTTTTGATCCTCCACGCGCTGGGATAATCGCAAGCACCCGGACGTTCTCTCCAGTGGCGGGCGTCTTCATAAACTGCTTTTCATCCGCTCAACGATTTTCAGAACCTCAACGCCCTCAGCAAGCGAAGTCATCGGCTCCCGAACGTGGTTCATGCAATCGATAAAATGCGTCACTTCTTTGATAAACATATCGTTACGCTCATATCCGTACGGTAACGGAATTTGAGAGAGAGCTCCAGATGCATGCTCCCAGATTAAGAGCGCGGACGCTTCCTCCCAGACACACGTTTTTGTCGTGCCGATGAGTTTGAGACGTCGAACCTTGGGGCGCTGCCAATAATCGATGTGAAGTAACGCGGTCGATCGATCCTCATATCCCCACAAGCTCTGCACCAGATCTTCCGCATCACCCACGAGAGGCGTTACCTTCCCACCGACAGAATAGACGTGCTTTGGGTTTCCCAGAATCCAATACAGGTAGTCGATATCATGACTGAAGCAGAGCAACGAACCTCCACCTCCGCGGACCCAGGGTGCATAGGTCTCTTGATAATCTTCCCAGGGGTGCCAGTCTTCGATACTCTCCCCCACTTCGACAGATGCGGAAAGAACCTTCCCAAGCTCGCCATTCGCCACCAAGGCTTTGACATTCGCAAGCAAAGGATGAAAACGCAGTTGATAGCCGATCTGAACAATCAGCTTTTTCTCGGTCACAATTCGCTGAAGCTCCTCCAATCCTTCCAAAGTAGAATGCACCGGTTTTTC
This sequence comes from Patescibacteria group bacterium, assembly GCA_018063125.1. Lineage (GTDB taxonomy): Bacteria > Patescibacteriota > Patescibacteriia > 2-12-FULL-60-25 > 2-12-FULL-60-25 > JAGOQY01. The sequence continues at coordinate 5,175 of JAGOQY010000050.1, read as the reverse complement.
AATAAACAAATGGAGGCCGAATTGAGCACCTGCAAGGGCATCCGCAAGATGGTTTGCGTTAGGTGTACAAACGAAGAGCGCTGTCGGCTGAAATGCGGACACCGCCTCCTCGAGACTTGTAAAACAAAGAATTTCGTTCCCAGCTTGCTTCTCCTGATCCAAAAAATCTTTAACGAACGGACGGATCATTCCGTCACGCCGAAGAAATGCCGCTTCATGTCCCAACCGACGAAGGTTCCGGAAATGACGCTGGCCAACAGACCCCATGCCCTGAATCAGGATTCGCATATCACTACATTGCTGTTCGCCCACCGTCTACGATGAAACATGATCCCGTCATGTACGACGAGGCGTCGGAGAGAAGATACTGAACCGCCCCATTGTACTCTCCGGGCTGGGACATGCGATTGAGCATCGAAAGCTCAGACACACGACGGACAAAATCCTCGTCATGGGATCGATACATGCCGCCAAGAACCAGCGCATTCGCACGAGCCTGATGTGGTCCAAGAAAGGCTGCATAAAAACGCATCAAGCCCAGAATCGCTGCTTTCGAAGTGCCATACGCAATATCTTTGAATCGGCCTTCTTCGTAAATACGATTTGTCGGCCCAATGCACGCCAAATCTGATGCCACGAAAACGATTGAACCACGGCGAGCCTCTCGAAAAAAAGGAGTGACCGCCTTTGCCGCTAAAAATGAACCCACGACATTTAGATCCAGTTCCTTGCGGAAAAGCTCAACGTCGAACTGATCATATGGAGCCCATGCCGACGCATGACCTGTATCGTCAGCTTTCGGATTCGCCGCTGCGTTGGTGATCAAGCCATCGATGCGCCCATGTTCTTTAAAAACGCGATGGACAGCCTCCGTGACCGAAGACTCGCTCGTGACATCGACACCCGTGTCCAGATCAAAATTCTCCACAATCGCCCCAGCCTCACGCAAAGCCGACTGATATTGCGAACCCAAAAACCCGCTCCCACCAGTGATAATCACGACTTTCCCATCGAGTTGAAACGGATTCATAAAAGATTCATCGTTGCGTATTTAATGACTTTTGATCACATCGAGAATGAAGTGAGCGATCCGTGATCCTGATTGGCCGTCCATCCGAAAACATTGCTCATCCACGATCCGTTGCCTTCCTTCATGATTTTTTTGGCGATTGCACACATACCCATCAATCTGAGCGATGAGCTCCTCCTCGGTATGCGCGACACTCACTCCACCGGTCGCCAGAATCGGAAGATAGTGATCCTTCTTCAACAATCGTTCAGCCGAACGCACAAATACGTCCTTCCCCATTTTTCCATCAAACGCGATGTTGATGATCGGGGTATCAAAACAGGCAGCATCAATGGTCATCGTTGATCCGCTGTTCATCAACACATCCGCGTACTTCAGCGTCGCCATCAGCTCTATCGTGTCCTTTTGATGGAATTCGAAATCAAAACGCTCGGGATTACGATCCTTATCAACCATGCCCGGGCGGACAACCCGTATCCCCGGAATCGTACCCATTAACACGTCTTCGCTCGGATATGCTGGATGGAGACGAACAAGCAGTTGAGAGGGTGCGGATAGCTTGCCCGGAGTTTGGACGATTTCTGCCAGGAGGCGAACGATCTCCAGTTCATGCAATGAAATCCATCTCCCCATGCAGGAGTACACCAGCAGCTTCTTTGCCGGATCAAGCTGCATGCTCTCTAAAAAAGCCTCCTTTGAAGGTAGCTTGTCCAAATGCGCATAGATATCGAACTGAGGGATGCCGGAAATAAAAATACGGGAAGCGGGAAAGCCGTACATCGACGTCGCGTAGCCCTTCACGATCTCATTGTGGACGATGAGACGGTCGGGCCAAATCAAAAGCGCGTCCTTCCCCAGAAGATTGTCCCAACTCTTAATCATCCCTACGTTCTTCACACCCAGACGCGTACACCGCTTCAACAAACGAATATCATTGTTCCCGAAGATTGTCGGCAAAAACACCAAATCCGGCGTATGACGACGAAGAACGGACTCAAAGAGACGATCGTCATACAGCCAGATCGCGCATGCGCGATACATCCGATCAATCAAAGAAACCTGCGACGTATAAAAAATGATAAGCGCAATGAAATACTTGCATAGACGCGCGAGATACGAACCCGCCGCACGATCCCGCAATTCGTCGATCTTCGCGCGGACGTTATTCGTGTGGATGATGTGCCGTATGATGAATCCAGCGATGATGTCCGAGAACTTCGGAATCGTTGATGGATATGCCTCAAAGACCAATTTCTCATTTTTGAATTCCTCCCGGTACAGATTCACTTTGCTTGGATGACACAGAATGACGATCTTGTTCAATTCAGGACTCTCAACCAGCAAAGTTAAAACATCCGTTCGGAGGATGTTGCGAACCATGTTCCCATCAAAGACGCTCATGAGAAGCGTTTTTTGCCCACGTTGCATAGCTAATTCGGAAAAAGGATACCGATGTTTGAGCACCGGTAGATGTCGCGCAGTCTAGCAAATACACCAGATGCGTCAATTCTAAAACCGAAAACACGACGGATTGACAAACGTCAAAAAAACATGCTTATCTACACATGTCCTTTTCGCAAAAAAACTCATTGAAGGAGGTTACCTTGGCATCACGGATTCACGCCCTCATCTCGGATTTCGATGGGACGCTCGTTCAGAGCGAGCACCTGTGGCCCGATCTGGATCGAAACTACTTCACAAGCGTTCTTGGCAGGGAACGGTGGGAAGACTGGGAACCCCGCTTCGCGATCCTCAAGAAGACCGGCCTACCGATGGGCGGAATCATGGAGAGGTTGATCCAGACATATGGACTCTCCAAAAGCGCGGAAGAAATGAAACGCGGTCGTGAAGACCTGCTTCTGGCCACGTATCGACAGCATCTCCAGCCGCACGACGGGGCGCTCGAGCTTCTGGATTTCATCCGCGCGAACGGTCTCAAGCTCGCGATCGCGAGCGGCATGTCGCTCCGCATGCTCGAAGGAGCGCTTGCGATTCTCGGGTGGCGGGACCGCGTCCATGTCATCGCCTCAACGCACGAACTCGGACACGGAAAACCGAGCCCGAGTGTGTTCCTGCTCGCAGCAGCTCGACTCGGCTTCGCACCTTCCGAGTGTTTCGTTCTTGAGAACGACGAGAACGGGATGAAGGCGGCACAGAGCTCCGGGATGCCCTTCGTCGTCATTCCGGATACGGAGACGCGTCGAGAGACATGCCGTGCGGCTAACCTCCCCTGCGCAAGCAACCTCCGTGCGGTTCTCGCAATGCTCGAAACCTTCTAGCTCGCCTAGATCTCACAAGCTCGGTCGTCTCTCATGGACGACCGTTTTTTTGTATTTCGGAAAAAAATCGTACGATCCTCGCCGCACGGCCTGATGCCGTAAGAAACGGAGTGGACTCAGCTGAAAGGCGCATCCGCACAAGACGCTCTTCGTGCTCTGTTGTACGGACAATCGTCTCAGCGAGAGATCGCGGGTCGTCCGCGTCAAAAAATACAACAGCTTCACTCCCTCCCACAGCTTCACGGATAGACGGAAGATCACTCGCGACAATCGCCGCGCCTGCAGCAAGAGCCTCAAACAGTTTCAACGGACTCGTGTCTCGGACGGAGATCTCAAACTTTCCCGAATTTGGAATCACGACAAGCGTTGCCGCACGAAGCCAGTTCGGGATCTCTTCCAGAGGTCGCATTCCATGAAAGAGTACCGTAGCCGACCCCGCCGGGAGTTTCTTTGCGAGCTCCTGACACCGCTCCAGATCCTTTCCGGTTCCACCGATAAGATGGACGACGTGGTCGGATGAGAGGTGCGCCGCAGCTCCGATGAGCGTGTCGACGCCTTTCCAGTCAAAAAACTGACCTGCGTAGACGATGCTTTTTTCATGCGACGGAAGCTCGAATCGAACTCGAACCGCATCACGATTAACCCGACGATACACCTCCGGATCCCACGTCACGGCATTTGGGGCGATTAACGTCGGTGGCAATGAGACTCCCATTTTTTTCATTTCCGCAAGCTTCAGAGCGTTTGTACTGATCACACCTAGAACATTACGAAGGATCGATGCGACCAACATCCGACGACTCCAGTGCCGAGGGCTTGGAAGATCATGGAGTTCCCACAAAACCGGAAAATGTTTTGAGAGGATCAGCGCCTGAAACGGATCGTTGGCAATCACCACATCTGGTCTAAAATCTTCGAGAACAGAGATAGGACTCAACGATCCAAAGAGACGCAACAGGTTAAAAAGCCAACCAAACATGAGACGATGCTTCTTCCCGAACGGCAGAAACGTGATGCCGGAAACAGGCTTCGGTTCTTCCGATGTGCGGAGTGGATACGCGATGGCAACATCATGACCAAGCGCCGCATATCCCTCCGCCATGGTGAGGGTTTGAATCCCATACGCTTTCTCTGTTGGAAAGCGTGCGTTAAGCAACAATACGATTCGCATGCTATTTTTTACAAAAACGGAGTTCCATATCCTCGTTACCATACGCTACGCTGACGATCGTTTCAACGCGTCAACTTCCGTCTGAATAATTAGACCGATCAATGCCGCGAAGTCTGTAGTCGGTCTCCATCCGAGTAGGCGCCGTGCCTTTGAGACACCCCCAATCTTCGGATGCGATTCTACAGGACGAAAAAGCTCTGGAGCTACTTCGATCCTATCCCAAACATCCTTCATCTCTAATTCACTTGCAACCAATCCAATGACTTCTTTGACTGAATGAAGAACACCGCTCGCGATCACAAAATCCTCTGGAACTTCTTGCTGAAGCATCTTTCGCATCGCGACAACGTAATCCCCCGCGAAGCCCCAATCACGAAGCTGTTCAACATTTCCCACCAAGAGCTTCGATTCCATTCCCAGATGAATCTTCACGAGCCCACGGGTGATTTTTCTCAACGCCGCATCTTCACGACGACGAGGTGATTCGTGATTAAACAAAAAAGCCGAGCAAGCGGAGGCTCCTTTTTCACGGCGCGCTGTCTCAATAAAATCTCGATCCGCCGCCATCTTTGCTTTTGCGTATGGATTTTTCGTTTCCCAATCACGCGGCGATTCTTCGTGTCGTGCGTGTTCAGATGGGAGGAAGATCTCACTCGATGAAGCCTGAAGAAATCTGACCAACGGATTCATGCGTA
>JAGOQY010000049.1 GCA_018063125.1 Patescibacteria group bacterium | reverse complement strand
TGGAGGAGCTCGTCGAGCTTCTTTGCGTCTGATTCGTTTTGGGGATTCATAGAGATTTCTCTGCGGACACGGTTGTGAGTTTTTCACGGAGGCGACCAACGGCGCGATAGACGAGAACAGCGGCGTGGTTCGGTGTTGTCTCGAGCATCGTCGCGATTTCGCGTGCTTCGAGACCGGCGTAAAAGCGGAGGTCGAGCACTTCTTGATCGCGGGAGGAAAGGAGCTTCATCGCGTCTCGGATCCGTTCGCCTTCCATCACGATCTCGGTCGTCCACGCGGGGCTATCTTCTGAAGGTGGTTCCCATTCATCGAGATCCAACGCGACGTCTTTTTGCGTGGAACTCTTTCGCCAATGATCTGTGAGCGCGTTTGAACCGATTCGAAAGAGAAGAGCCGAAAACGGCACACCCTGCCAGGTGAGGCGTGGGAGCGTTTCGAGGAATTTTACGAACGTATGAGAAACAAGATCTTCCGCGGTTTCGGCGTGCCCACAACGTTTCAAGAGAAACGCATATAGGCGATCGGCGTACCGATCATAGACTTCGCCAACGGCGGAAGGGTCCTGTTTCAGCTTTGTAAACAGGAGTTCGTCTGCCACGAGAGCGTCTGCGCGATTGTTTTGGTTCGGCATGAGAATAAACGGTTTGAACCGTATTTTGTGACAAGTCTACCAAAGCCGCAGAGCCACTGCTATTCTCCGTTTTGCCCCGGGGTCCGACTTTTCGATTGTTTGCCGGTTAAACGGCAAACGAACGCGGTCAACCTGGGGTTTATAATTTTTCAATCAACTTGGCGAGCTCAATATCTCGAGATCCGATTCCGGATCCGTTTGGCGAAGAGAGTGCGACGCGAACTTTTCCAAACGAGAGATCAAATGAAAGATGCGTGGCGAATCGCTGAAGATTTTCTGAAAGCAGGTTCACAAAATTCAGTGCGTGCACGAAATCCGAAAAAGAGAATTGTTTGACGAGCGCTCCCCGCTCCAAGTTCCATCCTGGCAGTTCACGAAGCGCGTCGGCGATCTGTCCGGCAGAAAGTTTTGTACTGCCAAAAAATGTGCGCGAGATGATGGTTGCAATCGTAAACGCGATTCCGCCGATCAACACCACCACCAGCGGCTCAAGCAAGACATACGAAATAATCCATTCACCAAAGAGTCGCGGAGCAACGATAAATCCGACTCCGGCATAGGTGAGAACACCAAGAACCATCCAGACCACGAATCGACGACGACTCCACCACGCGGCGGCGAGCTCAATTCCAATCGCGACAAGGAAACATCCGCTCATGAAGAGGAATGCGACCGGATGATCCAATCCGTACGTATTTCGCCCAAAAATCAATGCGAACGCGAGGGCGTAAAAATAGAGCACCGTAAAAACCAGGAGCGTTTCCTTCATGTTCTGCCAACCGCGGAGATCAAAGTTCATACGAAAAGACGAATGAGGAGCCACGTTCCCAACAACGTAATCAATGTCGAAGAAAGAATCGGGAGTGCGTACGTCAATCGCACTGGTGTGCGGCGAAGCGCGAATGCGCTCGATGTCACGATCAACAATCCCACGGAAACGAGTGTTCCCGCAAGACCGACGGTGAACGCGAGAAGAAGTGCGAGACCGATTCCCGGACGTCCACTCGCAAGTGTCGCCATAAACATCGCCCAGGCTGCAGGACACGGAGCAAGCGCACCGAGAAATCCCGTCCACAGCGCGCGTCGAAATGACGCCGTAGATTCTGCGTGATGATCATGTTCGTGATCGTGATAATGTCCGTGATCATGATCCGCATCGTGGCCGTGGTGATGCGGGAGACCGAGCGCGTGCGAGCGCGCGTGTGCGTCATCCGATGATCCCAATGCGGGATTTCGTGAGATGAGACGATATCGAAGGATGGCACGAATCAGCGTCGCGAGTCCGAGAAGGACGAGCGCACCGGCAGAAATAAACTCGAGCGCCCGGAAGACGTCTCCGGCCGGAAAAACCACGGCGACAAACGAGGCGATCAAGGCAAGAATCACCACATCCGCCACGTGTGTGATCGTGATAACTCCTGCGAGTGCCATTGCTCGACGCGCCGTCGCATGACTCCCCAGCAATGACGCGGCCATGAGCGCTTTTCCATGCCCCGGTCCCATCGCGTGTAATGCTCCAATGAATACGGCGAACACAAGGATCCCGAGAAAACCCCACATGCCAACGTCTTCTGAAATCGCGCGAATTGCGAGAGCTGCAAGTTCGTTCTTTGGAGTTTCGGCGACAGATGCCGACGCGGAAGCAGAAAAAAGCTCCGTGAGATCCAACATCATTCCACGCTTTGTACGATCAAGCGTCCCACGATCTGCAAAGCCGTCAGGAAATTCCAATCGCACGATAGAAGTTTGTTGCGGGAAGCCGTCGATGAAGACGGTTGAAGTGACATAGAGTTGTTGCGGATCTGATTCCGGACACGCGAGCGGAGCAGAAACCGTCACTCCATCGGCAACCGCCTCGAGATCTGTCGACGGAACAAATGCGCTCTCCGGTTCAAAACGACATGGGCCGGAAACAGTTCCGACTTCCACGTGATCTGCGACGTATGCGCCAATAAGGCCTTCTCCAGTTGCGAGCTTCGCAAGATCAAACGAAATGTTTTGCCCTGCACGAACCAATTCAAACGCTTGATACGGATGAACCGCAACGGTCAGCGTCAGCCCCGTAGACGTGTTTTTTGAAAAATCCAAATACGCGATATCGAGGGGATGTGCCGAAACAGAACTCGCAAAAATCGAAGAAATTCCCATGAAACAGATGGCCGCCAGAGCACGTAGGAGAGTCATGGAGCCCAGTATACAATGATTCAACTATGCTGATTTTCCTCTACGCCATGCTCGCGGGATTCGTCACGATCGCTGGCCCCTGCATTCTTCCCCTGCTTCCGATCATCTTGGGAACATCCACGGTTCGTGCGCATAAAGCGCGACCACTTTTCATTGTTCTCGGATTCATTCTTTCTTTTTCTGCGTTCGCCGTCATCTTCAGTGTCTTCGGTAGTTTTCTCGGAATCTCACCGGATGCGTTCCGTCTCATCGCCGCCATCTTGATCGGGACATTTGGGTTCATGATGCTTTTCCCGCGCATCCAAGAAACGATTTTCGCGAAGCTTGGACCGGCTCTTGGAAAACTCGCGCCAAAAACAAAAGCCGGAGATGAAGGATTGTGGAGCGGATTTATTCTTGGGACGTCACTCGGACTCGTCTGGTCTCCATGTGCGGGCCCAGTACTTGGATCGATTCTCACGTTGGTTGCGGCGAAGCAAAACATTGCGCAGTCTGCAGTACTGTTGGGCGCTTACGCTCTCGGAGCAGGACTGCCGATGCTCGCAATTGCGTATGGCGGACAAGCGGCCACGACACGCGTGCGAGCCTTCGCAAAATACACGACCACGCTCCAGCGTATTTTTGGAGCGATCATCATTCTCGTCGCGATCGCACTCATGACCGGCCTCGATCGTGATTTGCAGGCGTGGCTTCTCACCAACACCCCGTGGCTTTTTCCGAATCTCAATCTCAACATCTGATATGCCGAAACTTTCTTTTCCCACACTTCTCGCTCTTGGCCTGTTCGGAGCGTTCATCGTCGTTGGGATGATCCTTGTCTCTTCTGAGTCGGGTTTTGAAATGCCAACGAATACGCCTCCAAAAATCGTCGATATGAGCGACATGGGTGACGTAAAGGGATCTTCTGGGCTTCCGATTCTCGCGAATCAAATGCCAGAATTCACGGGAATCACCAAGTGGTGGAACACCGAAACCGGAGAGGCTCTGACACCGGCCATGCTCAAAGGCAAAGTCGTTCTGATCGATTTTTGGACCTATTCCTGCATCAACTGTATTCGAACGTATCCGTTTCTTCGGACGATGCATGAACGCTATGCGGATAAGGGACTCGTCATCGTGGGAGTTCATACGCCGGAATTTGCTTTTGAGAAAAATCCAGACAACGTTGGCCGCGAGATCATAAAAAATGATCTCAAATATCCAGTGGCACTCGATCCCGATTTTGGAACCTGGAACGCATACAACAATCGGTATTGGCCGGCACACTATTTCTTTGATCGCGAAGGTCGACTTCGTCACACGCACTTTGGCGAGGGCGAACATGATCGAAGTGAAGCCGTGATTCGTGCGCTCCTCGAAGAAGGTGGAATGGCGGTCGGAAGCGAAATGGAAACCGTCGCAGAAACAGACTTTTCAAAAATCCAAACACACGAAACCTATTTCGGGTTGGAACGTGGAAACGAATTCATGAGTACGCCGGGTCGTCAGGGCGAGAGCGTGAATCTCACGCTGGCAGAAACCGTGCGCCCGAATGAATGGACGGCGGGTGGGACCTGGGTTTTTCAGCCAGAATATATCGAAGCCCAGTCAAAAAACGCGACCTTTCGATTCAATGTTCAGGCCGCGAAATTACATCTCGTATTGGAATCTGCGGATGGAACTGACAAAAATATTGGAGTCTCAGTCGATGACGTCATGACCAAAGAGTTGATCATTAACGCATCCGATCTCTACGACATCGCCGAGTTCTTGGATGGGGGTCGCCACACGGTTGAGATTCGTCTTCCTGATGGCGGCGTACGATTCTACGCGGCGACATTTTCCTGATTCGCTCTGCTTGCTATCCTCTCCTCATATGAATCTCGATACTCTGAACCAGGGCGATCTCTTCACCGAAATCGCTGAACTCGCACGCGTAGAAGGAATTGCCAACCAAGCCGAATGGAATGAGCTCGTGGATGAAGTCGTGGAAAGCCATGAAGATCTCGGGGAGTTGAACAACGATCAGGCGCTTGAGCAACTTCGTGAAGCACTCAAGATGTCGTGGTCACAATATCAACGAGAATCCGGACCAGAAACCGGAAGCGCCATCGCGGAAGATCCGAGAAGTCCACACGCCTAAAAATACAGAAAATAAAAAGGCCCCCTGACGAGCATGTCAGGGGGCTTTGTGTCTGGAGTGAAAACTTCAGCGAGTTCCATCAGGCGGCACGCTCTCGCGAGCCGGGAAATCGGGGCAGGCGTTCGATCACCTCCTGCCAGGTAGAGGTGACGATCGGCCCCATCGTGGTGCTGTCGTAGAGAAATGCGTGAGTCGTCCAGTACGCGACGGACGCGTCGAACTTCTTCTTCATGTCGGGCATATGCGGCAGATGAGCGTAAGTACTGCGCGGCTCCCGCGGAGCCACATCGCCGTATATCGCATCTTCCAGGCGCACTTGGCCGTAGGTGTTATTCTCCGGCGAGACCCAGAGTGTGATTCGAGAAACCGGCGTACGGCCCTCGTTCGAACCTCGGAGAACTCGAGAGAGTCCATAGCCTCTTCGCATAGCAAAGCTCGTCGGCTCGTCATAGGCAATCTTCGGAGCCGAGACTCGCGGATCGAATCCGACCGGGTGATGGAAGTCGAGCTGCAGCACCTGATTGACCTGCTCGGTCGAAAATTCCAGATCGGTCGTCGCCTCATAAATGAGGCGCAACATCTGCGGCGTGGACTCGAGCTTGATCAGCGTCGCTTCCGGTACAAGAAGCACCGCACCAGAACGAACAGGGAAGATGAGATGACGCGGCTGGACGAGCTGAACGTAGAGACGCCCTTTGAGGGCATTGTCCGGATCCGTGTCACGAATCACGCGACAGACCCAACGCTCGCGATTCTGCGGCGGTCGACGTAGCCATTTGAGGCTCGAGGCGTAGCTTTCGATTGAAACCAGCTTTCGCCGGCCAAATGCATCTCCTCGGATGCGTCCTTTGACGTCCTCTCCGGGTTCGTACGCGAATCGCACCTCAATGAGATCATCCGCAGCGACGGGGTGCGTTCCGCTTTCGCCACTCTCCTTCTTTGCGTTGTCCGTCGGCATGACGGACCTCCTTCCGATTTGAAAGACCAGGTCCCAATTGACCTCATCTGAAACTACCCAAAAATTGGGGTTTCGTCAAGATTATGCCCTTCACCGGTTGACGAAACCTCCTATTTCCGCTTATGTTTCGCCTGTTCTTTCCCCCGTCCTGGAGACTCCCCATGAGCGATAACGCCTTTCCAAGCCTGCGGCCGTTTGTCGCTCCTGGAAGCTTCATGCTCCAGGAGGGATTCACGGACGCTCACGAACAGCCACCGCAGAGGATTCTGCGACTCGCGATTCTCCGCGGGCTTCAGCCGAGCCAAGAGCCCGGAGAACCGAAGCAACGGTATCCAGCAACGCGCGTCGGGACGCTCTTCGTCTCTGACAACGAACGTGCGGATCGTATCGTCATCGAAGAAAACGACCTCGTGGTCGCAAAAGAAGCGACCCTGCTCTACACGGGGGCGAACGAGATCGATGCGTGGTGCCGAGACCTCGAACCCGAGCGACAAGATGACGCCGTTCGCGTCTTTCGTCTCATCGCGGCGCTCGGGATGGACGCGAAGAGCCTCCCGTACCTCGTAGGGATCGTGTATCGGAAACGATATGAATTCGTCATCCGGCTCGAAGAGATCCTCTCGACCGCTCCGGAAGAACGACAGACGATCCCCGAGATCGCCACTCAGCGCTCCGCACACATCGTCCACCAGCTCCTTCGCGAAGCGGATCATCTCGGCCTCCGGCAGATGGTCCTCGTCCAACGACTCGCAGGCATTCTCGGGTCACTTCCTCCACCTCCCCGTTGATGCCGGGCGCCCCAGATCAGAAATGATCTGGGGCGTTTTTTCTTTAGTGCTACACTTCTCTCCATGAAATGCGCTTCTCTTTTTCTCCTCCTCGTCAGTATTTCCGGAACCCTGTTCCCAACGATCTCACGCGCCGCAGAGCTCCCCTTTGAAGTTCGACGTGCGGTTGTCTGGGTTCTGTGCGGAAACCGACAGGGATCAGGCGTGATCATCCAACCAAATTCGGGATACGTCCTCACCAATGCGCATG
>JAGOQY010000006.1 GCA_018063125.1 Patescibacteria group bacterium | reverse complement strand
CAAGCCCGGCTCCAAAAGTCCTCTGGCGTGCGTGTCCAGAGGACTTTTGATTTTGTGATATAATTTACACATGAACGCGAAAGGGGGCGCGGTGGCGCGGCTTGTTGTCATCGACTTGCTCGGAAGTGTGGTTTGGTTTCCGGCGTGGTGGTACACGACCGGATTGTTGCGCGTGATTTCTTCTGCGCGTCGGGCGATGGCGTATCGTGCGTCGTCGTATGGATTTCGGATCTGGATCAAGAATTTCTTTGTCCCGATGTATGGCCAAGCGGATCTCACGGGAAAACTCGTCAGTATCTTCATGAGGTTCGTGGTGTTGGTCGGCCGATCGATTGCGTTTGTTGTTGAATCGATTATTTACGGAGTGGGAATCTTGCTTTGGATGCTTGCGCCGATTCTCGCGATTGCGTTTGGGGTGATTAATGCGCTCCGAGCGATTTGATATGGCCGAAGAACTTACCGCCATTGTTTGTACGGCCTGCGGAGGAGATCCGCGTCGTTCGGCGACCTGCAAAGTTTGCGGCGGAGCGGGGATTGGCGTGCCATCTCCGGATGGATTTTTGGTGTGGTCGGCTCCCGTGGATGAGTTCACGATCGGGTTTCGAAAGTTCCGTCGTTCTACGCGAGCGGCGCTTCACTTGGGATTGCTCGCATTTGTTCTGGGATGTTTTTCGTTTTTCGTGTGGCGTCTGATGTCGCTCGAAGTTCTCGCAAATGTTTTTGAATCGATATTTTGGACTTCTGGCCGTATCGAAGTGACCTGGTTCTGGATTGGAATTCTTTCTCTCTGCTTCTTGATCTTCCGCTTGTTTGAATTTTCTCGTGAATCGGAGCGTCTTCCGAACTGGGGAAAGCCGGCGGGAAAAGAATCAACGGCAGTTGTCCCGAATGTTCGTTTTGATATCGCGCCATACATGGCTCCGGATGCGATGAGCGTGATCGAAGATGCGTATCGTGTCTCAAAAACCATGGGGAAGACGGAGATGACGCCGAATGTCTTGTTCGCGTCGGCGCTCGCAAGTCGTACGGGTGCGCTGTTTCTTGTGCGTCTCGGTCTCTCGTTTGATCGTGTGAAAAATCCGATTGCGAGCGTCCTCTCGAAGGATCAATCGGGTCAGCCGCCGATTCACATGTCGAAGGATGCACGACGAACACTGGCGTTGGCCTATGCAAGTGCGCGTGAGGCGCATCGTGCGCATGTGGGAGTGATTGAGATTTTTCTTCAGGCGTTCGAGGATAGCCCACGCATGCAAGAAGCCATGGATTCACTGGGAATCCCGCCAGAACACGCACGTCGTGTGGCCGAGTGGATTCGCATCGAAGAACAGCTTCATGATGATAATCGTCGGTTTATTGAGCTTGCCGCGCTCAAGCCATCTTCTTCAATGAACCGTGCGATGACCGCGCGTCAGACGCCGCTTTTGGATCGATTTAGCGAAGATCTGACACTCGCGGCACGAAATGGATATCTTGCGCCACTTGTCGGTCGAAAGCGCGAAATGGACGAGCTCCTGCGTGCGATTGAAGGCGGCGGAAAGTCGGTGATTTTGGTCGGTGAGCCGGGTGTTGGAAAAGAATCTATCGTTGAAGGATTGGCTCGTCTCATGGTGGAAGAGCAAGTGCCGCCGGTCTTGTTCGACAAGCGACTTGTTTCCATCGACCTCGCACATGTTGCGGCTTCCGGTGATCCAGGATACGCGGCGGAACGATTGATCGCGATGATGAATGAAGTTGCGATCTCTGGAAATATTGTTCTCGTGATTCGAAATGCAGAAGCACTGACGGGTTCTGCGGGACCAATGGATCTTTCTCAGATTCTCGCGAGCGAGCTTGAGAAGCGATATGTGTTTGCGATTCTGACAATCACGCCATCTGCTTGGACGGAGTATCTGGAGCGTCGTCCGATTGCGACGAAGCTCACAAAAATCGTTATCAACGAATTACCACAGGAAGAAGTTCTCAATGTCCTCATGGCAAAAGCTGGGGCAATCGAGTACAAGAATCGTGTTTTTTGTTCCTATGCGGCGCTGGAAAAAGCGTCTCAGCTTGCGGGAAGATATTTGCGCGACATGGCGCTTCCAGAAAGCGCGCTGGATATTTTGCGTGAAGCATCTGTGTTGGCGCGAAATGAGAAGGGCGAACGCGCTTCTGTGACAGCGGAAGATGTTGCGCATGTCGTTCACGATCGCACGTCGATTCCGGTCGAAGCTGTGACCGGTTCTGAGCGCGACAAGCTTCTCAATCTTGAAGAGAAGCTTCACGCGCGTGTGATCGGACAGGATCAAGCTGTCGTCTCGGTTTCTCGGGCGATTCGTCGAGCGCGTGCCGAGCTTCGAGAAGGGAAGCGGCCGATTGCAAATTTTCTCTTCTTGGGTCCAACGGGTGTGGGAAAGACAGAGCTCGCGAAAGCACTTGCTTCGGAATATTTTGGAAATGAAAATGCGATGGTTCGTCTTGATATGTCGGAGTATCAGGATTCATCGAGTATCGCTCGCGTGATCGGTGCGCCGGGAGATCAGCGTGGAGGACTGCTCACTGAAGCGGTTCGAAAGTCTCCGTTCTCCATCGTACTTCTTGATGAATTAGAAAAAGCGCATCCGGATATTCTCACGTTGTTTCTCCAAGTCATGGATGATGGTCGTCTCACAGATGGCGTTGGTCGAACCGTTGATTTTACGAATGTGATGTTGATCGCGACGTCGAATGCAGGTACGCCGTTCATTCAAGCAGAAACCGCGAAGGGAACGGAGATTGAACGAATCACAACGGCATTGTTGGAACAGGAATTGAAGGGGATTTTCCGTCCGGAGTTTTTGAACCGATTTGATGGCGTTGTCGTGTTTAAGCCACTTTCGATCGACGAAGTGACGCAGATTGCGTGGCTGATGATTAACGGGATTTCAAAGCGATTGGAAGAGAAGGGCATTGCGTTCCAAACGAATGATGAGGCGGTCGAAGAGCTCGCAAAGGCTGGATACGATCCGTTGTTTGGTGCGCGCCCGTTGCGCCGTTTGATTCAGGAGCGTGTGGATGATGGCTTGGCGGACGTGCTATTGCGTGGTGAAGTTGGGCGAAGGGACACGATTATTCTCCACCCGGGCAGTAAACTCGAGGTGGTGAAAGCGAAGCCCGTTTAATCTCACATGATGGATCCCGCACTCGCCATCCAAGCGGCCGTTTCGCTCGGCATTATTGCCGCAGGTTGCACGTGGATGATCTCACCGCTGACGAGCCGGTTGGCAAAGCGTGCCAAGGCGGTCGATATTCCGAGTGGTGGAAGAAAGATTCATGACAAGGTCATGCCGCTTTGGGGTGGATTGGGAGTTGCGGCGGCGATTGTGGCGGGGATCGGAGCATTGGCGGCAACCGGAGCATTGGATCAGCTTCAGCTGTCGGCTCGTTCGTTGATCGGAATCGCTGCAGGGATCTCTATTTTGCTGATCGGTGGGTTGCTTGACGATCGAAAACCGCTTTCACCCGCGATTCAGATTTTCTTTCCTATTGCCGCTGCGTTTGCCGCGATTTTGGGCGGGGTGGGGATTGTGCAGGTCACGAATCCAACGGGCACGGGTGGATTGTCTCTCGTGTGGTGGCAGGGCTTTGGTCTCTCGCTTCCATCCGACATTCTCACATTCCTCTGGCTACTGATCGCGACGTACAGCTTAAAGGTGCTCGATGGGCTTGATGGGCTTGTCGCGGGTCTTGCTGTGATTGGGGCTGGGTTGGTTGGCGCGCTTTCACTTTCTCCAGCGTATTATCAGCCAGGTGTTGGGATTCTTTCTGGAAT
Organism: Patescibacteria group bacterium; assembly: GCA_018063125.1. Taxonomy (GTDB): domain Bacteria; phylum Patescibacteriota; class Patescibacteriia; order 2-12-FULL-60-25; family 2-12-FULL-60-25; genus JAGOQY01. Next base: position 24,069 of record JAGOQY010000006.1, on the reverse strand, counting down.
TGTTGGTGGAGCATTTGCCGGATTTCTTCCAACGAATGCGCATCCCGCAAAACAGTTTCTCGGAGAATCTGGATCTACCATCGCGGGGTTTCTTCTCGGTGTCCTCGCCATTCTTTCGAGTGCGAAGATCGCGATTGCACTGGCCGTTCTCGCGATTCCGATTGCGGATGTCGCGCTGGTCATCTTCGGACGTATTCGTCGCGGAGTTCCATGGTATCGCGGAGATGATTCACATTTGCATTTTCGATTATTGAAAGCCGGAGTCCCGCACAAGGTCGCTGTCTGGCTTTATTGGGCGGTCGCGTTGTTCGCTGGCGTTCTTGCACTCGGGCTCCAGACAAAAGGAAAATATTTTCTCATCGTCGCTTTAATCGTTTTAGCCGCGGCCGCGTCCGTGATCGCCGGCCAACGCGCCGCAAAACGTTCTGTATGACGACTCGAACCATGCTTCTCCTTCTTCCGGTAGGCGCCGCGCTGATCGTGCTGGCGGTGATTGTGTATTGGTTTTTTATTGCGGTTCCTGTTGCGGCGAGTCCGGTTCGATTAATGGTCGATGAGCACGTTTTTTCGGTTGAGATCGCTGATACGCCGCAGAAGCAGATTCGAGGGCTCTCAGGGCGTCCATCGCTCGCAGAAGGGCAGGGAATGCTCTTCCTGTTCGGGGAGGAGGCGATTCATGGGATGTGGATGCCGAATATGAAGTTTGATATCGACATCCTCTGGATTCTAGATGGAAAGGTCGTGGAGATCGCCACATTGCCAGCTCCAACCCTCAAAAACCCGGTTCCAGCCCGATATACGCCGCAAGAGACGGCGAAGTGGGTTCTCGAGCTTCCCGCGGGAACGGCCCAAAAACAGGGGATTTCTGTCGGTTCTGAGGTGAAGTTGGGGACACGCTAGGAGTCGTTGACAATTTGGGCGCAGTTTTGTATCCTCTCCCCACTATGTTTGCTGTCATCAAGACCGGCGGAAAGCAGTATCTCGTCAAAGAAGGCGATGTTCTGAACGTCGAAAAACTCGATTCTGAAGCCGGTTCTGCCGTCTCGTTCGAAGTGCTCCTCATCTCGGATGAAGATGCCAAGAACGTGCAGGTTGGTGCGCCGTTTCTCTCGTCCAAAGCGACGGCAGAAATTGTGTCCCACGGCCGCGCCAAGAAAATTTCGGTGGTGAAGTACAAGCCGAAGGTCCGCTACAAGAAGCGCGTCGGACACCGCCAGCCGTTCACGAAAGTGAAAATCACGAAACTCGCCTAACCGGCGAGTTTTTTGTCATAAAAATGCCCCGCCTCTCGTGAGAGGCGGGGTTACTTCTTTCTTCCCTTGTGATGGGAAATGTTCGCGATGACACGCTTTTCCTTGAGCGTGCGCGGTGGAGGCTTCGTCGAGTTTCTATCTCGGCGAATGATGGAGTAGGAGCTACTGGCGATCGGACGAGGCCGAGCTGTGGGGTCCTTGAGAATCTGTGGAGACTCAAACTTGGGAACCGGAGCAGAAGAGAACGAGCCCTTCTTCTTCGCCGCCATGTACGGCTCGGTGTGCGTCCGTGGACTTGTACCGCGAGGCTTTCCGCACTCGGCACAGAACTGTGCGCCTTCTTCGTAGTCGCTCTGGCAGTTCCAACACGAGATGTCCGTCAGATCCATCTCGGTTTCGTACGCGTCGATGACAGCTCCGCCATCTTCCGGGGCGGGCATTGTCGTGACGCTTTTCAGCTCGATCGGATCGATCGGGGTTGGACGGGCTTCGACGAGAAGCGCGTTCATATCTGAATCTGGTGCGGGGAGTGTCGAGCGGCTTTTTCGGCACGTCTCAGAGCACTCGCCATCGACTGGCAACGAATTCCCACAACTCGGACAAAAGCCCATTTTTTACCTCCTTTCCATCTAGAAGGAACCTCCGCCGTTTTACGATAGAGTTCAGTTTTTGTCCACTCGTCGGCGGTTCATGAGAGCATCCGAAAGCGTTGCTCCGTCTGCGTATTCGATCTGCGAACCGTGCTGAAGTCCCCGAGCCGGGCGCGTGATATTGAGGGGAAGATTCGCTAATTTGCGTCCGAGATACATTGCAGTGGTATCTCCCGGGACGTCTGGATCCAGTGCGAGGATGACTTCTGTGACCTGATTGTTGGGGGACTGCAATCTCGCCAGAAGTTTATCGATAGAAAGCGTATCAGGTGTCCGTCCCTCGATCGGATCAATGAGGCCTCCAAGAACATGGTAGCGGCCACGATAGGCTCCAGAGTCTTCGAGGACGCGGACGTCCTGTGCGGTAGCAATGACGCAAAGAACCGACGTATCACGCTTCGGATCGATGCAGATCGAACAGGGAGAAGTTTCCGTCCATGTTCCACAGGTGGTGCATTGATCGATTCCTTCCGTCATCCCATCGAGAGCACGTGCGAATTTGCGGATGAAATCTTTTGGCTGTGCCGCAAGCCAATACGCATACCGCAACGCCGCCCGGGGACCAACGCCGGGAAGGCTATCGAACGCGGCGGCCGCGTCGTGGATCGGGCGTGGCGCGGACGACATCGAAATTAATTTTTGCCCATCACGTCTTGAATGTCCTGCGCGAGATCCAGTCCGCCAATGTCTTTCAACTTGGAAGCCATGACTTTCTGAATTTTCTGAAGCGCGTCATTCGTGGCTTCGCGGATGAGCTCCTGAAGCTTCGTCTTGTCATTCATCATGCCGTCATCAATCGAAACGTCGAGAATCTTCTGGTTCCCGTCGACGGTGACTTTGACTTTGCCCCATCCGGAAGAGCCTTCGGCGCGTTCTGCGGCGAGAGCGGTCTGAATCGTTTTTGCCTTATCGCGGATGTCCTTGAACTGTTTGAGCTTGTTGAACATAGTTTTTATGGTTGTCGTTGCGAGGAGTCCGACGACGCGGCAATCCTGCAATCAAGATTGCTTCGCGTCTGCTTTATGCTCGCAACGACGGGAGTTGTGAGAGCTTAGCAATGTCTGAGTAAAAATCAAAACGGCGTGGATGGCGGAGGCGTGGCCTCGATCGGCGTCGAAGGATTGAATGGCTCTGGAGCGGGGAGTCCGGGGCCATCTCCGGCCGTCGCGAGTTGTGGAGCGCCTTGTTGGAATTTCTTGGCCAAATTCTTGAAGCTGGCACGACTGTCATCAAAGAAGAGGGTAACAACGCCGGTTGGGCCGTTACGATGTTTGGCGATGTGGATTTCTGCGACGTGTTTTTCGTCTGGAGAAAGATCTTCGATGCGGTAGTTTCGGTCCGCGGCTTTGCGATAGATGAACATGACAATGTCAGCGTCTTGCTCAATCGAACCTGATTCACGAAGGTGAGCGAGTCGCGGGATGGCCGGCTTTTGAAGTTCCACGGCACGAGACAGCTGAGAAAGCGCGATCACCGGGATGTTGAGTTCACGCGCGATGGATTTAAGACCACGCGTGATTTCTGCAACTTCTTGCACACGGTTATCCGATCCCGACGTTCGCGATTCCATGAGCTGTAAGTAGTCGATGATGAGAAGGCCGAGACCTTTTTCCATCTGCAAACGTCGTGCCTTGGCACGAATTTCCATGATGTTCGCGCTGGCAGAGTCATCGATATAGATCGGCGCTTCGGAAAGAACGCCGAGCGCGTGACCAATCCGAGAGAAGTCATCATTAGGTCCAGATTCGGAAAGTCGGCCCGTGCGAAGACTCCACAGGTTTACGTTCGCCTCGGCACAAAGTAGACGGTCGACAAGCTGTTCCTTGCTCATTTCCAGAGAGAAGATTCCAACGGGGCATTTGGCTTTTACCGCGGCATTGCGGGCGATATCGAGGGCGAACGAGGTTTTTCCGCAAGCCGGACGAGCGGCCAGAATGATGAGGTCGCTCTTTTGGAGACCGCCAAGAAGTTCATCCAGATCCGTGTAGCCGGACGGCGTTCCACGCATTTTTCCTTTTTCTCGATGGAGTTCGTCGATGCGTTCAAATGCGTCATCCAACACATCTTGAATCGCGGTAAAGCTCGCCTTAAGAAATTTTTGTGAAACTTTAAACAGTTTCTGCTCCGCTTTATCGAGAAGATCTTCCACGTCCTCTGATTGCTCGTATCCAAGCGCGGTGATGTCGTGTGCCGCGTTGAGCAGACGACGAAGCGTGGATTTTTTTTGAACAATCTGACCGTAGTGGAGCACGTGGCTCGCCGTAGGAACGGAGTTTGCGAGCTGGATTAAATACGCGCGTCCGCCGATGCGCTCGAGCTCATCTTTTTCTTGAAGACGATTGGAAAGTGAAAGAAGGTCGATCGGTTCATGTTTGCGGAACAGATCGATCATCCCTTCGAAGATCGATTTGTGTTTATCCGCATAAAAGTCCTCTGCAACCACGATATCACCGATCTTGATGATGGCGTCTTTATCCAACAAGAGGGAGCCCAGCAGGGACTGCTCAGCCTCTAGGTTTTGCGGGGTCAGACGTTCCAAGGACATATTCGATAGAAACCTACCGCGCCGCGGACCGGCGGGCAAGTCGCGTAAAATCACGTGTGATAACGCGACGAGATGGGGTGATATACTGGCGCAAATGATCCATCGGAGCTCGCCTTTCCTTCGTGCGACCCTTACCTTGATCGGAACGATTATCGGTGCCGGGGTGTTCGCCTTGCCGATCGCCATGGATCGCGTCGGAATTCTGACCGGGAGCGTAGTGTACTGGCTCCTGGTATTTGCCGTTCTCGCCGCACATCTATTGTATGTCGAAGTCATCTTGGCAAAACCAAGTCTTTCCAAGAAACGCATGCCTGGTCAGGCGGGAGAGGTGTTGGGGCCGTGGGCACAGCGCATCACATTCATCACACAGCCTCTCCACATTATCGGTGCGTGCTTGATCTATCTCATTCTTGGCGGAGAGTTTTTGTCTGTGATAGGTGAAGCGCTGGGCGTGAATCTGAGTTTGCTTTCGTGGCAACTGTTGTTTTGGATTGGAAGTTCGGTGGTGGTGATGTACGGGTTGAAAGTGATTGTGAAAGTGGAGACCGTGCTTACGTGGCTTCTCATTCTAACTCTGCTTGCGCTGTCGATTGTGTATGGAATCGACGGAGATGGAGCGCGGTTCTTGCAAGCGGATTGGAGTTCAGCGTTTTTGGTTGTTGGAGCGTTTCTTTTTTCGACATTTGGCATCATGGTCATTCCAGAGATTGTCGACGTCTGTGAACGCAAAGCAGACCGGACTCGACTGGTGGTTTCACTCGCGACGCTCGTTTCTGCATTTTTTATGTGGGTGTTTGCGGTTTTTACGGCCAGCGCGATTCCGGGGATTCGCACCGCATCTGAACTTGCGCACGCATTGCCGGCTGGATTGTTTTGGCTCCTCCCTTTGGTGGGATTCTTGGCCGTTGCGACTTCATTTCTGACGCAGGTTCAGGATTTGCGTGCAACGTTTGAGCGTGATGCGAAGATGTCAAAGTGGGTTTCATTTGCGCTTGCGATCGGGGCACCGATTCTACTCCTCCTTTTTCTCACGCGAGATTTTCTTTCAACGGTTGGATTTGTTGGAGGCGTACTCAGCAGTGTGACGGCGATTACGGTGGCGTTGATGGCAGTGAAGCTCAAACGCGCGGTTCCCATGGCGATCGTCGTGGCGGTTGTCTTTCTTCTTGCGCTCATTCACGGTATCTTATTCTCAGTTCATCTCTAATCTTATGTGGTTTCGATTGACCGGAATTTCTCTTCTCAAATGGATGGCGCTTCTCGTCGTGAGTGCGCTTCTTCTGCGCTACGTTTTTAGTGGTCTTTCCGGTTGGTGGCTCGCGTTGCCGATGTGGGCGGTCGCCTTCGGGATTTCGTTCCTGTTCGCGGATTGGGCGTTTTCTGTTCGGACGCTCTCGGCAAAAGAAATGGGAATTTTTATCGGAATTTGGATGGGGATTACGATTACACTTCAATTGCTCTACGCGCAGTTTTTAATTGGTGACGTTCGTTATGCGTTGAATAGTATTGAATTGTACGTCCAGTATTTATTAGAGCTCCTGGCGATTTTTTTGGCGTCTTCGCATGCGCAGAAGAAAAGAATGCGATCAGTTTTGGGTGAAGGGATGGGAGGGTGAGGTCCGCAAGACGAAAATTTTTTCTGCGGGGCTCCTCGCTCGCTTTGCTCGCATCGTCAAACACATCCTCGCAAAAATTTTCGTTTTGCGGACCTCGTTTAGGGGGAGGATGGAGAGGGGGAGAGGGTGAGGTCGGTGACGTTTTTTAAAAGCAAGGCGATGGTCATGGGGCCGACGCCGCCGGGGACGGGGGAAAGCCAGCCGGGGACGTCTTCGAGAGATGAGACGTCGACGTCGCCGACGGTTTTTCCGTTGTCGAGTTTGTTTGTCCCGACATCGATAATACAGGTATTGGAAGAAAACATTCCGCGTTGGAGATAGTTTGCGCGTCCAATAGCAATGACAACGATCTGAGCCGTTGCGACGGCTTTCTTGTCGAGATCATCTGCCGAAGTGGTTGTAACGCGTGAGCCAGCTTTTTCTAAAAGATAGGCAAGAGGTTTTGCGAACACGTCGCTGTTCACGATGAGTGCGGCAGTGGCGCCGTTTGGAACAACGTCCGTTGCGGCGATCAGGCGGAGGATGCCTTCGTGAACTGGAGAGATGATCGTTCCTTTGCCGGACAAAAGATTTTCAATATTTTTTGGATGAAATCCGTCGGCATCCTTTTTTGGATCCATCGCGGCAACGATCCGAGTTTCATCGTGTCCTTCTGGAAGAGGAAGTTGGATCAGAATGCCATTGATCGAATCGTCTGCATTCCAGGTTTCGATCAATTGAACAAGTTCATCGTCTGAAGTTGTCGCGGGGAGGCGTTGAATGTCGGTGGCAACACCGACTTCCTTGGCGGCCTTCTCTTTTAATGAAACGTAGAGATGTGAGGCGGCATCATCGCCCACCAATAAAACCGCCAGTTTTGGCGTTTGTCCCGAAGTGGAAATTCGTTCGGCGGTTCTGGCACGGATCTCTGCGGCAAGGGCGCGACCATCAATGATCTTCATGCGCCCGAGAATACGATGAATCAGACGATGGAGCAAGTCTTGACGGAATGGGAGAATTCGTCTATGTTCTCGGCATCTCCGTCCTTTTCCCCCGAATGAGATGGAGGTCGTCCGCGGTGTGCGGTTCAGCGCATATTCGGAAGACTCGTGGATGCGTCTGCGTCCAGAAGGCGAGACTGCGGTTCCTCCAGTTTCCGCAGGATATGGCGAGTCTTATCGCCGAGATCGTTGACCTGCCCCCGCTTGCAACGGATGCTCGGTTCTCTCAACCTTCCTCTCGCACGATTTCTCGTTCCTGTTCACACCTCCTCCGCCCCCACTTATCTTACGAACGTCCTGGTGACGTTCTTTTTTTATCTACAAATTTGCAGAAGGGATCGGAAACTTGCGGCAGAGTTCGCGAACTTCTTCGCGAAGTGTTGTGTAGAACGGGTCTGCTTGGAGAGACGCGGAAAAATCTTTCATGACAGCACTTCGTGCTTCTTTTTCGGTCGGAACTTGAGTCTCTTTGAGATGATCTGCAACGCGCGAAATCCAGTCGGCGATTTTTTCCATTTCTTGAGCTCCCATTCCACGTGTCGTTGCTCCAGGAGAACCGAGGCGCAATCCGGACGGCCAGAGCGCAGAACTTTGATCGTTCGGAACCGTGTTCATGTTCGCGTAGAGTCCGATGCGTTCGAGTGCGAGGTGAAATAATTTTCCACGACCGACGCCAGTAGAAGAAAAATCCAAGAGAAGAAGATGGTTGTCCGTTCCGCCGGAGACGAGGCTGAATCCATGTGACGTCAGTGCAGTCGCGAGCGTCTTTGCATTCTCTACGACATTCTTTGCGTACGTCTGAAACTCCGGTGTTGATGCTTCTTTTAGCGCCACACCAATTCCCGCAATCGTGTTCATGTGCGGACCGCCCTGCAGTCCTGGAATGATGGCTTTATCAATCTTCATGCCAAGATCGGCGTCTTTCGCCAGTCCTTTTTCCGTAGCCATGATCATGGCGCCGCGTGGGCCTCGAAGTGTTTTGTGTGTGGTCGTTGTGACGAGATGGACGTGCGGAACAGGACTTTCATGCGCGCCGCCGGCGATGAGTCCGGCGATGTGGGAAATATCTGCGACGAGATACGCGCCAACTTCGTCCGCGATTTTTGCAAATTCGAGAAACGGAATTGAACGAGGAACGGCGGTTCCGCCGCACCACATCAGTTTTGGTTTGTGCTCGAGTGCGAGAAGTCGGATCTCTTCAAAATCAAACGAGCCGTCAGCTTTGAGATGATAGGGGATGCTCTTCCAGAGTTTTGCGGTCGCACTGTATTTCCATCCGTGTGTGAGATGTCCGCCGGCGAGAAGATCTAATCCCATGAACGCATCACCTGGTTCGAGAAGCGCGATGTAGACGGCGAGGTTCGCGGGACTTCCGGAATACGGTTGAACGTTCACATACGGAACGCCGAACAATTTCTTGGCGCGTTCTTGTACGAGAGTTTCCAATTTATCGACGACCTCATTGCCGGTGTAGTAGCGGCGTCCCGGATATCCTTCGGCGTACTTGTCGCTCAGAGTGGTGGCGAGCGACTCAAGCACGGCTGGAGAGGTGTAGTTCTCCGAGGGGATAAGTTCGAGCCCGTCCATCTGACGAGCGGTTTCTTCGTTGATGAGACCCGCGATTTCGGGGTCCTGGGAGAGGAGGTTCTGCATGGCGAGATTCTAGCATGGACGATTGCCCGAAGGCGCATTCTTCGGTACGCTCACGAACATGAATGTCAAGGATATCCGCTCCGCCCATTTTGTGGGCATTGGAGGAATTAACATGTCGGCGGTCGCGAAGCTTCTCCTCGCGGCGGGTGTTCGCGTTTCCGGATCGGACGCCGTAGAAAGCGAGCAGACGAAGATTTTGGCGGAACGGGGAGCGACGGTAACGATCGGGCAAAGAGCGGAGAACATTCCGATGGAATGCGATGTTGTCATTTATACATCTGCCGCACCGGAAACGAATCCAGAGCGGGAAGAAGCTCGTCGTCGGAATATTCCGGAGATGACGAACTTCGCGTTTCTTGGCGAGTGGTTCAAAGACGACGCGGTGATCCTCGTTGTCGGAACACATGGAAAGAGCACGACAACGGCGATGCTTGGATCGATTTTTGAAAAAGCTGACATGGATCCGACGGTGATTGTTGGCAGTAAGCTTCCTTCATTTCCAGACGGAAATCTTCGGATCGGGCATACGCGACTTGTCGTGATTGAAGGGGATGAATACGCAAAACATTTTTTGGAGTTTCATCCGCAAGCAATCATTCTCAATAATATCGAGTTGGATCATACGGATGTTTTTCCAAATATCGAGGAGATGATCGCGACGTTCCGTGAACTTGTTGGACGACTTCCAGAAGGCGGTGTTCTCGTCGCCAACATGAATGATGCGAACGTTCGAAAGATTGTTGGAGACGTTTCTGGTCCGCGAGTCATTCCATTTACGGATGCTCAGCCATTTAGTTTGCAGATTCCGGGGGAGTTCAATCGACGAAATGCGACGGCAGCAGCGTTGATGGCAAAGGAATCCGGTGTTTCGGATGCGGTGATCCATGAAGCGCTGTTTGCGTTTCCGGGGATCTGGCGCCGATTCGAATATCTCCGCATTCAAAACGGTGCACGGATTTATTCGGACTACGGCCATCATCCAACGGCGATTGCGGCAACACTCGCGGCTGCGAAAGAATCTTTTCCGTCCTCGCGTGTGCTTTTATGTTTTCAGCCGCATCATCGGAATCGAACGAAAAATCTTTTTCTCGATTTCGTGACGTCATTCGATCTCGCGGATGTTCTGGTTCTCTGCGAAATCTACGACGTGAAAGGACGAGATGCGAAACAGGATGAAAGCGTTTCCTCCAAAGATCTTGTGGATGCGATCGTGCGGCATGATGCGGATCGTGAAGTGAAGCGTGTGGTTGAATACGCGTCAGATCCGAAATCTGCGGTTGATCAAGTTCTCGTTCATGCAAAAGAAGGAGACGTTGTGATCGTGATGGGGGCGGGAGATATCGATGATGCGATTCGCAACGTATGACAAAACTCACGGATCAACAGGTCGCAGATTTTAAAACCGCGTTTCCATCGGCAAAAGAAAACGAGCCGATGATTTTGCATACCTATCTCAAGATTGGTGGGCCTGCGCGGTTGTATCTAGATGCCGGGAGTGCAGAGGAATTGATTGCGGCGGTTGAAGCGGCGAAACGTCTTTCGATTCCGTATGCCGTCATCGGTGGGGGTTCCAACCTTCTTGTTTCTGATACTGGATATGAAGGCGCTGTGATCCACGCAACAGATCGCACGACGAAGATTGAGGGAGCGTCTGTCACGGCCGCGGCTGGAGCGTTTACTGGTCTTGTTTCAAAACAGCTTGCTGATGCGAATCTTGTGGGATTTGAATGGGGAACGGGTGTTCCTGGAACGATTGGCGGGGCGACGTATGGAAATGCGGGATGTTTTGGTGGGGAGATGAAAGATGTTGTGGTTTCCGTGGATGCGTATATCCCAGCAACCGGAACTCGCGTGACGTATTCCAAAGAAGAATGTCGATTTGGATATCGTGATAGTCGGTTTAAGCACGAGCCGCATGTGATTTTGAATACGACGATGATGCTCCAGGTTGGAGATGGAGCGGAGGGAAAAAAGAAGATTGAAGAAATCGCGAGCAAGCGAAAAGATTCTCAGCCGCAAGGCGCATTCAGTGCGGGGTGCCTTTTCAAGAATTTTGATTTCACTGATGAGTCCGCGTTGGAGATTTTGAAACGTCAGGGAGATGAGATTCCGGAAAACTTTTTGTCCGCACATCGATTGCCCGCCGGATGGCTCATCGAAAAGTTGGGTTTAAAGGGAACGACGGTTGGAAAAGCACAGGTGAGTCCGGTTCATGGAAATTTTCTCGTGAATCTTGGCGGAGCACGGGCTCAAGATGTTCTCGCGCTTTCTTCTCTGGTGAAAATGAAAGTGCGCGATGAGCTTGGGATTCTCTTGGAAGATGAGGTGCAATATTTAGGGTTCTAATTATCCACTTACCACCTTCAGGCGTTTGAGCTAGGATGAAAATATATGACGATCAACATTCGAGCCACAGACATGGAGCTCACAGAGGCGATTCGTGCGTACATCGAAGAAAAGTTTACGATGCTTGAGAAATACGCTCACGACATCGTGCAAATTGATGTGAATGTTGGACGGGATACGAACCATCACAACAAGGGGAAGGTTCATGTGTGCACCGCGAGTGTTTCCGTAAAAGGAAACGTGATTCGTGTTGAACGGAACGAAGAAGATCTCTACAAAGCGATTGATAAGGTGAAGGATCATCTGCGTGAAACGCTTGCTCAGCGCAAGGAGCGGGATTTGGATTCACGCAAAGCGGAATAAGCAGGGTCGCATGATATACTGTGGATATCTTTTTGATATCCAAAAATACATATGAAAATCGTCCATGCATTTCTTGCAGGGGTGGCGCTGACGCTTTTGATTGCGCTTCCTGTGTGGGGACAGATTCAATCCGTGAAGGGTAAGCCCATTCCGCTGAACATTGGTGAGAAGACTCCGGCAATTCAGGAGGCGACTATTTTTGAAGCGGTGAAACCAAAGGCCGAGGCTGAGCAGGGGGCGGTAAAATCAAATGGTGAAGACACGGAAGCGCAGATGGAGGCAGTTGTGCCGAAAGAGGCTGTCATGGATTCCGCAGTCTGCTTGAAGAACGCAGAAACAAATTTTATCAACCTGCGAAGCATTAGTTGGCAGAAGCGTCTGGAAGAAGTTAATGCTGCGTGGGTCGCGTATACGGCAAAGCGACAGGTTGCGTGGGATGCGTACGTCTCGGCGAAAAAGCCGCTCGATGCGACATACGAGTCTTCCGTCAAAGCGGCGCGTCAAGCAAAAAATGAGAATGCGATCCTGGCCGCTCGGACTGCTCGAGAGACTGCGCATCGAACAGTGTTGCGGAATCTCCAATCAGAGCGACAAGCTGCTCATGATGCCTGGGTGAAAGCGCGCGGAGAGGCGATTGTTGCCTGGCAGCGATCGTTTCGAGCCGCGAATGACCAGAAGTTGAAAGAAGCGGCCTTGTGTAAAAAGTAGCGCATCACGTTTTTTCGGACGGAGCCTCGGATTTTTTTTCCGAGGCTTTTCGGTTGCCAGTTTGGGGGTTTTCGACTAGAATGGCGGCCAATACCTATGAGTCTCTACAGCCGCATTTTCGGTGATCCGAACGCCAAAGAAGTCGCAAAGATCCGCAAAGTCATCGATCAGGTGAATGCGCTAGGTCCTTCGATTGAGACGCTTTCGAATGAAGGATTGAAGGCGAAGACGACGGAGTTTAAGGAGCTTCTTGCGCAGGGCAAGACGTTGGATGAGCTTTTACCCGAAGCGTTTGCCGTGGCGCGTGAAATGTCGGCGCGCGTTTTGAAGCAGCGTCAGTACGATGTTCAGCTGATCGGTGGGGCGGCGCTTCACAATGGATCAATCGCAGAAATGCGAACAGGTGAAGGAAAGACGCTGACCGCTGTGGCGCCTGTGTATTTGAATGCGCTCACCGGAAAAGGCGTGCATCTCATCACCGTGAACGATTATCTCGCACGACGTGACGCGGTGTGGATGGGGCAGGTGTACCACGCACTCGGGTTGACGGTCGGCATTATTCAACATCAGGGAGGATTTCGATACGATCCAGAGTTCAAAAACGAAACCGCGCATGATGAAGAGCGCGATACGACAGGATCTTTCCGTGTGGACAGCGATTATCTGCGTCCGGTGAGCCGACGTGAGGCATACAGCGCAGACGTCACGTACGGCACGAACAACGAATTTGGGTTTGATTATCTGCGCGACAATATGGTCACGCGCGCGGAAGACATGGTTCAGCGTGAACTGAACTTCGCGATTGTAGACGAAGTCGACTCGATCCTCATCGACGAAGCGCGCACTCCGCTCATTATTTCTGCACCGACGGAAGAGGCGGCGGATTTGTATTATCGTTTTGCCGATCTCGTGAAGCGTCTCGATGCATCTACGGATTACAACGTGGATGAAAAACTTCGTGCCGCGACATTGACGGAAGTCGGGATTTCCAAGATCGAGCAGTGGCTCGGTATTGAGAATCTGTACGTCGCTGGTGGCGTTCGGATGGTTCATCATCTTGAGCAGGCGCTTCGTGCAGAAACCTTGTTCCGCATTGACCGAGATTATGTCGTGAAGGACGGGGAGGTTGTCATCGTCGATGAATTCACGGGTCGTTTGATGGTTGGTCGTCGATATTCCGAAGGGTTGCACCAAGCGATTGAAGCCAAGGAAAAGGTGAAGATTCAGCGTGAGTCGCGCACGATGGCGACGATTACGTTTCAGAATTTGTTCCGTTTGTACGACAAACTCGCCGGCATGACGGGAACTGCGACGACTGAAGCGGAGGAGTTTCACAAGATCTATAAACTTGAGGTGCTGACGATCCCGACGAACAAAAATTCTCAGCGCAAAGACTTGCCGGATCGCGTGTACAAGACTCAGCTTGGAAAATTTCAAGCCGTGGTTGAAGAGATTAAACGCCGTCACGAACAGGGTCAGCCGGTTCTTGTCGGAACGGTTTCGATCGAGAAGAACGAGATTCTTTCGGAGCTTCTTCGTCAGTCCGGCGTTCCGTTTAACCTGTTGAACGCCAAGAACCACGAACGAGAAGGGGAGATTATCGCACAAGCTGGTAAACGCGGCGCGGTGACGATTGCGACGAACATGGCAGGACGCGGTGTCGACATTTTGCTGGGTGGAAATCCTCCGATTCCAGGCGAAGGCGATGCGGTTCGCGAAGTCGGTGGTCTTCACGTGCTCGGCACAGAACGTCATGAATCACGTCGTATCGACAACCAGCTCCGAGGTCGTGCCGGTCGTCAGGGGGATCCAGGTCTTACGCAGTTTTACGTTTCCATGGAAGACGACCTCATGCGCGTCTTTGGTTCTGATCGCATGAAGAAACAGATGGAATTTCTCGGCCTTCCGGATAATGAGGCGATCGAAAGCAAGATGCTCTCGAAGGCGATTGAGACCGCGCAGAAAAAAGTCGAAGGCCATAACTTCGACATTCGAAAACATCTTTTGGAATACGATGATGTGCTGAACAAGCATCGAACGACCGTGTATAAGCGTCGTCGCGATATTTTGCTGGGTTCCATGGAGCGTACAGAGGATGGACAGCGCGCACTGACCGCAGAAGTGATGCGTGCGATCGAAAGCGAAATTGAACAGATTGTCGTGATGCACACGCCGGATGAAGCACCGGATGGTTGGGACCTTTCAGAAATTGAAAAGGCGGCCAAAGCGTTGTTGCCGTCGATGACGGAAACGTCACTCGCGATTTCGGAAACGGGATTGGAAGGCAAGAATGATATTGCCGCGCGTCGCACCATGATCATTGAAACGCTCATGGCCGCCGCGAAAAAAGCGTACGCCGAGATCGAGGAAAAAGTTGGCGATCCGGTTCGTATGGGCGAGGTCGAAAAAGCGATTCTCTTGCAGTCGATCGATATGCACTGGGTTGATCACCTCGAAGCGATCGACTATCTCCGTCGCGGAATTGGATTGCAGGGCTACGGTCAGCGCGATCCACTCGTGGAATACAAGAAGGAAGCGTATCGGCTGTTCAACAGCCTCATGTCCACGATTGATCACACGGTCGCGCAAACGATTTTTCGCGTGCAGGTGACGATCGAAGAATCGAACAAGCCAGAGCCAAGATCGTTCTCAAGTTCCAGTGGTCTTCAGCTCACGGGTCCATCCAAAGAAGGGGATGAGAAGGTGAAGGACGATCCGATCACGGATCCTCGCTTCAAAGATGTCGGACGGAACGATCTGTGTCCGTGTGGATCAGGGAAGAAGTTTAAGAAGTGTCACGGGGCGTAAATACTGTTGTTTATGAGCTGGCAGCATACTCATAAGCTCCCCTTTGGGGGCTCGTTTGTGGTCATTGTGGTTCGCAGATCGCTTCAAAGGTAATCCTTGAAAAACTCATTGATCCATGCTAAGCCTCCGGCGGGAGGAAGTATGGACCTTCGAGAGACGTATAATCGGATCGCAGAAGATTGGTTTCGCGACCATGAGAAGGACGAGTGGTGGAAGCTCGGCGTGAAGGAGTTCGTGAATCTGCTGGACTACGAGCAGACCGTTCTGGATTTGGGGTGTGGTCCCGGGCTCATGGCGAGAGCCTTTGAGGATCGCGGGATCAAGGTCGTTGGAATCGACTTTTCCTCCGAGATGATCCGAATCGCGCGTCGTGAAAATCCACAAAGCGAGTTTCACTGCATGGATATCCGCGAGGTGTCTCGCCTCGAGCGTCAGTTCAACGGAATTCTGGCCAAGGCCTCGCTGTTGCATCTTTCGAAGAGAGAGACGCAGTCGGTGATCCGCGCATCGTATGGCCTGCTCTTGCCGGGTGGTTGTGCGTATTTCGCGGTGAAGGCACGGCACGCCGGTGGTCCCGCCGAAGAGGTTCGGCGGGAGAATGACTACGGGTATCCGTATGAGCGGTATTTCAGCTACTACACGATCGACGAGTTTCGCGGATACATCCAGAGAGCGGGATACCGCATCACCTCTACGATTGCTCAGGCCGATTGGATCCAGATCGTTGCCAAGCGTTGAACCTCGAGAGGTTTCGAAAGCGCCCGTTCCACGCGGGCGCTCTTTTTATTCAAATAACTTGTGTCCGAATAAACGTCAAAAGTTCCCTAAGCGCGATTTCTCTTCCGCCAGGAGCGAAGTCATTCACGAGCTCGAAGTCCGCGGGGAGATGGAGTGCGGCGCGTTCGGCATCTGCCTTGGCGCGTGATTCATCCGTGGACTGAGGGTTTCCTTTTGGGATGATACGGATGACGGTGACGTTGTATCCCGCATCGCGAAAATTCTTCACGCCATCTTCGACGATCGCCATGAGTCCATGTTTGGTTTCGAGGAGATGATCGACGTCAGGCTTATCATTCGCGTAGAAATTTCCCGCGTACTCTGAAACTTGAAGAAGGGTGCCATTCGCACGTTTGGATTCCAGATCCTCACGTGAAATGAATCGATAAAACGCGTCATCCTCCGGTCCGCGACGTTCGCGCGTTGCGAGAGACTTGATGATGCCGAGACGATCGGGGAGATTCCGCACAAGCTCCATGAGGAGTGTGCTTTTTCCGGCGCCCGTCGGTCCCACGAATCCAAAGATGCGGTTCATAACGGTTGGAGCATAAAACCTTTTCCGATTTCTTGCCATTCTGCCCATGATCCGCTAGACTTGCGGCCATTCCAATCTATGGCAAAAGCCGTCTCGACGACCCTCACTCGTACGTCACTTCAGCGCCGTGTTGCTGGACTTTTTGTCCTGGCGCTCGTTGTTGGCTCCATTGCGTATCCGCCACCCGCGAATACCGCAATTAATTTCTTGAACCAAACATTCGGAACGCATCTTCCGAATGTTTCGAAGGATTTCGTCCTCGGTCTGGATCTCCAGGGTGGGACACGTCTCGAATACGAGGCGGACGTGAAGAACATCAATGAAGGCGATCGTTCTGCCGCGGTTGAAGGTGCGCGTGATGTGATTGAACGTCGTGTGAACTCGATCGGTGTTTCTGAACCGCTCGTGACGACGGTGCGCGTGGGCGAGGATTATCGCATTGCGGCAGAACTTGCCGGCGTGCGTGATGTGAACCAGGCAATCAAGTTGATCGGTGAAACGCCGATTCTGGAGTTTAAGGAACAGAACACGGATCCGGCGCGTGAATTGACGGCGGAAGAAAAGAAGAAGTTGGAAGAAGACAACGCCGCCGCAAAGAAGACCGCGGAAGAAGTTCTCGCAAAAGCCAAGGAAGATCCAAATGGATTTGAAGCGCTCGTGAAAGAGAAGTCGACGGATGCCGCGACAAAAGCTTTGGGTGGCGATCTTGGATTTATTAAGAGTAACCCAGCATACGCGCCGTTGTACGAAGATTTGAAGATGGAACCGGCGGGCGTCGTGAACCGCTTGATTGAAGTTGCGGACAACTTCATGGTGGTGAAGATTGAAGAGACAAAAGATGCGGGTCCGGAGATTCTGGCATCGCACATTTTGATTCAGTGGGGAGGTTCCACGGGGGCTTCAGCGTCCACGACCGCATCGAAAGAAGAAGCAAAGAAGTTGATCGACGAAATTAAGGCGAAAGCGACGGTGGAAAACTTTGCGGATCTCGCCAAGCAATACTCGATGGAGCCAGGCGCATCCGAATCTGGTGGCGATCTCGGCTGGTTCGGCAAGGGGATCATGGTGAAGGAATTTGAAGAACCGGCATTCAACGCTACGAAGGGTCAGATTTCTGACGTGATTGAAACACCGTTCGGATATCACCTCATGTTCAAGAAGGATGAGCGCACAGCTCAGGACATTCGTGTGCGTGCCGCGTTTTTCCGCAAGACCGTTGAAACGGATATCGTTCCGGTTGATCAGTGGAAGAACACAGAATTGACGGGAAAGCACTTGGAACGCGCGGTCATTGATTTTGATCAGACCGGAACTCCGCAGATTTCTCTCCAGTTTGATGGCGAAGGTGCAGATCTCTTTGCGGAAATTACCAAGCGAAATATCGGTCAGCCGGTCGCGATCTTCTTGGATGGAGAAGCACTTTCGATTCCGACGGTTCAGAATGAGATCGTGGGTGGCCAGGCAGTGATTACGGGAACGTTTACGATCACGGAAGCGAAATTGCTCGCACAGCGTCTTCAGGCGGGTGCGCTTCCGGTTCCGATCAATTTGATCGCCCAGAATACGGTTGGTCCGACGCTGGGTGCGGATTCGCTCAACAAGTCGCTGGAGGCAGGCGTGATCGGATTCATCCTCGTCGCGATTTTCGCCATCCTCTTGTACCGCGTTCCGGGTGTCTCTGCCGTGATCGTTCTTGTGTTGTACGCGGGATTGAACGCCGCACTCTACAAGCTTGCGCCGATCACGCTGACGCTCTCTGGCATTGCTGGGTTCATTCTTTCGATCGGCATGGCGATCGACTCAAACGTTCTGGTTTTCGAACGTTTGAAAGAGGAGTTGGAATCTGGGAAAGACCTCTCACGCGCCATGGAAGAAGCGTTTAAGCGCGCGTGGACTTCGATTCGTGACGGTCACGTCACCATTCTGATTTCTTCCGCCGTGCTGTTCTGGTTCTCTTCTTCGATGATTAAGGGTTTTGCGTTTACGCTCGCACTGGGAACATTGATCTCACTCTTTACCGCAACGGTGACGACACGCACGGTGCTTCGTCTTCTCGTCCGTTCACCGCTCTCGAAGTGGCCATGGTTGTTCTTGGCCAAGCGTAAATAACACATGCTTATGAAAACGACGCTCGTCAATCTTCGTCCGGTTTGGTACGCGATCACTGCGATTCTGGTAGGTCTTTCGATCGCCTTCCTTGGGATGTGGGGTTTGAAGCAGGGAATTGAGTTTACCGGCGGTTCACTTCTTGCCGTGAATTTTGAAGGAGATCGTCCGTCTCCAGTCGACACTCAGCGCACACTCGATGAAGCAAATCTCGACGTGGGTTCGATTGTGATTCAGCCGGTTGGGGAGAAGGACATGCAGTTTCGTTTGAAGAGCTTGAACGAAGACGAACATCAGCGGCTCGTGGATGCGCTTCGCGCAAAGCACGGAACCGTCACGGAATTGCGCTTTGACGCCGTGGGCCCGGTGATTGGTCAGGAACTTCGTCAGAAATCGTTGACGGGCCTCGTGGTCGTGTTGGCGGCGATTCTGGCCTACGTGGCGTATGCCTTCCGTCGCGTGTCTGGTTCGATTCAGTCATGGAAATACGGTGTTGTCACAATTATTGCCTCTGGATTCGTGGTTCTCGTTCCGCTGGGGTTGTACGCCTTCCTCGGTCGTCAGTACGGCGTGGAAATCGGAACCCCGTTCGTGGCCGCGATTCTGACGATTATCGGGTACTCCATCACGGATACGATCGTGGTCATGGACCGCGTACGTGAAAACCTCCAGAAAGTGAGCGCCACATTCCCAGAAATTATTGAAATGTCGATTCGTCAGACGTTCGTCCGTTCCATTACGAACTCAATGGCAACACTCCTCACGCTCACGGCGATTTTCGTCTACGGTGGAGACACGCTCGATGAATTCACTCTTCCGTTGATTGTAGGTATCGTGATCGGAACGTTCTCATCCATGTTGTTCGCCACACCATTGCTTGTCACGTGGGAGAAGTTTGGTCGACGAAAGTAAGCCAAGAGAAAAACCGCTGGATAGAATCCGGCGGTTTTTTTGTTTGTTCTGCGTGAAATAGACGGTTGATCGAAAGAGCTGGTATACTCTTTGCGAAACATGGAAGAAACGCTCCAGATTGATTGGTCGTTTTTGGAACGAATGGGTGAGAACCCGTTTTTTGCGATGTGGTTTTTGTTTGCGAACGGAGGATGGATTATTTTTCTGTGGCTGATGGTGACTTCTGCGGTGAGATATTGGCAAGGGTATAAGCAAGGCGTCTTCACCGCAAAGAAGGTGTGGGTTGTGTTGGCGATCGATATCCCAAAACTTCAGGAGCAAGGACCGCGTGCGATCGAAAACATGTTCGCGTATCTTGCAGGGGCGCATTCTTCCAACACATGGACAGAAGATTGGCTTGTGGGGCGCACGCAGGACACGATTTCGTGTGAAATCATTTCGATTGAAGGACGCGTGCAGTTCGTGATTCGCACGACAAAATCCATGCGCGATTTGGTGGAGTCTGCGATCTACGCGCAATATCCGGACGCTGAAATTACACAGGTGGAAGATTATTCTCGAAACGTTCCTGGCAAGTATCCGGATGCAGAATGGGATTTGTGGGGCACAGAAATGATTCCGACGAAGTCGGATATTTATCCGCTCAAAACGTACCCGTATTTCGAAGATAAGATCGCGATGGAGTTTAAGGATCCGATTACCGCGCTTTTGGAGAGCTTGTCTCGTCTTGGTCCGGGAGAACAGGTTTGGATACAGTATGTATTATTGCCGATCGCGCAGGGGGATTTTTATAAGAAAGCAGAAGCTGCAATTAAAAAGTTGAAAGGGGAAAAGACGGAGGCAAAGAAGAGTATTGCAGATCAGATGGTGGATCTTCCGCTTAAGGGGATGGGATTTGTCGCAGAAACCTTGATTGGTGGCGCCCCGGCCGCTCCGGCGAAGAAAGAGTCTTCTCCGTCAAAGATTAGCGCGATGACGCAAGGGGAGAAGGATGTTCTGACAGCGATTGAGCTTAAAGCATCGAAAATTGTTTTTAAGACAAAAGTTCGATTCATCTACGTGGCAAAGAAAGCTGTCATGTCGAAGCCGCGTGCTGTTTATCCGTTCATCGGAGCGATTAAGCAGTTTAATACGAATCATCTGTTGTCCCTAAAGCCGGAAGGGAAGAAGGTTGGTGTGAGCGGAGCGCTTTGGTTTTTCAAGCAAGCGAGAAACGCGGGACGAAAAGAGCGGTTGATGTCTGCGTATCGCAGTCGATCGACTTGGATGGGGATGCCGATGTTTCACCTGAACGTGGAGGAATTGGCGACATTGTGGCACTTCCCGCAATCCTTGAAGTCAAAGACGCCACAGTTGAAGAAGACGGAGTCAAAGCGTGCGGAACCTCCACCAAATCTTCCATTCGAATAACGTGTGGTAGGCCTCCTGCGGATGTGCGATGATAGCGTCCGAACAGATGTGTGAATCGCTCCTTGTTGCGTTCTTTCCCTCGACCGTATGCCAGAAGAATATTTGCATGATCATGAAAACGAAATAACGCTGTTTGCCGAGACCAACTTTCGGGATGCTCGGCGGCGTTTTGGGATTAAAACGGATGACCGACGTCGCCACATGTACATCATGGGTAAGACGGGTATGGGCAAGACGACATTGCTCGAAAACATGGTCTTGTCCGATATTTTGGCGGGCCATGGAGTTTGCTACATCGATCCACACGGTGATACGGCGGAGAAGATTCTTGATTTCATCCCGCCTAATCGAATCAACGATGTCGTCTATTTCAACCCGGCGGACATGGATTTTCCGGTTGGATTCAATATTTTGGAATCGGTTGCTGATGATAAGAAGCATCTTGTCGCGAACGGATTGATGGGGGTTTTTAAGAAGATTTGGCCAGACGTCTGGAGTCCTCGAATGGAATACATTTTGGGGAACTGCGTGTTGGCGTTGTTGGACTATCCAGGCGCAACGCTTCTGGGAATCAATCGTCTGTTGGTTGATAAGGAGTATCGGACGCGGGTTGTTGAGAAGATCCGTGATCCGCTCGTCAAAACGTTTTGGGTCGCGGAGTTTACGTCGTGGTCTGAAAAATACGCCACAGAAGCGATTGCGCCGGTTCAAAATAAGGTCGGACAATTTTTGTCGTCGTCCGTGATTCGAAATATCGTCGCGCAGGTAAAATCCACGGTAGATCCTCGTCGGATCATGGATGAAGGGAAGATCCTCATCGTGAATCTTTCAAAGGGAAAGATCGGGGAAGATAACATGCGTCTTTTGGGTGGGATGCTCGTGACGAAGATTCAGATGTCTGCGATGGAACGCGTGGATATCAAGTACGAAAAGGACCGTCGTGACTTCTATCTCTATGTCGACGAATTTCAAAACTTTGCGAACCAATCGTTTGCGAACATTTTGTCTGAAGCGCGAAAGTATCGCTTGAACCTCATCGTTGCTCATCAGTACATTAAGCAATTAGAAGAAGAGGTCGCCTGGGCCGTCTTCGGAAACGTGGGAACGCTCATCACGTTCCGTGTTGGAGCGGAAGATGCGGCATTTTTAGAGAATGAGTTTATGCCAACGTTCACGCCGGAAGATCTCGTGAACTTGGCGAAATATCAGGTGTATCTCAAGTTGATGGTGGACGGCGCGTCTACCCAGCCATTTTCGGCAAATACGCTTTCTCCGATTGGAAAACGAACGGGGAGTGAGGCGAAGGTGATCGCGGTTTCTCGAGAGCGATACGCGTCTCCTCGAAGCGATATCGAACAGAAGGTTTTGCGTTGGAGCGGAATGGAAGCTGGAGAGGCGGCCATGCCTTTGACCGTGAAGTATCCGGATATTCTGACGGATGACGAACGGTCTGCGTCTGCGCAGGCCACAGCGGACGCGGAGGAGAGCGGGAGTCAGCTCGGAGGCGGGGAATATCTCAAGATTTCTGCCGAGCGCATGGCGACGTTCACGAAGCCTCAGCAACAGGGGGTCAAGAAAGATAAACCAAAATTTCCACACACCTGTACACGATGCGGAAAGGTGTGGGACATGCCGATTCAGCTTGATGCCTCGCGCCCAATTTATTGCGCCGAGTGTTTGCCGATCGTGAAAGAGGAGAAACAGATCAAGCAAAAAGTCGTGAAAACAGGATTCCGTCAGCCCGAAGTGGTGGGATCATTTGCGCCATCTGAAGAGAGTGCTTCAGATGAATTATCCAAAACGTTTGCATCATTTGAAGATCGTCCGGTGGCGCCGAAACCGGTGCAGAATCGCCCACGGGTGGTTGGAGAGGTTCGTCCGCTCCCGCCTCGACCCAGTGGAACGATTAAAATTGTTCGCGGGGATGACGCGCCAGAAGATGGATTACTGGCAGAGATTTTGAAATCCAAAGGCGGAGCGATTGAAACGCGTAAAGATCGTCTGACGGAAAATACCGCAAAGGCGACAGAATCCGTGGGATCTCAGATGCCACAGGGGGATGGATTTGAACGGAAGAAACGAAAGCGCAAGAAAAAGAATCGACATCCCGAATCTTCGAGCGAAGCTCCGGTGGAAGCGTGGGCGCCGATGGAGCTCGAGCGTCCTCCGGAACCGGTTGCGACGAAGCCGACGGTCACGGTGTTCAAGCCGATGGCTTCCTCCGTGCGATCTGGCTTGGGAAATGGGCCAAGAGAGTCGGCGGCGCCAATTCCATCGAACGCCTTCGAAACTCCGGCGCCTACCGCAGAAGAGATGAATCCGTTGGATAAACGGCTTTCACATCAGCAAGTACCCGGAGCTTCTGGGCAGATTCCATCCGCCGGACAGCCGCTCCAGCCCGGCAAACGCATCACCTTCTAAACATATGGCCGAACGAATCCAATTTCAAACGCAGGACGGTGTCACGATTGTTGCAGACTGGTCACCGGCTCCAACGATGATCGGCGCGGTGTTGCTTGTGCACATGATGCCGGAAACACGAAAATCCTGGTCCGCGATGAGTACGGAGCTTGTGAAGCGGGGATTGGGAGCACTCGCCATCGATCTCCGTGGTCATGGGGATAGCACGCAGACAGAGGAGGGGGATAAGCTGGATTATCAGAAATTTAACGACAGCGAACATCTCGCGGGAATTTACGATGTGATGGCAGGTGTTGAGTGGTTGCGAGGTCGAGGAATTGAGATTTCGCGTATCGCGCTTGTCGGTTCGTCAATCGGCGCAAATCTTTCTGTCCGCATGCTGACCGAAGAGCCACGAATGCCGGGAGCGGTCTTGTTTTCTCCAGGTGAAAATTATCATGGTTTGATGGTTCTCGAAGATGCGCAAAATCTTCTTCCAGATCAGTCATTATATATTTTAGCTTCGGAGGATGACGCGGAGTCTGCGGCAACGAGTCGGAAATTATACGACCAAGCACCAATTGATACGAAGATTTTAACGCCGTATAAAGCGGCTGGTCACGGAAATGCGATTTTAGAGTCAGACAAAGCTTTGGGCGGAAAATTGGCTAATTGGCTTGCGGAGATCGTGAAGGGTTGAGGAGATTTTGCAAACACGGCACACTAGGAAGGTGAAGAGGATTATTGGAGTAATTTTTGTCGTAACGGCTCTTGTATTGCCGTCTTTTGCGTTGGCGAAAGAACCTGTTTTGGTCAGCGGTGCTCAGCTCTATGAACGTTCCGATGATGAATTTGCGGCCGCGATTGTCGTTGATACGGCGACGGGGAAGCGATTGTATGCGTATAAACCAGAATTAAAGTGGACGGCGGCCTCGCTTACGAAGCTGATGTCTTCACTTGTGGCGGTTGAGCATCGTCCGGCTTGGAACAAAGTTGTCG
Organism: Patescibacteria group bacterium; assembly: GCA_018063125.1. Lineage (GTDB taxonomy): Bacteria > Patescibacteriota > Patescibacteriia > 2-12-FULL-60-25 > 2-12-FULL-60-25 > JAGOQY01. The sequence continues at coordinate 8 of JAGOQY010000006.1, read as the reverse complement.
CACTTTCT
>JAGOQY010000048.1 GCA_018063125.1 Patescibacteria group bacterium | reverse complement strand
CGCAGGCGGAAATCCGTACGCCGTACTGGATCGAGCAGGTGGATGAGACCGGATTCACGATCCGCATGGCCGAAGGAGTCGAAGATCGTGACGTCGAATTTGCTTGGATCGTTTCTGCGGTGAAAGAACCCCTCCTCTACGTCTCAGATGGAACTCGCGGAAAGCGCTCCGAGGAAGACACCTGGCGCGGCCTCGGTGCTCCGCCGGATGAGCCGGTGATTCCAACATCCACCGAAGAGCTTCCTCCGGTTGAGGAGGAAGTTCCGCCGGGAGAAGAGCCTCCTGCCGAAGAGCCAGTCACCGAACCTGAATCTGAGCCAATTCCTGAGCCAGAACCAGAACCGACTCCAATTCCTGAGTCAGAGCCTGAACCTCAGCCTGAACCAGAGCCAACACCGGAGCCGACTCCTGAACCCCCCGCTCCAGAACCGATGCCCTAGTCGGTGAGCGGGGATCGCGGTACGATTCTCGCATATGCAGGAATCATCGAACCGTTTCTCTTGGTTGCAGATTGTCGTGACGGCCGTCTTGATCTCACTTTCTCTGTTCGCCGCACTCGTCGCATCGCATTTCGTGACGCAAAAGAAGGGATTTACTCCCGGAGCTCGTGAAGAGCTTTCTGCCGTGACGCTCGTCAACGGTAAAACGTTTTTTGGGACGCTGACTCAGCCAGATGAATCGACGATTCGTCTTCAAAATGTTTTCTACTCTTCGACCGGAGGAGGGAACGCGACATCCACAGATATCGCGCTCGTGAAAATGGGAAGTGAATTCTATAAACCAGAAGATTGGATGCAGATTGATCGTTCACAGGTGCTCTATATTCAGGCGCTTCGTGACGATAGTAAGGTTTCGAAAGCGATTTTGGAGTACAAGCCATCCACACCGTAGAAAAACGCGTGTGATATAATCCGTTCCAATATGGTCCGAAAAGCTTCCACCACACGTTCTGCGCCGGAGCCGGTCATCGCTCCGCCAAAATCTCGTCCGTTCCCGACATTTGTCGTCGTGGTTCTCGCCATTGTTTTGGTGACAGCAGGGATTTTGAGCCTAAAGCACAAGCTCACGAAGAGTGGGGGTCCCGTAGAAAATGTTCCGGGACAGGAAGTCTCGCAGGATGAGATCAATTCCTTGATCGCAAAAGTTGGAACGCATATCTACATGAAGACGGACGAGCAACCGACCGTTGCGACCATTCAGGATGTGGAAATGCTCCGTGCTCAGAATCTCGGCTTTTATCGCGATGCCGAAAATGGAGATCGTCTTCTTGTGTGGTCTGATAAGGCGGTGTTGTATTCCCCAACAAAAGATCGTGTTCTTTCGATGATTCCTGTGAACTTTGCTCAGCAAGGCTCAAGTCCAACACAGGGAGCTCCGACAGAAACCGCCACAACGACAGCTCCAGAGCCAGAAACCGCGACCATCGAAGTCCGAAACGGCTCTCCGACGGCGGGTCGTGGGCGCTTGATGGTAGATAAATTGAAGGCCGCTGGTCTGACAGACGTTCTCGCCGCAACGGATGCGCGTGTCAAAACCTACGCAAAAACCGTGATCATCGTGGCTTCAGATAAGGAGCTTCCGCAGACGGTTGCCGCCATTCAGGCCGCAACGGGTGCAGAGGTGATCTCAGCTCCTACAGAAGAAGGAACGCTTCGTGGAGACATCGTCGTGATCGTGGGAGCAGACTTCCAGCCGTAATCAACAAGAATACGTAAAAAACAGGGTTCCTCCCTGTTTTTTGTTTCGTACGCTATGCTTTTGGCCATGCGTCTCATCACCGACTTCCATCTCCATTCCAAATGGTCTCGTGCGTGTTCCAAAGATCTGACGTTTCCCAATATCGCTAAAACCTGCGAACGAAAGGGGATTGGATTTGTCGGAACTTCAGATGCGTTTCATCCAGCTTGGCGGAAGGATATTGGCGATCTCCTAGAAGACGTCGGAGAAGGGGCTTTTCGTCTTCGTGATGGTTCATCACCGACGTCGTTCCTGCTCTCAACCGAAATCTCGTGCATCTATAAACGTGGAGACAGGGTTCGTCGCGTCCATCATCTCATTTTATTTCCACATCTTGCGGCGTTAGATCGATTAACGGCCGCACTGAATGCTCGCGGGGCAAATTTGAAATCCGACGGTCGTCCGATTGTCGGAATTGATTCGGAAGAACTTATAAAAATGGTTCTGGAGGCGGATCCTGAGTGTATGCTCGTTCCAGCTCACGCATGGACGCCATGGTTTTCCGTATTCGGTTCAAAATCTGGATTCGATGCGCTTGATGAATGCTTTGGCGAGTATGCAAAATATATTTATACGATTGAAACCGGACTTTCATCTGACCCTGCGATGAATTGGCGTGTATCTAAACTGGATTCCGTCTTCATGGTTTCAAACTCTGATGCGCATTCTTGCGAAAATTTGGGACGAGAAGCAAATGTCTTTGAGATGGAACAGGCTTCCTACAAAGAGCTTCGTCGCATTTTTGTGGAACACGATATTTCGAAGTTTGTAGAAACGATTGAGTTCTTTCCGGAAGAAGGAAAATATCACGCAGACGGTCATCGTGACTGCGCGTTCTGGTGTACGCCAGAAGAAACAAAGAAGTTGAAAGGCCTGTGTCCGAAATGCGGACGGCCACTCACGATCGGGGTGGGGAATCGTGTCGCTGAACTTGCGGATCGTCCGCCTCAGCCAAAGCGTCCATCTGGTTCCGTTCCATTTCGATCCATTATTCCGCTTCGAGAGCTTGTTGCAGATGTTCTGGAAGTCGGAAAAACCTCAAAGAAAGTGGTGAAAGTTGTGGAAGATCTCCTTCAAGATGGAAGAACAGAGTTTGGGCTTCTGCTCGACGTCCCTCGAGCAGAGTTAGAACAAATCACCACGCCGGATATTGTAGGTTCCATTCTTGCGATGCGTGAAGGCCGCGTAGAAATTCGTCCGGGATACGACGGCGAGTACGGAGTCATTCACGCGAAGGGCGTAGAAAAGAAGCGGCAAGAAATATTGTTATAAAAATGAAAACGCCCTGACGGGTGTCCGGGCGTTTCCTCCTAGAAGGAACAGTTGGGAAGCGATTAACGCTTCTTCTTCTTTGAGGCCTTCTTCTTCTTAGGAGCGGCCTTGCGCTTCTTAGGAGCTGCCTTCTTTTTGGTTGCCTTCTTTTTTGCCATGAAAATCACGCCCCTTTCTTTTTATCCGTCCCGACATTACATCGAGATCGATGTTCGTGGCGTTGCGACACGCATCACGATCATGAAAATAGTATACCACATTTTTTTCCGTCAAGAAGTTTTTTATTTCACGTCAAGGATCAAACCCTCTGCGTTGACAAAAAAAAGAATGGATGATATGAATAAGTCTGGATAGTACGTGCGAAGGTCAGTCCATTGGTCGAGGAATGTGCACCATGCGCAAACGGGATCCGTTATCATTCACATTAGTTTACCTGCATGCCTACACGTTTGTTTGTCGGTGGCATCCCTTACCGCACGTCGGAAGAGGAGCTCCGTCAGCATTTCTCCCAGGCCGGTGAGGTGACATCTGTGTTCGTTCCGATGGACAAGATGACACAGCGCCCGCGCGGCTTCGCCTTCGTTGAGATGGCGGATGACGCAGCTGCGGACAAGGCGATTGCCATGTTCAACGAGACAGAACTCGGTGGACGCCGCATCGCTGTCTCCGTCGCTCGCCCGATGGAAGATCGCAACGGTGGCGCTCGCTAGAGCCGAGCCCATCTCAAAAACCCCCGAAACATTCGGGGGTTTTTGTTAGAGAAAACGTTTATTTCGTGGGAGCGGCCATCCCGAGACACACATCACATTTCATCTCTGGAACAATGACGAGATTTCCACAGCTACAGAGGCAGGCCCCGTTTTCACATTTCATGGTCGCGTGACACTTCGAGCAGTGAGGCTCTCCGGGTGTGAGCGGTTTTCCGCATGCGGAGCAATGCTTTTCTTCCATACAAAAATTATGAGGATTGAGATAGCGACAGCATACCGTTTCGTTTACGGACGAGAAAGCCATCGTTGATTAAACGCTCGCACATTGCCTCGATCCATGTGAGATCAGAAATTTGATCGTATGTTGAGTCAATTTTTTCCCCAAGAAATTTTGGCGATGTCGCTCCGTTTATCCGAATCCACTGAAGAATGCGTCCGCGATAAATTCGATCCGGAAAGGGCTTCTCTCCATGGATGCGTTCTGTGATCTTTTTGCGTTTCGGTTTCTGCACGCGTCCAGAAAGAAATTTTGGCGCTGATGCGCAGACGCGTTTCATGGGACACGTTTCACATATTGGGCGATTGGGTGTGCAGACAGAACTTCCCAAATCCATAAACGCTTGTGGAAGATCCGCGTGCCCACTGTTTTTCGGTGTGATGCGTTCAAGTGTCTTGCGAAGTTCCACATCATCCTGAATCGAAGGGAAGGAGTTGCCAAGAAAAAGTCGTCCGGCAACACGACGAACATTCGTATCAATCACAACTGCGCGTTTTCCATTTACGAACTCAGAAAGCGCGGCGGCCATGTAGGGGCCAACACCTTTGAGCTGTCTCCAGCCCGCTTCGTCGCCTGGAACGCCGTTTTGAGCAACAGATTTCGCAGCTTCTCGGGCAAATAACGCTCGACGATTGTATCCCAGTCCGGCCCAGGCATGGATCAGCTCAGCGGTTTTCGCATTCGCGAGTGATTGCCAGGTTGGAAAAATCTTCAACCAGTTTTTATACAAAGAAATCACTCGATCAACCTGCGTCTGCTGGAGCATGAGCTCCGACATGAAAATATGGTACGGGTTCTGTGTGTTTCGCCACGGTAAATCCCGGTGGTTTTTCCGGTACCAAGCGAGGAGTCGTGTGACGCGAGAGTCGTTCACATCAATCGGCAAAATCGAGTGTCGCCAGAACGTTCAAGAGGGCGGCGCTGTCCGCTCGTCCCAGTGGGTCACGTATCCAAAGAAGGTGCGTTGTCTGACCTCCACCGCGCACATGCAGAACGAACATGGGATTTTTATCTCCGGCAAGCGTTCCACGCTGTCCAATGAGGACGCGTCCATCCACAAGATAGGAAACAGACGTGGATGTCGCAAAAGCGTTCAGAAGCTCACGTTCTCGGACAGCGTCGTAGGGCATGAGTGCGAGCCAGCGCGGATCATCTCCCGTTCGGATGGTGGTGCTCGTCGGACGTTCCAAGGTCAGGGATTTTGCCGAATTTTCGGCGATAACATGCGTCGGGGGATAATTCACGGTCGCTTTCTGGCCAAGGCTCACGATTTCACTCCAGCCCTTGATCTCTTTGGCGTTCGGTGTACGCAAAACCGTCGCAGATTGAATCAACGCTCGTTCTTCGTTGAACGCTTTGATCGTTTCTTGAGCTTTGGTGATTTCTGTATTTGCGGCATCCAGCTTGGCGTTCGCGGCTTTAATGGCCTGTTCTCGGGCCTGGATGGCTTCCTGAGATTCTTGTTCGGCGGCTTGAGCGATGAGAGCGAGCCGTTCCCGATCATTGTTGGCTTTCATGAGGAAATAGCCCATGCCAACGCCAACCGCGAGGGCTCCCAAGAGGATCGAAATCAGAACAGAAGTGAACCGGCGCATAACCAGTCGCATTCTAGCAACCGATATCCGGATGAGCTACCCGGCTTTCAGGATTCCATCAAGCCTTGCCCGGGAGGCCGGATCAAACGTCATTTGAAGGATCGCGAGCATGACATTTGTCTGACGAAGTTTGCCCGCAAGCGAGAGTTCAACGGCTTCCTTCCAAGAGATCGGAGTCGTTTCGATGCGTTCTCCGGGATCGAGGTGTGTTTCTGATTTTTCAGAGAGTTTCGTCGCGATATAGAGACGTTCCTCAAAACGCACGAGTCCGTTGTGTCGGAGCGTTCTCCATTCAGAGAGATTCTTCGCGTCGTATCCAGTTTCTTCTTTCAATTCTCGTTGAGCGGCTGTTTCAAAATCTTCTCCCGGATCTACACGGCCACCCGGGAAATCCAGAAATGGAGTTCTATGGGGTTGTTCCTGTTTTGTAAGGAGCACTGTTTCGTTATCCAAAAACGGGATAACGCAGACCGTGTCTTGTCGGATGACGCATTCAAACGTGCTCGTTGTGCCATCAAAAAGTGCTTGCTCCCATGACCACGCGTGGAGGAGCGAGCCGTTCCATGCTTTTTTGGCATTTTCTGGAGGAAGAATCGGCATATTAAGGCATTTCAATCAGCTCGCGTGCGAAATCTATCGCTTGTTCGCGTGTGGAGATTTGTCCATTGTCTCGTGCATCTTCGATGCGTTCCAGAAGTTTTCCAATCAGTGGTCCAGCGGGAACGCCAAGATCTAGGAGATCCTGACCTTGGAGCAGCATTTCCTGAGATGCACGATCCAAATCATGCTCCAAAATGGTTTTCTGCATGAGGGCACTTGCGACATCGATGCGCTCCGCCGCTTCTATTCCGCGTCCGCGATAATCCGCTTCTGCAGTTGCAATCAGGACTCGCCAAGAGGCGGGACGAAGACGTTTGAGCAAGCGCCGAACCGCGTCGATGTACTGAGCCTCTGTCAGTTCTCCACGTTCTTTTGAATGAAGGAGCATACGCGGTTTCAGATGATCGGCGACGACGGATGCGACCGCACGTACGGTATTTTCAGAAAAGGAAAAATGACCGAGAAGTGTCTTTGTCGGGAGAACCCCAGCTTCTTCATGTCCACGAGAACGAATTCGCCCATCCAGGATGTTCGTGGTCGGTGGTTTACCTAGGTCATGGCAAAGTGCGCCAAGCATGATTTCGAGGGGCTCATCATGGATGAGGCTCCGAGAAGGGTCACGGATGATCTGCGCGGCGACGTCGACCACCATTTTGGTGTGAATCCAAACATCGCCTTCCGGGTGCCATTCCGGTTCCTGTGGTGTTTCTTCGAGTTTTGCGAGCTCCGGGAATTCAGCGAGCATCTCCACCTGCTTCATGAGTTCAAATCCAATCGAAGGTTGTTCCGCCAGGAGAAGAAGCTTTCGAAATTCCTCGGTGATTCGTTCTTTGGGGAGTTCGGCTAAATCCCCGCGTTGAACCATGGTTTGAAGGAGTTTTAGCGTTCCCGGCTCCACGGAGAAGTTCAGCCTTGCCGAGAGTTGAACTGCTCGCCAGACGCGAAGCGGGTCGTCGGGAAAGCGTTCTGGATCCGTGGCACGGAGAATTCCGTCTCGAAGATCTGTCTGGCCGTTGAACGCATCAAAAAGTTCACCCGTCAGTGGGTCTGCGGACATCGCGTTCACCGTGAAGTCGCGGCGACGCGCGGCTTCTGTGAGATCCATCCCTGGATCGCTTTCAATCTCAAATCCGCGATGACCTTTTCCAACCTTCGATTCACGACGGGGGAGAGCGACATCAAAATGGAGACCGTTCGCGAGGGCGACCGTGAGAATCCCGAATGCGCTCCCAACCGCAAAGACGCGTCCCGGAAACGTTTGTTCAAGGAGTGCGGTGAGATCTTCCGGGGAGATCCCGAAGATTTCCATATCGAGGTCTGGAGAAACCGCTCCTCGGAGTGTATCTCGCACAAACCCACCAACAATGAAGGCTCGGGGAGCGTTCGAATATTGAGGATTTGGAGCGTGCTCTTGCACGACGCGTGCGACAAGCTCAGCCGCTTCCACAAGGTGAGGGTTC
>JAGOQY010000047.1 GCA_018063125.1 Patescibacteria group bacterium | reverse complement strand
GGACATGCGGAGATATCGCTCTGGAACGCTCCCGCTCCGTGAAACGCGAATAACGCCATTCGTCGGAACGTCACCGTATGTCACGACAACGACCTCGTGGTTCAGCGCACGCAAATCACGCGCCAACAATTCCATCACCGTGGCGGGTCCGCCGATCTCTGGCGGATAGATCCCTGTGACAATGAGAAATTTCATTTTTTCTGAGCAACGACAATGCTAGAGCCACTCCTTAGCGCGAGCTTTTCTGCGGGAAGAAGTTCATTCAAACGATCCTCAAACGCAAACCACGCTTCTAGTGCCTCAGCGGGAACCGATCCATCTCGATATCCTTTCATCAACCCCTTCATCCCACCAAAAAGATGCCGTCGAACCTGCAAAACTTCTGCACCGCGTTCTTTCACGAGTCGAACAACATCCTCGTCAAACACCTCTTTCATGTACGGACCCTCAATTCCAAACTTCGCAAGAATCTGACTCACGGGAACCATCAGACGCTCCTTGAGGTCATGTGAATGGAAATGCCCGTTGTCATAATTCAGATACGCGGTTCCACCTGGTTTCAACACCGAGAAAATCGTATCCAGAAACTTATCAACTCGGACAACATGTTCAAGCGAAGAGAGCGTTGTCACCACGTCGTACGATGCGAGATCCGTTCTCGCACGCTGACCGTCCGCAATTTCAAAACGCGCATTGGGAAGATCCACAAATGCCTTCTGTGCTTTTTGTACGGCTTCGACATCTGTGTCGCTTCCGAGATATTGAATCGACGGATACGCTTTTAACAACTCATACCACGTCGAACCACTCCCGCACGCAAAATCACAGACCGAAAACGGACCTTGTTCTGCACGAGTCGCGAGCTGACGAAAAATCCATTCCTTCGCTGAGTTGTTCGGAGAAAAAATCATGTTCTTAGAGTTCATGTAAAACCGATTCCATGCGCTTGGCGATTCCTTCCCATCCATATTCTCGTTCGACGAGTTGTCCGCCATTTTGAATCAATCGTTCACGCAACGCGGAATCATTGAGGATGCGATGCACAGCATCGGCGATCGAATGCGGATTCCGTGGTTCACAGAATACACCGGTTTCCCCATCTTTCAGAAAATCTGGGATGCCACCGATCGGTGTGCCGATGATCGGAAGTCCGGACGCCATCGCTTCGAGAAATGAATTTCCCAATCCTTCAGAAAGAGATGCGCGGATAAAGATCTCTGCGGACTGCAAAATCTCTGGAAGCTCTTCGTGTCCGCGCTTTCCAAGAAACACGACGCGAGAACCCAATTGTTTTTGCTCCACAAGCGTCTCAAGCTTTTGGCGATCTTCTCCATCTCCCGCGATCAACACGCGAACATGCGCCGGAAGTTCGGTAAGCGCACGAATGAGATCATCAATGCCATTCTTCAACGAAAGTCGCGAAGCGGTGACAAGAACTACATCTTCATCGGTAAATCCAAAGCTCCGACGAAGCTCTGCACGACGTTCCGGAGAAATGCGCACCGTGAACCGAGCGAGATCGACTCCGTTCGGAATCACACTCGGGATTCCCGGAAATCCCATTCGCTTCGACCAATCTCCCAAAAAATTGCTAATCACCTGCACCGCATTCGCGCGCTTGAAGATCGCGGAATGAAAAACTCCGAGACGACCTACGCGACGCGCATAGTGTTCAAGCGGATCCCCTTCCTGAAGCGTGAGAAGGAGTTTTGCTTTTGGACGCAGTCGCGTGTAGAGCAGAGCCGCAAATCCTCCGTAGCTCGCAAGCAGCGACCACACCACATCCGGACGACGAAAAAAGAGAGAACGAAAAAATCCAAAAAAAGGAAGAAGATACTTGTCGACCGGATGACCGATCCCGACGCGGTACACCGTGATATTTCCGATACGTTCTTTGCTGGCAAGCCCCGGACGAATCTTTGCGCAGATCATCTTAAACTCGAAGTTTGGCAAACGATCCGTAATTTCCTTCAACGCAATTTCTGCCCCGCCAACAAGCGGGAAGTACGTCGTAGAAAAAATGAGAACGCGCTTCATACGATGGTCTGAAAATACGCGATCGTCTTTTTCAATCCGTCACGAAGCGGAAGTTTTGGCTCCCATCCCAACTTCTCTTTTGCGAGCGTGATATCTGCTTTCCGTTGTTTTGGATCGTGCTCAACCGCCGGAAGATGCACGATCTTGGAAGAAGATCCCGTCATCTCAATCACGATCTGTGCCAATTCTAGGATGGTGAACTCGCCTGGATTTCCGATGTTCACGGGTCCCGTAAAATCCTCGGTCGTCATCATGCGGATCATCCCCTCGATCAGATCATCAACGTATTGAAAGGAACGCGTGTAGGAACCATCGCCGTAAATCGTAATATCTTCGCCACGAAGTGCTTGGAGCACGAAGTTCGAAACCACGCGACCATCGTCTTTCGCCATGCGTGGGCCGTACGTATTAAAAATGCGGATCACCCGGATATCCACGTGATATTCGCGATGATAATCGAAACACAACGTTTCTGCGCAGCGCTTCCCCTCGTCGTAGCATGCACGACGGGAAATCGGATTCACGTTTCCCCAGTACGATTCTTCTTGCGGGTGACAGGTCGGATCGCCATACACTTCGGACGTCGAAGCTTGGAGTACGCGCGCGCCCGTCGCTTTTGCGAGATCCAACATATTGATCATCCCAAGAACATTCGTGCGAACCGTTTCGACGGGATCGAATTGATAATGTTTTGGGGAAGCGGGACAGGCAAGATTAAAAATCCAATCCACGGGAACCGCGTACGGCTTCTGCACATCATGATGAACGAACGAAAATTTCGGATTCGGCATCAGATGTTCGATATTGGATTTTGAACCCGTAAACAAATTATCGAGACAGACGACCGTGTGCCCGTCTGCCAAAAGACGATCGCAGAGATGCGATCCGACAAACCCGGCACCGCCGGTCACGAGCACGCGTTTAGATTCCATAGCGAGAGATCCAACTTGAAAGTGACAACAGCATCCACAAACGATTTCCGTGATCAACGCCACGAGCGTTTTCATCAATCAACCGACGAACCGTCTCGGAGCGCACGATCGTCGTGATCGGGCCACTTGTGAGACGTTCTTCCACAAGATGTTTCAACGGACCACGAAACCATGCCGCGAGCGGAACCTGAAATCCGCGCTTCGGACGATTCAATACCTCATGCGGCACAACGCCCTGCAAAGCACGCTTCAGTGCGATTTTGGTCTTACCATGCTTCACCTTCTCGTTCAACGGGAGCGAGATCGCAAATTCCACGAGCTGTTGATCCAAAAACGGCGAACGCGCTTCAAGTCCGAATCGCATCGTCGCCCGATCCATCTTCACGTTCAGATCATCAGGAAGATAGGACGTGAGATCAAATCGCATCGCCGCAGAAAGATCCGTCGTTTTTGTCATCGCATCCACATAATGGACGGCCTCCGCCGCAGACGTTTCGTGGAGAAAATTCTTCTGGAGAAGTTCCGCCACATCTGCGGAACCAAAATAGGATCCGCAAAACATTTCTCCGTAGGATTGTGATTCAATGACCTGCGCCATGCGACCATATCGCGCATCCCCCGTCAGCGATCCGATCGCGCGAGCAAGCGGAGCTGTGAGACGTGGAAGATTCATCGCCCGCTGATACGCCACGTATCGACGATATCCACCAAATAATTCATCGCCGCCATCTCCGGTCAAAACAACTTTAATTTTCTGCGCGGTTTCTCGAGCAAGCAACCAGAGCGGGAGCGCAGAAGAATCTGCGTACGGCGCATCATAATGCGTGACCAGTTCATCAATGAGATTCAACAGGTCATCCGGCTTTGCTTCAAATGCATGATGGACGGTTCCAAAATGTTTCGCGATCTCTGCGGCTTCCGTGCGTTCATCCATCTTCGGGGCATTCGCAAATCCCATCGTGAACGTCTGAAGCTTCTCCGCGTGTTTCACGGCATACGCCACGATCGCCGCAGAATCCACACCCCCAGAAAGAAACGCGCCAACGGGAACGTCAGACGCGAGCTGACGAATCTTCACGGACTCTTCCAACAGAGTACGAATACGCTGGTCCATTTCCGCTCGCGAAAGCGCACATGATCCACTCACCCATTCGTGATATGGGCGCGTCGTAAATTTTCCTTCATGAAAAACGCCGACGTGTCCGGGAGCGAGCTGTTCGATCCCTAAAAATCCCGTGCGTGGCGTCGGAACATATTGCAGTCCAAGAAAAAGACGAATCGCGAGCGGATCCGCTTTCAATTCACGCACCGAACGAAAAACTTTGAGCTCAGATCCAAACGCCAGCGAACCATCTTCCAGCGTCGAATAAAAGAGTGGCTTCTTTCCAATCCGATCTCGCGCGAGAAGCGCGCGTCGCTTTTCGCCATCCCACAACACAAACGCAAACATGCCACGCAGTTTTTTCACGACGTCATCTCCCCACTTTTTATATCCTTCCAAAATCACCTCCGTATCACTTTCCGTTCTCCAATCTGCTCCGATCTCTTCACGAAGTTCCTTGTAGTTATAAATCTCTCCGTTGAACGTAATCGAAAGAACTCCAGATCGATCTCGCATCGGCTGAACGCCTCGATCCGAGAGATCGATGATCGCCAAACGCCGATGAACCAGGCCAACGCCTTCATCCGTCCAAATCCCCTCCCCATCAGGTCCACGATGGCGAATCGCCTCGGCCATGCCACGCAACCGAGCCTCATCAGGCCGGCTGGCATTCGTCGTGAGTATTCCAGCGATTCCGCACATAGACCAAGGCGTGATTGTTCGTTATGTTAGCCTTAAATAGCCCCCAGAGCCAAGCGCATGCCCCTCCGCACCGAACCCCGTCGCGCAAAGCGCATTCTCCTCCTCGTCACCCAGGCCGACTGGGGTGGAGTTCAGTCATTTTTGGTCCGCTTTGCCGAAGCCCTCATGAAAGACGGCCGAGAGGTCCTTTTGGCCGCTGGTGGAGAGGGTGAGCTCTGGCGCGAGGCCTCTGCCCGCGGAATTCCGACCAAACGACTTCAACACATGGTTCGTGAGATCTCTCCGATGGAAGATGCGAAGGCGTTTTTTGAAATCAAAAAACTGATCGACCAATTTCGCCCAGATGCGATTCATCTGAACAGTTCCAAAATGGGCGCCGTTGGGAGTCTCGCCGCGTCCTGGTCAAAAACCAAACCATGGACCGTGTATCGCATCGGCGGATGGTCTTTCTTGGATCCGAACCCGTCGTGGAAGCAAAAACTTCTTTTGGAGACGGAACGGTTCACCGCAAAACATAAAGACGTCATTGTGACGGTGCATCGTGGAGATAAAGAACTGGAAGTTCGTCACGGCATTCGCCCACGCGTGTTCAGCAAGACCGTTCCCAATGGCTTGGATGTTCCATCATTCATCACGAAGATTCTTCCACGTGGAGAAGCCCGTCGATCACTCGGGATTCCTGAACATGCGTTTGTATTTGGAACAATCGCGAATGCGTATGCGACGAAAGGCCTTCTCGCGTATCTCGACGTCCTCGAACGTGAACTTGTCGAAGATCAACACGCGTTCGGTGTCATCATCGGCGATGGCCCTGAATTTGAAGAACTGAAACGCAAGCGAGAATCACTCAGCGCAAAAGATCGCATCATTCTCACGGGACATCGTGATGATGCGGCGAAATATCTTGGTGCCTTTGATACGTTCGTTCTCCCCTCTCGAAAAGAAGGAATGCCGTGGACGATTCTGGAAGCCATGGCCGCGGGAGTTCCCGTCGTTGCGACCGATGTGGGTGCCTGCAAGTGGATGCTTCGCGAAGGCTCACATGGCAACGCGGGAATTATCGTGCCAAAAGAAGATCCGCTCTCTCTCCACGAAGCTCTCCGAAGAATCCGAACGCGCCCCGAAGATCGCGAAGCATTTGCAAACGCGGGACGCCGTGACGCTCAAGAACGCTTCTCCTGGACGAAGACGCTCGAGCGACAGATTGATTTGTTAGATCAGCGACTCGGCTAACGAAGTCTCGGCCCTCCAGCAGAGCTGGTTGCTACGAAGGCGGGCTGAGTCGTAGAGGTAATTGGTGGCGTCGATGGCGTCGTCACCGGCGGCGTTGTCGTTGCCACGGGTTCGGTCATGTTGAGACTCTGAACGATCGATGTTGCGGATCCGTTCTGAAGTGGAACCAGCCGTGGAGCAATAGACGGATCTCCCTGGACGATCGCACCAAGAAGCGTGTTTCGTTCTTCGATCAATCCGAGGTCTTCTGCCGCACGGGCAATCGCGAGATACCACTGCACGCTTCCGCCTGGGAGCGTTTGGAGTGTCACCATCAATTTCTTGAACCCTTCTTGATCTTTCAACGTCGCGTACGCATCCGCCACGGCGACCGCTTCGCGAACTTCTTTCAGCGTATACGGAGATTTCACGGTGAACGCTTTTTGAATTTCCTTTGATCCTTCTTCAAATTTTCCAAGATCGTACGAGAGCGAGATCCCCGCAAACCAATGCGCTTCTCCGATCTCGGGGTCAAACTCCACCGCGCTCTGAAACTGTTCGTATCCCTCCTGTTTCTTTCCAGCTTCAATATAGAATCGTCCCAACGTGAAGTAGAGCTGTTGGCGTTTTGGACTCGTTTTAATCGCCGCAAGATATTCCTGCTCCGCCTTAGCTGTCGCCTCAGGAACTAACGGACCAAACGACTGGAGGAATCGTCCATAAATGAAATGCGGGTGCGTGTTGCGCGGATGATCCGCCAAATGTCGATCCGTCACATCGGTCACCAGCGCGTACCATGCCTTCCAATCCGTCTTGTCGAGCGCATTGGAATCCTTCAACGACATCAAGTTTCGAGATTGCAAGAATGTTTGTTCATCCAGATACGGCGTCGGAATCGCGGCCGCTTGTTTCGCGAAATCCAATGACTGCGCGTAGAGCCCGCCCGCAAAGTAGTTATTCGAGTTGATCGTCAAAATCGAAGCCTTTGCCGGCAAGATGGAGGTACGCCACACGACAAGCAACATGATCGCCATGGCGATTCCGTACGTGACAAGCGGGGCGTTCTGCGCCTTGCCTTCAACAGGCTCCTCCGTTTTTCCAGCGAACGCCGAGGTCGTTGCCGCCGCGACAAACGCGTACATGAAGAAGCTCATCGTATATCCCGCCGGTTGATCGAACACGAACAGGTTCTGAAAAAAGTACGCGACCGGAAGTCCGAAGAAGACGCTCGCCGTCGGAATATCAATCCATTTTTTCTTGAACGCCCGAATCGTACTGTAGAACGTCGCCCCAAACATCCCAAAGAACGTCAGGAACCCAAACATTCCCGTCATCGAGAGCGCATCCATCACCGTGTTATGCGCACGATCAAACCACGTTTCGTAATATCCGAATCGAAGCGATTGCGGATTGTATTTCTCGTTAAAGAGAATATGGAAGTTATCCAAACCCCAACCGGTCAGCGGACGTTCGAGAAAACCCTGCCAGGCGATTTTCCAGGCGATAAAACGCGTTTCAGTCGTCGCTCGAAGGTCAGTGAGACGATACAGCGGCGTAGATTTCACGAACGAAGTTTCACGGAACGTGTAGAGAGCGCCGTAAGAAAGCAGTCCTGCAATCGCAACCGTCAGCACGGTAGCCTTGACCTTTTTACTCGGCGAAAGAACGGCGTACACCACCGCAAATACCGCGATACCAGCCGCCAGACCCACCAGAGCCCCACGTGACGAAGCCGCGATAAACGCCGCGATCTGGAACACCGCCGCAACCGCAAGCCAGATTCTCACCTGCTTTGATTCGCCACGCATCCAAAGAAGGACGACGAAAAACAGGTTGAAGATCTGATACGCCGCCATGTAAATCGGGTTGTCGA
>JAGOQY010000005.1 GCA_018063125.1 Patescibacteria group bacterium | reverse complement strand
CCCGCCTATCCCAAGCCCTATCTCACTCTCGCTCAATGCGCTCTGCGAAAAGGCGAGAGAGAGCGGGCACGAGAGAACGTCGCCTCGTACCTTTCATTCGAGGGGGTTGATCCGCTTCCGGCGGAACTTCTGCCTCTCGTCCCGTAACGTTCTTTCTTCCATCGACGCCGGTCTGCTTTGCAGGCCGGCGTCTTTTTTGTTGGCAAACCCCTGCCTCCGCGATACGCTGACCGCGATTATGATCGGATCGCTTCGTGGAACGGTGCTCGAGGTTCATGCCTCATTTTTTCTCTTGGAGGTCGCCGGCGTGGGCTACCAGATTCGCGCATCCATCCCAACGCTCACAGAGCTCGTCACGGGCGAAACAGGATTCGTGTATATCCACGACCATCTTCGGGAAGATGCACACGATCTTTTTGGATTTTTGA
Source organism: Patescibacteria group bacterium (assembly GCA_018063125.1). Classification (GTDB taxonomy): domain Bacteria; phylum Patescibacteriota; class Patescibacteriia; order 2-12-FULL-60-25; family 2-12-FULL-60-25; genus JAGOQY01. The sequence continues at coordinate 32,436 of JAGOQY010000005.1, read as the reverse complement.
ATCGAACCGAGCTGGATCTTTTTGAGCGTCTGCTCGGCGTTTCTGGCGTGGGTCCAAAAGTCGCACTTACGCTTCTTTCGGCGGGAGAAGTGAACGCCGTTCATGACGCGATTATCCGTGGAGACTTGGAGTTCATGACCTCTGTTCCGGGTGTGGGAAAAAAGACGGCACAGAAAATCATCCTCGAGCTCAAAGGGAAGTTGGTGGAATCTGCCGACGTGCTCCCGGCGGATGTGGAAGTTCTCGACGCCCTTCAATCATTGGGATACGGATCTTCTGAAGCCCGCGAAGCGCTCAAGCGCATCTCTCCAGACGGAGATGTCTCAACGCGCGTTCGTGAGGCGCTTCGTCAACTTGCGACATGATGTTGAAACCGATTTCCGATCGTTCCGAGTGGGAGGCATTCGTGTCCGCCCGTCGGTTCGCCCAGTTTCCTCAGTCATTTGATTGGGGAGAGTTTCGCGCATCCTGTGGCGCAACGGTCCATCGGTATTTTTTACTCGGATCAGATCAATCTCCCATTGCCGCGATCCAGATGGAATATCGTGCGCGACGTTTTGGGATGGGCTATTGGTTCGCTCCGCGCGGCCCCATCTTTCGGGAAGATCTTTCCGATGATCAAGCGCGTTCCGTGATGATGGAACTCACAAGCGAGCTTTTGAAAATTTCCGAGCTCAAAAAACAATCGCTTTTTTGGCGCGTGGAACCAGCGCTTGAACGATCCAAACCGGAAGGCCTCCTTCCACTTTCTTTTTGGTGGAACGCGGCGTTGAATCCCGCGTCGACCATGGTGCTTGATCTAGAATCTCCCGAAGAAGATCTGTTGAAAGGGATGCACGAGAAGACGCGCTACAACATCCGTCTTGCCGAGCGTCATGGCGTCGTCGTTTCTGTCGCACAAACCGAATCAGAATTGAATGCTTTTCTTGATCTCATGGACGAGACGGCGTCGCGTGATGGATTTGTTCAGCATGATCGCGCGTATCTCAAATCCACAGCCGAGTTTTTGTCCTCGCATCGCATGGGACGTGTTCGGATCGCAAAATTGGATGACAAGATTCTCGCCGCCAACCTCGAGGTGAGTTATGGCGATACAACGACGTATCTCTACGGTGCGTCCTCCTCGGAACATCGAAACGTGATGGCCCCATTTGCGCTTCAATGGAATGCGATTCGTGAAGCAAAGACGCTGGGTTTTCGACTCTACGATTTTTGGGGATCAAACCCACAATCAAAAGCCATGCCCGACTACAAACCGTCATGGGAAGGAATTACGCGGTTCAAAAAAGGGTTCGGGACACGGCTCGTGAACATGCAGGGGACGTGGGATTTACCGCTCTCGCATTGGAAGTACATCGCCGCATTTCCCAAGAAGATTTTTCGTCATTAGGGAAGCGTGCAAAGCCGGGGTATACTGAAAAGGCATTTTATTCTTTTCATCTTTTTGTATGATGAGCATGAATCGCATGTGTGCGTTACATAAGATTGCGTGGGTCTTGGTCATGGTGGGAGCGTTGAACTGGGGTCTCGTTGGGATCTTCCAGATCGATCTCGTCATGAAGATCCTCGGAAGTTGGCCGATGGTCGTGCGCGTCGTCTATGCGCTCGTTGGTCTTTCCGCCGTCGCCATGTTTTTCTGTGGCGGGTGCAAACAGTGCAGTATGGAGAAGAAGGCCTAACCGCCTTTTTTTGAAATGCGCTCCACGTTCGAGTGGAGCGTTTTTCTTTTGAATAAAAAGAGACCCCGACATCCTGTCGGGGTCGCGAGAGAAGGATTCAACCCGCCGCTTTCTTGTACTCCTCGAGGAGTTCTTCAAGCGTCTGAGTTTGTGTCGCTGGGGGGAGCGTTGAGAATCGAGCTTTGAGTTCATCCGCGGCATTTTGTGCCGCAAAGCCCGAGGGAAGCTTCGACTTGCGGATGCGGTACGTCCCGCTGGACTTTGCCGTCTTCGGGCGAATGCGTCGCATGAGATTGACGAGCGCCGCTTCGGTTTCCGCCGGAGCGCATTCTTGCGAAATCTGGAGAAGGATCTCCGACATGTCGCGTAGAAGGATGCAGGAGGCTTGGAACACCGCCGCTGTCCGAACATCGTTCGGCTGTTCTGCGAAGAACTGCCGGAATCGATCTTGGGGAACGGCTCCATCGGGAAACTCGGTGTAGTTCACACCCAGCCCGCATCGCTCGAGGAGCGCCGCCATCATCTGTGTGACAACAACGGGTCCGTGCGTCTGCGCCTGGGTGCGAAACAGCGCATGAAGCGCATCCTGCGCTTCAGAGCTCAGATCGAGAAACTCGCTCGCGAGTTTTACCATCCTCGCTTCCAGGGAAGCGAGACGCGTCGTTCGTTTCGAGTCACGACTCATCCGTACGCTCCTCTCGTGGAAAGAACCGCTTCAGGATTTCATCTGTGGGACGGGCGGTCAATCGAATGGAGCGACGACGGACGTGAGAATGGGGAAAGGCTGGACACCGGCGCCTATTTCCGATATATTCGCGGCGGTGTAGTCGTTCTGGTATGGGGATCTGAACGCGGAAGCGTAAAGTTTCTGTCAATCAGGATGGTGAACCGTTTTGAACCCACAGGGGTTGGAACAAAACTGGGGGGCCTTGCAGGCTTCTCCAAAGGAGAAGAGTCGTGAAAATGTTCTGGTTGGTTGTGATGGCTCTCGGGCTCATCGCGTGCTCGTCGTCGGAAGATTCGCCGGAGGATAGGAATCCACCGGGGGATGAAGAGCCCGTCGCAGAGGCGACGGACTACCTGGTGGGGCCGATCGGTACTGACAACGGTCAGATCTCGGCCTGCACGGGGACGCATGCGTCCAATCCGGCGGTCGTGTGTGTCGACACGGCCCTCGGCAACAACTCGGGCCCCGGAACCGCGGCAAGCCCGTACCGAACCATCTCTCAAGCGATCACCGCGGCGAAGGCCGGCGACACGATCCAGATCGCTCAGGGGACGTACGCCGAGAATCCGGTCATCGGAAGCTACGGCAACTTCAGCTCGAAGCGGCTCAACATCTTGGGCGGCTTTCAGAGCGGTTCGAGCTTCAGCGTTCGGAACCAGGGGACGTACCGGACCCTGCTCGACAACAACCTGGCCAATTCCGGTCTTCGTCTCCATGTCGGAGCCGGAGCGAACAACATGACCGTGGACGGTCTGGCGATTCGTCGAGGCAAGGGCCTCGGGACCAATTGGCAGAACGGCTACGGCCATGGTGGCGGGGTCTACGCTCAGTGGACGGGTTCCGGCGTTCTGACCCTGTCGCACCTCGAGGTGTACGACTCCCAGACCAACTCGATCGCGGCGAACTCGCAGATCGGTGGCGGCATCTACCTCACCACGAACGCGAACGGAGCCTCGACGGGGCGCATCAAGGTCCAAGATTCCCACATCTACAACAACAAGGGTGGATGGGGCGCTGGGATCGGCGGCCAGGGCAACCTGGACATTCTCCGCAACCGCATCGAGGGCAACCTCGGGCAGAACGATCACGGCGGCGGCTTCTGGTTCGCTGTGAGCGGCGGCACCTTCGAGGACAACCTCGTCAAATCCAACGTGACCGGCATCCTCGCTGGCTACGGCTGGGGTGGCGGCGGAGTCTTCAGCGGAGGCAGTGTCGCTCTGAAGCGGAACGTGTGGACCAACAACGACACCCCGCTCATCGGGTCCGGTTTCTTTCTCGATGAGCAAGCCGTCGCGACGATGGAGGGAGACCTCTTCTACAAGAACCAGTGCACGAACAACGGTCACGCGATCTACGTGGATGGCGCCGGGTCGAGTGGCCCGGGCTCCACGCTCACGGCGACCAACATCACGGTCGCGGACCACTCGTGCTCCGGGCCGGCGATCTTCCTGGAACGTCAGTCGACGGTCACGCTGAAGAACTCCATCCTCTGGGGCAACTCGGGGGGTGACATCGGCGGCCAATCCGGGACGAGCTGGTCGGCGACCTACTCGGTCACGAGCCTCTCCGGGACCGGCAACATCACGTCGAATCCGCAGTTCGTGGATTCGGCCGGGAACGACTACCATCTCAAGTCGACGGCGGGTCACTGGACCTCCGGCGGCTGGGTGACCGACGCGACGACGAGTCCGGCGATCGATGCGGGCGACCCCGCGAGCGCGTTCACGAACGAACCCGCTCCGAACGGAAGCCGCATCAACATGGGCTTCGAAGGCAACACGGCGGAGGCTTCCAAGTCTGCGACGCTCGACTACGAGGCCTGTCCGGGTCAACCGCACACGATCACCATGGGCGCGAGCCCGACCGTTCTGTCCGGGAACCTCACGACGAGCGCGGACGACGAATCGGCGTGCGGGACCACCGGGACCGGCGATCGTATCTACCGCCTCAATCTCTCGGCGACGGGTGGCATCCTCCACCTCTCGACCGACAACGGCACTCTCGGCGTCCGCACGACCTGCGGGAGTGCGGTCGGTGAACAGTGCGACACCGATCTGACCTTCCAGGCTTCGGAGTCCACCTACTACGTCATCGTCGAGGGAAGCGGAAGCTTCAATCTGACGGTCGACTACGACACCTCGGTGTGCGGAGACGGCTTCGTCGCCTCGAACGAGGAGTGCGAACCGCCGACGCCGTTCTGCAACAGCTCGTGCGAATCCGAAGCGCCCGATCCGGACGCGGAGGACTGCCCCGGAAAGGGCTACAACATCCCGTCGGGCGAGAGCGCGCTCACCGCTTCGGCGGACGACCTGACGACGGTCAACTACGCGGACAACCTCACGGCGTCGTGTGGCGGCGGAAACGGTGGCCAGGACTACGTCCTCGCGATCACTCCGGCCATCACGGGCACCTTGACCGTCCGCATCGGCTACGACGCGAACGATGCGCTCATCTGCGACTCCGACACCTGTACGGATCTCTGCTGGGACGCGGTCCTCTCGGCTCGTACCGACTGCGACAGCGCCGGATCCGAGATCGCGTGCGAGAACGACACGTACGGCGGCGAGGAGCTGGTCATCTCCGTGACTGCTTCGACCCCCGTCTTCCTCATCGTGGACGGCATCAACGCCGGTCACTATGCGAAGGGTCCGTTCGACCTTCAATTCGACCTCCAGCCCTGACCTTGGGCTGAGAGACCCATCACGGGCCCTGACGATTCTCGTCGGGGCCATTTTTTTGCTAAAAATAAAAAGACGTCTCTTTTCAGAGACGTCTTCGATGGTGCGCCCCAGTCGATTCGAACGACTGACCTCTTCCTTCGGAGGGAAGCACTCTATCCAGCTGAGCTAGGGGCGCAGAGCGTGGCGATCGTAACGGGAAACGACCCCACTGACAAGCTGGCGGGTTATCTTGACGGAGGCGATGTATTTCCGTATGATCCCGTCATTCTGTTGAACTTTTGCGACGGTAGCTCAGCTGGTAGAGCAGGGGCCTCTTAAGCCCAAGGTCCTGGGTTCGATCCCCAGCCGTCGCACCAAATGAAAAACTCCCTAACGGGAGTTTTTTGTTTGCCTTTCTCCACCAAGGGGTATGATGTCCGTGATATGGATATCCGTTTACGAAATCGAAAGGTGATACGGGCACTGGTCATCGTTTGCGTGGTGTACCCACTCTGGGTGATCGGAATCGAGCTTGGAGTTCAAAAATGGTACTTCACGCCCATGTGCGAGTCGTATGCCAAGATGCACGAACTGACGTTTCGAACCTATGCCCGCGGAGGAAGATCGTCGCCGCCTTCCTGCGTGATGGTTCAGCGGACAATCCCCGTGAAGGACATCGGAGGCACAACGGCTCAAGTGATGTATGTCGGGACGGATGTTGTCGCCGTTATTTTTCCGTTCTCCCTTCTGTTGATTTTATAATAGGGAGTCTTTGTTTCTATGGACGGTTCAGGATTCATGCGGCAAGGTAACGAAATCATCGTCCTTTTCCCCGAGGTGGTTCATGCCTGATTCGAAAGATCCTCCGTCAAAGCGAGCTGACCGCAAGAAGTCGGCCACGCAGAAAACCGATCTGGGCCCGTTTGTCCGATCGGGCAAGTTTCTCGAGTCCGAGATGCCGCCTCCGGCCTCAACACCGCCGAAGGAGCCTGAAGCCGCCCCGCCTCCGCCGCCCGTCGAGACGCCCAAGCGCGTCCGTTCCCGACGCAAGATCGATCCCAAGTGATCCGCCTCCATCCTCAACCCTGCCATTCTCGGCGGGGTTGTTTCATTTCTGGCCAGAGGCTACGCTTTCCGGCATATGCGGATGTCCCAACTTTTCACGAAGACCTCGAAGTCAGCTCCAGCAGATGCAGAGACCGCGAATGCGAAATTCCTCCTACAGGGTGGGTTTGTGCATCAGGAGATGGCGGGCGTGTACTCCTGGCTCCCACTTGGCCTTCGTGTCATGCGAAAGGTGGAAGCGATTATTCGTGAGGAAATGAATGGGCTCGGTGCGCAAGAGGTTCTGATGTCTGGCCTTCAGCCAAAAGAGAACTGGGAAACAACCGGACGTTGGAACGCGGTCGATGTGCTGTTCAAAGTGCCGAGCCAGACGAAGAAAGAATACGCACTTGGGCCGACGCACGAAGAGATCGTGACGCCGCTCGTGGGGTCGTTCATCCAGTCGTACAAAGATCTCCCACTCGCCGTCTATCAGATTCAGACAAAGTTTCGTGACGAGCTTCGCGCGAAGTCCGGTGTGCTTCGTGGTCGAGAGTTTGGGATGAAAGATTTGTATTCCTTCCACGCGACGCAGGAGGATTTGGAAAAGTTCTATCAAACAGCTCTCGATGCGTACCTCCGGGTGTTCACTCGCTGTGGGATGAACGCAAAAGTCGTCGAAGCATCTGGCGGGGCATTTACGAAGAAGTTCTCGCACGAGTTTCAGATCGTGACGGATGCCGGTGAGGATGTGATCCTCGCGTGTCCGGCATGTTCATTTGCGCAGAACAGCGAAATCGCAACATTGAAAGATGGAGACGCATGTCCGCAGTGCGGAGCATTGCTCGGAACTGTGAAAGGCGTCGAAGCCGGGAACATCTTTGATCTTGGATCCAAGTTTTCAGACGCGTTTAAGGTTGGATTTACCGATGAAGATGGAAATCGTCAGACAGTTCTCATGGGATGCTACGGGATCGGCGTCACGCGTCTCGTTGGAACGATCGTCGAAGCCTCGCACGATGATCGTGGAATCATCTGGCCAAAGTCCGTGGCGCCGTTTCAGGTTCATCTCGTCTCGCTGTCCTCCAAAGATTCAGAAATGCAGGATCGGATTCAGGAAGAATCCGCGGATCTCTACGATGCACTGACGGCCGCCGGAATCGACGTGCTTTGGGATGATCGTGAAGCTTCTCCGGGCGCCAAGCTCGCGGATGCGGATCTTCTTGGGATGCCGCTTCGCCTCCTCGTCTCAGAAAAAACGCTCAAGGACGAAAGTATCGAATGGAAAATCCGAGCCGCCGCAGAGGCGAAGCTCGTGGCGGTCGAGAACGTCGTTGACGAAGTGAAAGGTTTTCTAGAATAAAAAATGTCCCCGCCGTTGAAGAGATGGCGGGGACTTGGAGGGGTTACTTCTTGCGACCGAATCCGCTCACGAGTTTCGCGAGCGCGAGGTCTTGCGGATTGACCGGTGGTTGCTCGCCCGCGCTTTCCCGAGCTTTTGGGATCGGCGGATTCCAGGAGAGCTCGGTCTCGTCTGCCCGATAGGCGAACTTCGTTGCGAAGAGCGTCTCGAGGCACCAGATGATCGCCTCGGATCCATCTCGATTGAGGAGCGTGCTGATGGGCGAGATCGCGATGTCCGCCCGCATCGAGATCATGTCGATCTGCGCCTGCGTGATGACGAATCGCGAAGGTTCTCGTTTGATCGAGAGGTTCGGTGGCTCTCGAAAAATGAACGTAAAACCTCGTTGATCGTGTTGGACTTCGATGCGGCAGGCAAGCTGTGCCTGAAGGTATTCCGCGAGCAAGTCGCAGATCATGAGGCTGACGATCGCCGCCGGCCTCGACCATGAAACGCGTTCGTTGATGGTGATCCTTTGGCCACGGGGGCCTTGAAAAGAGCAGGACCCGTTCGCAAAGACAAAGCGGTCATTTATTCCCAGCATCGGACCTCCTACGAACAGGGAAGGCTATAGCGAACAGGATTGGGCGTGCGGCGTCAAGAACAAACCCTCCGAGGGAATCGGAGGGTTTTTTGTGTGCAGAAAATTGTGAGGTTATGCGACTGGCGTCGAATCTGGAGCCGTCGGAGCCGAGGGCACCGGTGTTGGAGCAGGCGTTGCGCCATTTGTGGACGGTGGAAGAACCTTGAGCGCTTCTTTGAGCCCACGGCCAGCCTTGAACTTCGGAACGACCATGGAGGGGATCTCAATGGCTTCAGAGGGGTTGCGTGGGTTCACGCCGGTGCGACCTTTGCGGGTCTTGGCGGAGAACGCGCCGAATCCGGCGATATTCACCTCGCCTCCGCGCTTCAATGTATCGACAACCGCGTTGACGAACGCTTCGACCGAGTCTTCGGCCTGCTTTTTCGTAATTCCCACGGTGTCGGCAAGGTGCGAAATCAATTCGGCTTTATTCATATGCCGGAAAATAGGGGTTAAGTCTGCCTCTAGGATACTCCGGACCCCTAGGAAACCGCAACAAACCTCCGGATTCGGTCAAGGGCCGTTGCGCGGCGGGTCGTTTCGTCGATCGTCACGAGGACGGCATTGATCTCTGCGGTTCCCGATTTCGGGATTTCGTAGGTCTTGGTATTTGGATCCAAGAATCGACCCAGGGCAGAGATTTTTTCAAATCCCACCACAGAATCCAAGGCCCCATTTCGACCGACGTCGGTGATATACGCCGTTCCGCCGGGGAGAATTTTTTCATCTGCGGTTGGAACGTGGGTATGTGTGCCAAAAACCGCGGCCGCTCGTCCGTCTGCATGATGGCCAAAAGCTTCTTTCTCCGAAGTCGTCTCCGTGTGCAGGTCTACAAGGATCGGGAGGTCTGCATATTCTGCGGCGATGCGATCAAACGCGAGGAACGGACTCGAAGCTTCATCCGATTCATGCATGAACAGTCGCCCGAGAAAATTAGTGACGACAAGTTTCTTCCCGTTCTTTTCAAGCGTCATGACTCCACGGCCAGCACGTGTCGGCGGAACGTTTGCGGGGCGAACAATGCGATCTTTCCAGCGAGGATCTTCAAAACAGGTGAGTCCTTGGATGTTGTTCCAGACGTGGTTTCCCGAAGTGTATCCATCGATCCCCAGCGCATCCATCTCTCCCAAGCTTTTTGCGGAGATCCCACGACCATGCGAAAGATTTTCGACGTTGGCGAGGATGAAATCCGGGGAGAGTTCTTTTTTGAGATCAGGAAGAGCGATCGCAAGAGCGTTGCGACCTAACCCTCCGATGACATCTCCAAAAAAGAGAACCGTAAACATTAGCGAGCGTATTCCACAACGCGCGTCTCTCGAACGAGGGTCACGCGGACTTCTCCCGGATACTTCAGATCCGCTTCAATCTTGTTGGCGATGTCGCGAGCAAGTTTCGTCGCGCCAAAGTCGTCCATGACTTTCGGATTCACGAACACGCGGATTTCACGACCAGCCTGAATGGCATAGACTTTCTCCACGCCTTCAAATGAGGACGCTGTTTTTTCGAGTTCTTCCAAACGCTTCACATAGAACTCCAGCGAGTCCTTGCGTGCTCCCGGACGTGCGCCAGAAATCGCGTCTGCCGCCTTCACGATCACGGCTTCGAGCGTCTTCGGTTTGTCTTCGTGGTGTCCGATGGACTGGTAGCAAATCTCTTCTGGGAATCCGAACTTCTTCATGATCTGATAGCCAAGTTCTGGATGTCCGCCCTGCATATCGTGGTCCACCGCCTTGCCCACATCGTGAAACAATCCGCCCTTTTTGCAGACCGTGACGTCGGCTTTGAGTTCTTCGGCCATGAGCGCCGAAAGATTCGCGACTTCCATGGAGTGCATGAGTGCGTTCTGTCCGTATGACGTGCGGAACTTGAGGCGGCCCAAGATCTGAATCAGCTTCGGATCAATCCCGGCCATGGAAATCCCGAGCTGATAGAGCGCATCTTCACCGGCTTTCTTAATATCAATGGCGAGATCGCGTTTGGCTTCTTCAATCGTTTCTTCGATGCGTCCCGGGTGGATACGACCATCAGAAATCAACTTCTCCAGCGCACGGCGCGTGACCTGACGACGGATGGGGGAGAACCCCGAAATCGTAATCATGCCCGGCGTGTCATCCACGACCAGTTCACAGCCCGTGAGCCACTCGATGGCTTTGATGTTGCGTCCCTCACGACCGATGATGCGTCCCTTCATCTCATCATTCGGAAGTTCCACGTGCGTTGTGGTGGTCTCCGCAACCGTCGACGAGGCAAGTCGCTGGATAGCGACGGCAATGATGTTTTTTGCCTTGCGTTCGATCTCTTCGGATTCCATCTGTTCAAGCTTGCGGACGCGAGACATGAGAACTTCCTGATGCTGTTCCTCGATGAGATTCATCATGCGGCCAAGTGCCTGTTCGGTGGTGAGCTTGGCGACTTCTTCGAGCTTCTTCGATTCCTCCATCTTCAAAACTTCAACCGACTTTCGGTCTTCCTCCAGCTTCACGACGAGTTCGTCGGCGCGTTTTTTGGAATCATCCACCTCAAGCAACTTCTTCCCGAATTCGTTTTCGCGAGCGTTGAGCTCTGCGCGCTGAGTCTTCAATTCTTCGTTCGTGCGCTTCTCTTCGACGCGAGCTTCTTCGATGATCTTGATGGCTTTATCCTTGGCCTTCAGAAGAACGTCCTGCTCTTTGGACTGCGCATCCAAAACCAGCCGCTTCGCCTTTTCTTCGGCGTCGGCCACGATCTGCTGAATCTTCTGTGCTTTCTGCGAAGCGATGAAACGGGCGGCAAAAAATCCTCCAAATCCTCCTGCTAAAATGCCGATGACGGCGTACAACATATTTGAGTGTTCGCCCGGAATACCTACGACGGTGTTCCCGACGTGTGTCGGGAGGATCTCCTTCTGTTCTTTTGAGTGTCGAATCGGCCAAAAACCAGATAAAAAACGAGAGAGATCCGACCTGTATGAGCACCTGTCGCGGTCCGGAACGGAATAAGAGGTCGGTACTTCGAGGGTATCAGGGCTTGGGGCCTCAGTCTAGAGGTCGGACGTCTTCCAGCTTCTTCGCATCCTCAATTCGAAAATCGCCGATTCGTGTTCGGCGAAGCGCGGTCAGATACGCGCCGACTCCCAGCTTTTCTCCGATGTCGCGAGCAAGCGCTCGAACATAGGTTCCTGAAGAACATGAGACCTCAAATGTCAGATTCGGCCAGGCGTATTCGAGGAGCTTCAGCTCCGAAATGGTGACCATCTTTTTGGGTCGTTCCACCGTATCGCCGAGTCCCTGCCTCGCCAGATCGTAGAGCTTTTTTCCGCCGACTTTTTTGGCGCTGTAGAGGGAAGCAGTCTGCTCATAGGTTCCAACAAACGTGTTGAGAACGGATTCGAGATCTGTCCGAGAAACTTCCGCGGCTCCGGTTTCGGTGATTTCGCCTTCCGGATCTTCGGTCGTACTCGTTGCGCCAAGTCTGGCGGTGGCGATGTACGTCTTATCAACGCCCACGAGCGCGGTGAGATCTTTTGTCCCGGGTCCAACGCCGATGACGAGAAGGCCGGTCGCAAACGGGTCGAGCGTTCCCGCGTGTCCAATGCGTTTCATCTTCAAAATCCCGCGAAGCTTCGCGACCACGTCATGCGAGGTCCAGCCTACGGGTTTGTCGATCAGGAGAAGTCGGTCGGTCATGGGGGAATCCTAGCAGAAAAAAAGAAAACACCCGATCTTGAGGAGATCGGGTGTGGAGAGGGGAGGTGTCAGCCGGTGGAGGCCTTCGGCTCGGCGACTTCCGTCGGAGTCAGCGGGATGGGTTCGGCGAGCCATTTTTCGTACATGGCCACCGTGTGGTGATACTCCTCGTGCTGGAACTCGAATCGGTAGCCTTTGGGCGCTTCCTTGTCCGTGATCCATCTTCCGCCGGCCCAGCTGGGGGCGATGGCGCTGAGTCGGTTCTTCTGGACGTTGTTCCAGAGAAACGAGATCGAGATCGTCTGACCGTCGCGTTCGAGGGTGGCGAAGATGCGGCGTTCGCGATGGTCGATGTTCCACCATCGAAAGTCGCTGATTGCGGCGTTCTTCTTCGTGGAAACCTCACGGAGCTTCGCGAAGATCTTCTCCTGCTCGATGGCAGAGGGGAGTGACAGGATGAACTTGATCGCGTGATCGATGTCGTCTCGCCGCTGTGCTACGTACACACAGCTTCCGGGAGGGAAGAGCTCTCGAAAGAGGTCTCGCCCGGCTTCGGTGACGCCGATTCGCTGGCGGACCGCTTCGAGGACTTTTTCCGCGGGAAAGAACATGTTTTCCTCCGGCGACGATACTACGCTCTTTTTCCAGCTTTGCAAGCCCTCCGAGGGGGTCCCGGGACCACCCTGTCAGAATTGACGAAAAGGCCGAAATCCCGTACCGTTCGGGCCATGAACGTCTCAGACCTCGCACGCCGTTTGCGCATCACACCGAATGAGCTTTTGGACAAACTTCCGAAGCTCGGATTCGACGTGGGTCGCAAAGCCATCAAGCTCGACGATGTGATGGCCGAAAAGATCTTCCGCAAGTGGACGGAGAACGAACGCCGCGAACGTCTGCGTGACTCCTTGCTCTCTGCGCCAAAAGCCACGGACGCGAACGGAGCGCCCGTTGCGAAGAAGGACGTCGAACTCCCGACCCAGATCGTGGTTCGCGATTTGGCGGGTCGCTTGAATCTTCCGGTCGTCAAAGTGATTCAGGAATTGATGCGCGCCGGCATTTTGGCGTCGCAGAACGAACGTCTCGATTTTGAGACGGCCGCCATCATCGCGGAAGAGCTGGGATTTGCCGCTCGCCCAGAAGCCGAGAAAAAGGAAGACGGAATGGAGACCTTGAACGCCGTTGATCGCATGAAGGAAGTCCTTGAAAGCGAGGCGGAAGAAAATCTCGTGGCCCGTCCGCCGATTGTTGTGGTCATGGGTCACGTTGACCACGGAAAAACCAAGACACTCGACGCGATTCGTTCGACGAACGTGATGGAGAAGGAAGCCGGAGGAATTACTCAGCACATCGGTGCGTATCAGGTTGAAAAGAAAGATCGCAAAGTCACGTTTATCGACACGCCAGGTCACGAAGCGTTTACGGTCATGCGTTCGCGCGGTGCGAAGGTCGCTGACGTTGCGATTCTCGTTGTGGCTGCCGACGACGGTGTGAAACCGCAGACCAAGGAAGCGATCAACATCATCCAGGCCGCGAAACTTCCGTTTATCGTTGCGCTCAACAAGATTGATAAACCAGACGCAGACGTGGATCGCGTTCTCGCCGAACTCGGTGAAGCCGGTGTCACGACCGAAGCTTGGGGTGGAACGATTCCGCTTGCGAAAATCTCTGCCAAGACCGGTCAGGGGATCGATGAGCTTCTCGATATCGTCCTCCTCGTCGCAGATTTGAACGCGGATCGCGTTCGCGCGAATCCAGATCGTCTCGCTGTGGGAACGATTATCGAATCCCACGTCGACAAGAACGAAGGGCCGGTTGCGACCGTGCTCGTGCAGACGGGAACGCTCAAAAAGAACGACGCACTCGGGATCGCCGGCGCCGCCTATGGCCGCGTTCGTGCGATGCGCGATTGGACGGGAAAAATGTTGGATGAGGCTCCGCCAGGAACGCCGGTGAAGGTTCTTGGATTTAAAGTCGCTCCGGCGATCGGAGATATTCTCGAAATTCCAAAGGATCCAAAGACGCTCGAAGTGAAGAAGATGAAGACCGCGCATCAGGTCGCGACCCAGCTTTCGGCCACCAAGACCATGCCGGTGAAGACGTCCGAAGAGGGGGAGGAATCGACCCGCAAAGTGTTGAACGTTATTTTGAAGTGTGACGCACTCGGTTCGCTTGAAGCGCTTCTCGGCATGTTCGAAAAGATTCCGAAGGATGACGTGTCTGTCGAAGTCATTCAAAAGGGTCTTGGAAACGTGACCGAAGCCGACGTGATCCGTGCCGAGAATGCTCAGCCGTCCGTTGTGTACGCCTTTAGCGTGGTTCCGATGGCACAGGCGTCTTCCCGCGCGCGTGACAAAAACGTTGAGATTAAGGAATACAAGATTATTTACGAACTCTTCGATGACGTGATTCGCCGATTAAACGAACTCGTTCCGCCGGAAGTCATCATCACTCCACTCGGAAGCTTCGAAACGGTGGCAATCTTCCGCACGGAAGCTGGTCGCATGGTCGTGGGTGGAAAGGTGACAGAAGGAAAGCTTCTTTCTGGTGCAAAAATTCGTGTCTGGCGCAAAAACGAAGAAGGAATCGAAGAGCCGATCGGCATGGGCCAGATCGAATCGCTCCAAAGTGGCAAACAGACCGTCAAAGAAACACACGCCGGTCAGGAATGCGGAATCTCGTTCAAAGGAAAGACGAAACTTCAGGCGCTCGATCGTCTCGAGGTCTTCAGCGAAGAAGTGAAGGAACGAAAGATCGCCATCGGTCGATAATCGCAGAAAAAGAAAAAGCCCCGTCCAAGTATTTGGGCGGGGTTTTTGTCAGGAGCGTTTCCAGCTCCGCGAGAGGACGAGCGCGCCGATCGCGAAGAGGAAGAACATCCCGATGATGAAGGGGGCCTCAGAGCCCCACAGGGTGGGATCTGGCTGAAAGTGACGACTCTCGTTGGGGATGAGGAACATGTAGAACAAGATCCCAAATCCACCGCTGATCATGGCGACTGCGAGGCGCTTCATGAAGCGCCAGCATCTGGCGATAATCCGTAGGATCCAGATGGGAGCCGGCGGAACGGAAGGCGGAACAGAGCGGACGAAGCTGAGTCTCGCGCCGTCAACTTCAGGCGGGTCGGACGGCCGACCATCAAACGGACTGGTGGCAGCCATGGGTGTCTCCTTCAGTGAAAGGTTCTATTTCCAGCATGGAGTCTCGGCGGAAACCCGTCAAACGCTTGCCTCAGCGTACACGCTGGCGTAGTGTGGGATCGTAAAATCAACGATATGGAACACACCTTTACCGACCAAAATTTTCAATCTGACGTCCTCGAAGCCACCACTCCGGTTCTCGTGGATTTTTGGGCGACTTGGTGCCCACCGTGCCGCCTGACCTCTCCGATTATCGAAGAGTTGGCGAACGAGGTAGATCCGGCCAAGCTCAAAATCGGCAAACTCAACGTCGATGACAGCGGCCAGACCGCGATGACCTATCGCGTCATGTCCATCCCGACATTTATCGTCTTTGAAGGTGGAAAAGTGGTGGATCAATTCTCGGGCGCGATGTCCAAGGAAGAATTCAAGTCCAAGCTCGCAAAGTATTTCGCCTGATATGGATGTTCGAAACGTCATTATCATTGGCTCAGGTCCGGCCGGTTGGACGGCGGCGGTATATGCCGCGCGTGCGAATTTGTCGCCGCTCCTGTTTGAAGGTCCTGAACCCGGCGGACAGCTCATGACCACGACGGATGTCGAAAACTTCCCGGGATTTCCCGAGGGGATTTTGGGTCCAGATCTCATGGATCATTTCAAGAAGCAGGCCGTCCGCTTCGGAACCGAAGTGATTCAGGAACGTGTCTCTGCCGTCGATTTCTCAGCTCGTCCGTTCAAGGTCACGGTCGGTGAAAAGATCTACGAAGCCAATTCCATCATCATTTCAACGGGCGCAACCGCTCGCCGTATCGGATTGGAATCTGAAAAAGCGCTCTACGGAAAAGGTGTTTCCGCGTGTGCGACCTGTGATGGATTTTTCTTTAAAGGAAAAAAGGTGATCGTCGTCGGTGGAGGAGATAGCGCCATGGAAGAAGCAAACTTTCTCACGCGCTTCGCCGAGAAAGTCACGATCGTTCATCGCCGCGACGCATTCAAGGCGTCAAAGATCATGCAGGAACGCGCTCTCGCGAATCCGAAAATCGAAGTGATCTGGAACGCAGAGGTCGCAGAGATCCTGGGTGTCGAAGCCGGACAGGTTCAAGGCGTGAAACTCAAAGACACAGTGACGGGTGAACTTCGCGAGATGCCAATCGACGGCGTGTTTGCCGCGATTGGTCATGAACCGAACACCCAGCTCTTCAAAGGCGTTCTCGACCTCGACGAAAAGGGATATATCAAAACAGTTCCAGGAACTGCCAAGACGAACGTCGCCGGAGTCTTCGCTTCTGGAGATGTTCAGGATCCGCACTATCGTCAGGCGGTCACAGCCGCTGGAAGTGGATGTATGGCGGCGTTGGATGCGGAGAGATTCTTGTCAGAACACGCGTAAAAACAACCTAGAACACTTGACAAAATCGCATTTTTATGCGATTTTTCGTTTGTCTGAAAGAGACGAACCGCTCCGTACGGACTACGGAAAAGCTCATTGCAAAACCATAGAGGACGCAACGCGATCGTTTTGACGATTGCAATGCCGAAGGTGGTGGCGCGAGGAGAGTCGATCATGGCGATCAGCGGAATGATTAAGCAACTCATCGAGCGACACGAAGCTGGACGGATCCTCGAGAGCGATCTCGATGCCTTCCTGAAAAATCCGACGCTCTGGCGTGACGCGGAAGCATTGCTTTTGCCAGAGAACGCTCAGGCTTTCTGGCAGGGGGTGTATGACGAGCTTGGGATCGAAGCCAGGGTTCCGGTCGTGCCCAAGCTCACGGAGAAGCAGGTGAAGTCGATCGCAAAGTTCAACTTCCTGCTCATCTATATCCCTGCCATCACGGAGAAGCAGTATCCCGAACACTTCGTGAAGCTCGCGTGGAACGAGCATCTCTCACGCCTCTTCTCGAAGATCGAACGGAAGTCTCTCGAAGGTCAGTGGATCGCGATCGAGACGATTGCAAAGCCCAACTGGGACGACAAAGACGGCTATCCGGACGATCGGCTCGTGGCGATGGTGAAATATCCCTCCCTGCGCTTCAATACGAGCTACGAGGATCTCGCGGGAGGGATTCTCTCCGACATCGCCAAGGTGACGGGATTCCCCAAGAAGGGTACCCGTCTCCCGACGGCAGAGGAGTGGAACTTCGTCGGCAATCTTTTTAACTGGCTCAGTGAGCACCGTGACATGCCCCTCCCCGATCTCGGCTACACGAATGCGTTTGAATGGTGTGAAAACGCCTGCGAGTCCGGGTACCTTCTCGTCGTTGGTTGCTCTTCTTACGGCGGTCTCGCGGGTGTGTACGACAGCTGGCATGGCGGTTCCGGTGATGGCGTCGGTTTCCGCGTCCTGGCAGTTCTGTAGTCTCTGGTCCGGTATCGGTCGATTCATTTCGACTGGTGCCGGGCCTTTCTTTTTATCCTGATCCGTAGACAATCTCGCTATTTTCCGCTAATTTCCTTGCATGAAACGTTTGCGCGTCTTGGGAATCGAAACCAGCTGTGACGAGACATCCGTCGCGATTCTTGAGGTCGGAAAGAGTGTCCGGCTAGTCCATCATGAGACCGCAACACAGATTCCGATTCACGCACGATACGGCGGGGTTGTTCCCGAAGTCGCGGCGCGTACGCATGTTGCGGAACTTGTTTCTCTTCTAGAACGCGCAAAAGCCTTCGGACCAAAGCCGCGGTTCGATGCGGTCGCGGTCACGCGCGGTCCGGGACTCGCAACGGCTCTTCGTGTCGGTCTTGAAGCCGGGCGAACAATCGCGGCGGTTCGGAACGTCCCGATCGTTGGTGTGAACCATCTGGAAGGTCATCTCGCATCAACGTGGCTTGTTCCCGAAAATCGAAAAGGATGGAAATTTCCGATTCTCTTTCTCCTGGTTTCCGGTGGTCACTCAGAATTGATTCTGATGCGTGATTTCAACAGGTACAAAGTTCTCGGCCGTACACGAGATGACGCGGCGGGGGAGGCATTTGATAAGATGGGAAAGTTGATGGGGCTCGGATATCCAGGCGGTCCAGCACTGGCGAAACTTGCGCTGAAAGGTGATCCCACCTCGTTTGATTTGCCACGTCCCATGTTGAATGACCCTTCGCTCGACATGAGTTTTTCCGGTCTTAAAACCGCTGTTCTTCGTGAGTGGCAGAATCTTCCAAAGTCCAAACGCAAAGAAAAAGTCGCCGATCTTTCCGCATCGATTCAAACGGCGATCGTGGACGTTCTTGTGAAGAAAGCACTGACAGCGGCCAAGAAGTCCAAGCCGGTTGCGCTCGCGATTGTGGGCGGCGTTTCGGCAAATCAGCATTTGCAACAAGAGATGTCGAAGGCGGTTGCGCGAGAACTGCCGAACGTGCGAATGCTCGCTCCGTCTCACGGATTTCATACGGACAACGCGGCGATGATCGCGGCCGCGGGTGCCTGGCGACTCACTGCAAAGCCAAAAGGTGACAACTGGAAGACGCTTTCAGCGGATCCAGAATTGGATTTTTAATATGCGCCACGTCACGATCGAAGTCGGAAAGAAAAAAGAGAAGATAGATGTGCCTTCGGCGGAATCTTGGAATCTTGTCGTTGAAAAAATCCTGCCCAATCTGCATCCCAGAATGTTGATCGCGCTTTCTGGTCCGTTGGGTGCGGGGAAAACGACGTTTACGCAGGCGCTCGCCAAAGGTTTTGGGATTAAGAAAACACCGCCTTCGCCGACATTCGCATTGATGCGATCGTACGCGCTTCCAAAAGCCGTTCAGAAGATCAAACGCGTCGTTCATGTCGACGCGTATCGGATCGAAAACGAGAACGAGATTCTCCCGATGGATCTTCCCGAAGAGCTCTCCGATGGATCGACGCTTCTCGTGCTAGAATGGCCAGAGAAGGTGCCGTCATTCATTCGTGCATTCACGGATCGAATGACGCTTACTATTTCTTAATCAATGAACTTGGAGAATCCGTTTCGGGTTCCAGAGGCGCGGAAACCGGAACGATCGAAAATCGAAGAGAAAGAATATCAGAACCGGATGAATCTCGGTCCGCGTTGGAATAAACGAAAGATCACGACGGAGGTGCTTCAAGAACGAGGAATAAAATTGGATCTGGGTGACATCGAAGAATATTCCAAGCAGCGCGAACGTCATCAGATGATGAAGTCTAGTGAAGCGCCGGGGTTAGCTGAAGAAGTGTTTTTAGAAGGGATCGACACGGGCGGGATGACCAAAGAGGGACGAAACCAGCCCTATTCCTGGTTGTCTCATACGGTCGTGGCCTATCCGTCACATCCGCATGATGACGTGTTGCGGGGGACGGATGCGGTGCTCATGTTTATCGATGAAGAGAACGAACGCCTCGCGCATCCGGTTGCCGTGGATATCACGACAAATCGTATGGGGTATGACAAGAAGTTCAGCATGGATCTGAATCGCATCCGTGGTCGCGGACTTTCTAAAATCTACTGGGCCGAGACGGCTGCTGGAAAAGGAGAATATTTTGATAACCCGGAAGGAAAGATGGAGGCGCTAAATCTTTCCGTGTACATCCCGAAAGAAGCCGTGAACAAGTTCATGAATCCAAACGTTTCGAATGAAGAAGCGGATCAGTTGATGGCGAAGTTGGGTCCGTTCGTTCGACGTCAGATGCAAGCAGAACTCGAAGCGCAGGCCATGCGATTGTTGGGCCTGAACCCGCGGGAAGCGCGTCGATTGTCTCAAAAAGGACTGCTTACCATGTTGGAAGCGCCCATGAGCGGTGAGCATCCTGCGGGATTTGAATCTGCCAAACGATTATTAGTGGGAGTTCTTCCGATCGTGTGGAATGCCGTTGATGAGTTGGGCGGGCTGGTGAGCCAGCGTGAACAGCTCTTGCCTGAAGCAATCCAGGAACGTCCTCCGTTACGGACAGACGCAAAAGAAAAACGAGTCGCTTCAATATCAAACATCCGCCATTAGGCGGATGTTTCGGTTTTTGCGGGAGGCGTTGGTGGCGGCGGAACGTCTTCGGGTTCATCCGAGAGCGCTTGAAGTTCCGCGGCTCGGAGAACTTCATCGATGGAGGTAAGACCATCAAGAGCTTTGAGAATCCCATCTTGTGCCATTGTGAGCATCCCGGACTTCTGCGCGATTTCAAGCATGTCGTATTCTGAGACATGACCACTTAGGATGAGCTTTTCGATCTCCTTCGTCATCGAGAAGATTTCGTAGATCCCGACGCGGCCTTTGTAGGGGAGTTCTGCGCCTTCTTTTGGTCCGTAGAATTGAAGTTTGGAGGTATCAATCTTCAGCTCTTTGAGCGTTTCCGCCGGAATCTTTTCGAGCTCGGCTCTCACCTGTGCCAGAACGCTTGGCTCCAATTCAACGGGAACTTTTGCATCTGGGTTGATGCGCTTCACGAGGCGCTGACCGATAATACAGTTGATGGCTGGCGCGAGAAGAAATGGCTTCACACCCATGGAAAGAAAGCGGGGGATGGCACCCGCGGCACTGTTGGTATGAATGGTTGAAACCACCAAGTGACCCGTGAGAGCGGCTTGAATCGCGATTTCCGCCGTATCCAAGTCACGGATTTCACCGACCATGACCACGTCCGGATCCTGACGGAGGATCGAGCGGAGGCCTTTCGCGAACGTATAATCTTTTGAATAGTCGATCTGGCTTTGGTTGATTCCCTGAAGCTTATATTCGATCGGATCTTCGAGCGTGATGATCTTCACGTCCTCGGTATTCAAACGCTTCAACATGGCGTACAGCGTCGTCGTTTTACCGGAACCCGTCGGACCGGTCGTGACGATCATGCCGTTTGGTCGCTCAATTTCACGCTTCAGTGCTTCCCAGGCTTTGCCGCGGATACCCAACTGTTCGAATTCCAGCGCAATTGATTTCGGTCTCAACAGACGCATGACGACAGATTCACCAAACGCGGTTGGCAGAAACGAAACACGAATGTCGATCTTTTCGTTTGAAAGATAGATGGTGATACGTCCGTCCTGTGGCGTATCCTCAATGTTGATTTTGACACCGGCGTAAAGTTTGAGACGTGAGATGATCTGCTTCCACGCATCTTTCGGGAGTGTCGCCGCATCATGCAAATCTCCATCAATGCGATAGCGAATCTTCACGTCTGCCTCCTCTGCTTCCACGTGAATATCTGAGGCGTCTGTGTTGAGCGCACCTCCAATGAACAGCGTGACGATATCTGTCGTTGAAACTTTCGTGATGGTTTCACGAAGCTTCTTGAGATCTGTGATTTCGCTGGCGTACTTCTGCAAAGAAGCTTCGTCGATTCGAACGCCGTAAATAATCTCCTTTACCTCCGGAAGAGCATCGTAGAGCTTGATGGCGGAACGGAGGCTCTCTTCAGAAATGTAGTAGATGAGAACTTCGGTCGCGTTCTCTTCTTTCTTGATTTTGGCCGCGAGTGCATCTGTTGCGGCGCCGGGTTTCGAAGTCCCCAGGCGAATCTGTTCTCCATTGGAAAAAAAGACCACGCTCGAAGAAGCGGTCGCTTCTTCTCGGGGGAGCATCGCGAGTGCCTCTGCCGCAATCGGAAATCCTTTGAGGTTGATGTAGGGAAGATTCTGCTTGGCGGCTTCTTCCTGTGCTTCTTTTTCGATCTCGCCGAGCTTGATCGACGACATGCGCTCCTGAAGCTTCTCCTCCACGCTCATTTCGGAACGTGGCTTGATCGGAGTCGCTTTCACCTTTTTAACCGGTGTCGGAGAAGCCCCGGTGGGCGCCGGAGCGGTCGATTTCTTAAAGAGGTCCTCAATGGATTGAGGCTTTGGTGGCTGGGCTTGGGAAGGCATAGAAAACTACCGAGGAACTTCCGTCAGATGAAAAATCTCACGGGTCAATCGGTGGATTTTTGGAATCACACCACCTTCGCCAAGTCGGCGGAAGAGGAGCGTCCACGTCGCATACTGCACATGAGTCACGAATGACGTCGCCGTGAAGATGGCGACCGCGAACAGGCCGAGCGCAACACCCATCGTGCCATAGAGTAGTCCCATGGACTGAACCACGGCCGCAGAAACTACTGCGGCAAACAACGGGATCATGGCGATGAGATAGAGTCCAAGCCAGAGAGCGCCAATGCCCAGGGCCAGAACGCAGAGCAGAGCGGCCGTTTCGATGGTCACGAGCCAGTGTTTCTTGAAAAGCTGATATCCACGAAGGACGGCATCAGAGATTCGAGCGCCTTGAAGCACCATCGCGTTCAACGCAAAGATATGCACTATGGTGATGACGAACGACAGTGCCACGAAGAAGAGGAAAGAAAGAATGTAGAGAACGCGAGCGAGCGTGGTTTCTTCGGAGAGGACAAGGTAGAGAGGGAACGCCACGAGAAAGCGAAGAACCCAGAGAAGCCCCAGCGAGAGTGCATTCAATGCGGCGATCGGCCAGAATGCGCGTCCTCCAACGCCCAGAGCCTGTTTCCAGGTCGGCTTTTCATCATGTCCCATGCCAATGGCAAATACGAGTCCACCTTGAGAGACGCAGGACATCGCGGCGAACGCGATTAAAAAGAGGGCGACCGCAATGACGGCTTGGAGCCCGCTCAAAAGATCGATGAGTGGGATCTGGTTCCAGGCCGCGGCTATGGCCGGACCAACCATGGCGACGCGCGGGCCTTCGATGAGATTTGAACTTTGATCTCCGATTGAGCGAACCGCCGTGAGCACGACGTCGTAGGCTCCCGCAGAAAGAAGCAGGGATGCAAAGAAGGCGAGCGGCCAATACTGCTTGTGCGTCCACGCATTGCGGAACGCCTGAGAGAGCACTTCACGATACACGGGGCCGTGTGAACGGCGTTGAAAGACGCGCGGCATATTTGCCCCATGATACCACAAAACCCGTCGCCTGAGGCGGACGGGTTTTGTGATTTCTGTGAGATTTTATGCGGGAATGTTTTTTGGATTGGCGGCGGTGATCCCAATTACTTCTGCGAAGCGATCTCGTTCGATCGTTTCCTTCTCGAGAAGTTCATTTGCGATGCGCTCCATGGCGTCTTTGTTGGAGGTGATGAGCTTCTTTGCCGTCTCCAATCCGTTTTTGATGAGGACGTCAATTTCATCATCGATGGTCACGGCTTTGGTTTCTGCGTAGTCGCGATTTTCGTGGATTTCGCGACCCAAGAAAATCATATCTTCCTGTGCGCCGTACACGCGCGGTCCGAGTTTTTCGCTCATGCCCCACTGGGTGACCATGTTGCGAGCAAGTCGCGTCGCATTCTTCATGTCGTTCGAAGCTCCGGTCGTGACTTCTCCAAAGAAGATTTCTTCAGCGGCATATCCGCCCATGGAGACGGCGATATCTTCCACGTATTCGGCACGTCGGCGCATGGTACGATCCTCAGTCGGCATCTTGAGTGTGTATCCGGCGGCACGGCCTCGAGAGATGATCGAGACTTTCTGGACGGGATCTGCATGCGGAAGAAGATGGGCGACAAGCGCGTGACCGGCTTCATGAAATGCGGTCACCTTTCGCTCCTCTTCGTTCATGATGTGACTTTTGCGCTCCGGTCCAAGGAGAACTTTCTCGATGGATTCAATGAGATCATTCATCGTGATCTCGGTCTGTCCGCGACGTGCGGCGAGAATCGCACCTTCGTTCATGAGATTCTGAAGATCTGCTCCGGAAAAGCCCGGCGTTCGTTCGGCGAGACGTTTAATGTTCACGTCTTTTGCCATGGGCTTCTTCGAGGTGTAGATGTTCAAAATCGCTTCGCGATCCTTCAGGTCCGGCGGATCAAGCACGACACGGCGGTCAAAGCGACCCGGGCGGAGAAGTGCTGGATCGAGGACATCCGGACGGTTCGTTGCGGCCATGACAATCACGCCGGAGTTCGGTTCAAAACCATCCATCTCCACCAGAATTTGGTTGAGTGTTTGTTCGCGTTCGTCATGCGATCCACCAAGACCAGATCCACGCTGGCGACCGACGGCATCAATTTCATCGATAAAGATGATGGATGGCGCGCTCTTCTGTGCTTTCGCAAAGAGATCGCGAACACGGGATGCGCCAACACCGACAAACATTTCCACAAACTCGGAACCGCTCATGTGGAAGAACGGCACGTTCGCTTCACCGGCCACGGCGCGGGCGAGAAGCGTTTTTCCGGTTCCTGGAGAACCCATGAGAAGAACGCCTTTCGGGATCTTGGCGCCAAGCGCGATGAACTTGTCCGGACTCTTCAGGAACTCGACGATCTCGGTCAGCTCTTCTTTCGCTTCTTTGACGCCTGCTACATGTTCAAACGTGATCTTATCTTTTGCGTCCTTCGGAATCTCACGTGCGTTGGTCTGGCCAAATGTCATGGCGCGATTGTTCTGTCCCTGAACCTGTTTGAAGAAGAACCACATCAACCCGAAGATGAGGAGGAAGGGGAGGACGTTCGGAAGGATGATGCTCGCCCAATACGCGGCGCCGGAGGGATCCTGAATATCCGTCGGAACGGTTCGAGCTTTTTCCGGATCCACACCGTAGTTCGCCAGCGTCGAGGAGAGTCCTTCGCCAGCTTCTTTCGTCGTCTCAATCTTCTTTCCATCTTTTAACGTCACTTCAACTTTTGCGCCACGCACGACGATCGAAGCCACGTTCTCGGCCTGGATCTCGCGGGCAATGGTTGCGATGTCGGTTCGTTCGTTTTCTTCCCCAACGTTCACAAACGCAAATGCCGTGCCAACCACGACAAGCGCGAGGAGAAAGATGAGGCCGTTTTTGAGGGTAGGATTCATAGAAATGCAGTCGTTCAATTCTACGGAACCCTACGTGAAAACGCGAGGGGTGTCGAGGGTGTGAAACGCAAAACGACCCCGATGGGGCCGTTTTGACGATTGCGAGGCTGTTTATGCCGCGGCTTCTTCCTTTGCCTTGCGGAGCGAGAGTCCGAGGCGATGGTTTTCCGGATCGATCGAGACGATGCGGAAGTCGAATTCGTCACCGACGCGTGCGACTTCGTTCACGTCCTTCACTGGCTTCGCAGAGAGTTCGCTGATGTGCGCGAGACCGTGGATATCTGGGTCGAGCTCCACGAAGAGACCGAACGGATTGATCTTGAGCACGCGACCCTTCACGTTCTGACCCACCTGGAATCGGTCGCTGACGCTCTTCCATGGGTCGGCAATAAGCTTCTTCATGGAGAGGAAGATCTTCGAACCTTCAAGGTTGATGATCTCAGCACGGACATGGTCACCGACGGAGAGAACGTCACGTGGGTGATCGATGCGCTGCCAAGCGATTTCAGAGATGTGGACGAGACCTTCGAGGTTCTGATCAAAGCGGACAAATGCTCCGAAGTCGGTCACGGCGGTCACGTCACCTTCGACGTGGTCACCGATCTTGTACTTCGCAATCACACTTTCCTGTTTGGTTTCCCAAACAGCCTTTTCAGAAACGATGAGCTTGTCGCCTTCTTCGTTCACGTCGATGATCTTCACATCGAGCGAGGTTCCGACGAGGCTCTTCAGCTTTTCAAGAATGCGGGTCTTTTCTCCACCAGCCACGCGCGGGTAATTTTCCGGCGAGAGCTGAGAGACCGGAAGAAATCCGGCGACACCTTCCACGCGGACAATGAGACCGCCCTTGTTGGCGTCGAGAACCTTGACCGGGAGGACGGCATTGCTCGTGAAGATTTCACGAAGCTTCTCCCATGACTTCTTGCGATCGGCACCCTTCAATGAGAGTTCAAGTTCGCCGAATTCGTTGTCCGATCCGATGACGGACGCTTCGACTTCGTCACCAGGCGTGAGGTGAAGGCTCGGATCGAGTTCCGGACCGCGGACGATTCCGATGGTGTATCCACCGATATCAATGCGGACTTCATTTCGACCAACGGCCACGACGGCGCCTTTCACCGTTTCTCCGATCTGCGGATACTTGGTGTAATTTTCATCGACGAGAAGCTTCTCAAACTCGGTCTGAGCTTCCGGGGTTTTAGTTGATGTTGCCATAGATGTAACGGTTATCCCCCCGAGGTTCGGGGAGCGCCAGAGGACGATGAAATGGCAGGATCTCGTCTTCAGGCTAAGTAATTTAAGGTGCGCCAAATATAGACGAAAGCGGGGATTTTGGCAAGCCCCGCAGTGAGGCTTTATTCTGCGGTATACTAGGACCATGTCTGACCTTTTTCTGGATCTCCAAAGCCCGTCACGTGTGGTTGATTTTTTGGTGTCCGCCGCCCCGTATGCCTCCAAGATGGATCAGGCAGCCGCCGAAAAGCTGATCACGGCCTATGAAGATGGAAAAGGGATCCCCATGAAGAGCATGTCCAAGTCTGCCCGAGAGCTCGCCGAAGCGACCTGGCCAGCGCGTTATGCCATCCATCGATTCTTCTCGGAAGAAGGTCGAGAGACGGAGTGGAAGCGACTGACGGAATCCCTTCGACCGTCCACCGCGCATCTCTTGAAACGGCTTCACAGTTCGCTTGGCGACATCTCTATTGATGAAGCGTTAAAAGATAGCGATGCAGATATGGCGCTCGGTGATGAAGGTCGCATGGAGGTTGAGGGCGTGCGTCGTCATCTTCGTGAGGATTATTTTCGAGAGCACGCCAAGAATCTCGCCATTTTTGTGAAGGAGGGTCAGACACTTCGAACGGGATACAACGATCGGCTTGAACGAATGCGCGAACTTGCCGTGGGTTTTTCAGAGTCCATGCAAGGAGAGCTTCTCTCCAAGCTCGCACGATTTGAGGATCGTGTGTGGTTCGAGGGCGAAGCCGTCCCGTTCGAAATTCTAGATAAAGAGTTGGAGTACTACGTCGAACAAAAAGAGCTCAGTCCTGTCGACGGATAAAAAAATCCCCCGATCATCTCGGGGGATTTTTTTATTTCGTCTGTATTATTTTTTGTTGATCGTCTTGTATCCCGTCCAGATGGCGAAGCCGGCGTTGTCGACGACGGTCGCGCCATACGAGATGGTCTGGTTCTGCGGGAACGGACCGACCGTGACGGAGCAGGAACCGACGTTCGTGCAGGTCTTGTAGAGCGTGCCGTTCACGAGAAGGTCGATGCGCTTGAGACCGTTCTGATCCTGCGCGTTCGCGGTCACGGTGATCGTGTCGTTCTTCGAGAAGCCGTTGTCACGGTTCGAAGTCACCTGAACGGAACCCG
The DNA here is from genome assembly GCA_018063125.1 of Patescibacteria group bacterium. Lineage (GTDB taxonomy): Bacteria > Patescibacteriota > Patescibacteriia > 2-12-FULL-60-25 > 2-12-FULL-60-25 > JAGOQY01. The sequence continues at coordinate 5,441 of JAGOQY010000005.1, read as the reverse complement.
GAAGGTTGTTCGGTGTTTCGTTCGAAGAACCATTGCCGTTCGAGGTCGTGATCGCGTATGAGCGAGAATCCGACCAGGTTGTTTCACCCTTCGAATCAATGATCGCGGCATTCACGAACACGTTCGTTCCAGCGGCATAGTCGTTCGCGCGGATTGCGTAGTTGCATTCGCGGTTGCCAACGGCGTTGCCGAGATTACAGGTTTGCTTCACGACACCGTTCACCCAGATATCGATGCGGTTCAATCCGTCGTTATCATACGCGCCGACGTTCCAGGTTGCCGTTTCATCCTTGGCGAGCTGAGTCTTTTCCGGAGCGGACCAAATCCACGAGGAGGTCGGATTCGTGCCAGACGGCGTCGGGGTTGTCGTGCCATTCGAGGCGACGATGCGATACGTGCGAGAAGCGGACCAGGCGGTGTTGCCCTGGGAATCCGTAATCTTCGCGTTCACGTAGACATCGGAACCAGCGGCAAACGAGCTACCGGAAACCGTCACAGAACAGGACTGGTTGCCGTAGGCGTTTCCGAGGTTGCAGGTATTCCAGCTAGAACCGTTCACGAAGAGCTCGATCTTCTGGATGCCGTCCTGATCGGAGGCGCCCACGAAGAACTTCGCGGATTCGTTGGTCTTGATCTGAGACGTTTCCGGTTCAGACCAGGTCCACACGTTCGTGTTCGAATTCGTGTTGTTGTTGTTGTTGTTGTTCGAGGAACCGTTCGCATCCGTCACGTTCAAGTTTTTGAGATCCGTCCAGAGTGTCTGGTCGTTTCCATTCGTGATTTTTGCGTTCACGGCGACGTTCGTGCCGAGAGCGAATTCACCACCCCAGATGGAGTAGGTGCACTGCTGGTTGCCCATGGCGTTCGCAAAGTGGCACGTGTTGCGCGTTGAACCGTTCACCACGATTTCGATACGCTTGATGCCCGCGTCGGACCAGGAGCCCGCACCGAAGATCACGTTCTGATCGCGGCGGAGGAAGGACTGGTTCGGTTCAACCCAGGACCAGGCAGAGACTCCATTTGAAGTCTGCGTGTTCGAGTTGTTGTTATTGTTGTTCGTTCCGGCTGTGGCGGTCGACTGGTCGATCGTCAGGATGTCGTTGGTCGGAAGATCGGTCGAGTACCCGAGTTTGTCGGTCGCGCGGCCCGTAAACGGAACCGTGCGGTACGAAGCACCATTTGTGAAATACGTAGATTCGAATTCACACACGTCGGAATAGCACGTCTTGAGACGAGCGCCGTTTGCGTAGAGGTCGATGCGATCCACGCCATTCGCGTCAGAAGCCGTGAGGCGATAGATGAACGTGCCATTGTTGCCCACGCGGAAGTTCGAGGGATTACCCATCGAGCGAAGCGTCGGACCAAACGAAGACGTTCCCGTCTGACCACCACCGAACGTACCGTTGGAGGTCGAACCGTTGTTCGAAGTTCCGCCGTTCGTGAGTTTCGCGAGCTTCGCCTGAAGCGGGAAGATCGGACCGTTCGCGAAGGTGTCGGATTCTGCGCCTCCGAGAAGAACTGTTCCGGAGTTGTTCGAAGCATCAGTGATGAAGTAGTCACGGAGCGTGTCTACGAGTTCAATCGAATTGTTTACGACGCGGTACTGTTCTTTTCCGGAAATGATCATCCATTCCGATCCGGTCCATGTCGCGAGGAAGTTCGAGCTATCTTTAAAGTAGCTGTAATCACCGCCGTATCCACCGGAAGAAAATCCGTCCAGGTTTTTCCAGGTCGTTCCATCAAATTCGAGAAGCTGTCCCCAGGCTCCATGACCACCGAGGGTATATCCAAAGACCAACGCGCGAGAATCATTCGAAGCAATACCGCTGAATGAATGGATCCCGGAAGGGAGCGAGGTCTTTACGAAAGACGTTCCATCATAGAGATATCCCACGATGTCGCGATTCGGGGTCGAGGAATGCATGGTGAAGTCGACCAAGAGGAGGAACTTGTTTCCCACTGGAGCAAGAAGAATGCCTCCATTGCGGTCCATGCGATGATGCGCGCTGTAGAGAAGGTCAGAATTGCTCGAGGAGAATTGCTTGATCTCCGTCGGAACGGAAAGGCGGCTGTAAGACGAGAAATTCTCATTGAAGCGAACCAAACGGGCGCGCGTCGAAACCATCATCCACGTACCGTTGCGACCAACGATGGAGCTGATGCCTTCGTTCGAGTCGAGTCCAGCGCGGATCAATCCCGTGATGTTCGAATACGAACCATCGCGATAGCGAATCGCTTCAACGGCGTTGTCGACGCGGAAGATGTCCTTGAAAAAAATGATGTTCGTTCCGTCGGTCACGATTTCATCAACGCGGTTCAATCCGGCGTTGCGAACTTCGGTCGTGATGTTGACCTGAGTGTATCCATCAAAGCGGTAGACCTGACCACCATTCCAGAGGTCGAGGCCATCGGTGTAGAACCAATTGCCGTTTCCGTAGGCCATGGCCCAAACGGGGCGATTATTGCGAACCGTAAGCTGATTCGAAACATCGGTCCAAGACCATGGGCTGGTCGCCGCCTGAGTCAGCGACGGAGCTCCTGCCAAGACCGTTGCGGCAAGGAGAAACGCGGCCGCGAAGCGCTTTGAAAGGGTGTTCATAATAGGTGTGCTATACCAAAAAACGGCCAAAATGTCAATCGATGACAGAGAAAAGTGTCTTTATCGTGCAATCGAACGACGAAGGGTTCTGGCGGCTGATTCCCATGTGGAGTCCGTGATTACGGGTTTTCGTTCCTGAATCAGAGCATTGCGAAGCGCTTCAACCCATTGATGAGGCTTCGCTGGATGTGCAAAAAACGTCCCCGCCGGGGCGGTTTCGGGAAGTGAGCCGGAAGTCGATGCGACTCGTGGTGTGCCAAATTGCGCGGCTTCCCAAAGCGGAAATCCATAGCCTTCGTACCAAGAGGGGTAGAGGAACGCGGAGGCATTTGCGAAGAGGGAAGAGAGCTGAGCGTCGTTGGGCCGAATCACGTCGCGTCCAACGATGATGATGTTGAGATCTGCGAACGCGGGATCGCGGCGAAGAATCTCGACCGCGAGTTCTGCCGTTCGGGCGTTCTTTCGTCTGTCGTTCCATCCAAGCGCAAGAACGTAACGACCTTGATGCTGGATCCCCGCCTCCTCAGGAATGACACTGAGTGTCGGACCGATGGGGATCACCGTGATTCGCTCTTCTGGGATTCCAAGAATGTTGATCGCATCTTGTTTCGTTCGTTTCGAGACGGCGAACAATTGATCAACGTTTTTGATAAGTTTCTTTGCGCGTACGGCGCGATGCCATGCGCGTTGTTTCCAATTGAACCACCGCGGTTCGATTAAAAACGAAAGATCATGAAGAAGAAGAGACGTCGGTTTTTTGAGTGTTCCAACGAAACCAAGGTTTGGAAGAAATGTCGCATCTACTTTTCCAGCCCGCTTTTCAAATTCTTTCGTGAAAGACACGGCTCCAATCGCAGAAGACGCACTCCAGAGCTTGTTGGGAACGGAAAGATGAAGATGACGAACGTTTGGACGTTGAAGTGTTTCCGGAAGATCGGGCTTCACGCTTCCCGTTGTCGCCAAGATTAATTCATCATCCGGGAAAACCTGAGCGTATGCGGAAACAAGGTGTCGAGAAAGTCGTGCGACGCCGCCGCTGGCGATATCTGTGAGCGGGCGTGCGTCGATGAGAAGTTTCATACGCGGGCAATACGTTCGATATAGCTCTTCATCTTCTCCTTGAACATGTCACGCGAATATTGCTCTGCGTGTGCTCGGATTTTCACGGGATCGAACCGCGCCTGTTCAAAACGAAGAACGGCATCACGAATGTCTTCCCATTTATCGACATCAATATGCATGCCGGTAACGCCGTCGATGACGGTCTCTGCACCACCGCCTTTACGTGCCGTGATCACCGGTCGTCCGGCGGACATCGCTTCGACGGTCGTAATTCCAAAGTCTTCAATTTGCGGAGAGATGTATCCGATGGCGTTGTGATAGAGCTGAACTTTTTCGCCTTCCGGAACATATCCAAGGCATTCGATATTTGCGTTGGCGAGTCTTCGAATTTTTCGTTCTTCAGGACCTGTTCCAAAAATCTTCAGAGGAATGTTGAGATCATTAAACGCGCGGACGATCGCTTCAAACCGTTTATATTTCACGAGTCGTCCTCCAGCGAGCCAATAGGTTCCGGCGTTCGTCGAGAGTTGGATCTTATCGGTGTCGACCGGCGGCGAAATAATTTCCGCATCGCGTCGATAGCACCGCATGATGCGTTCACGGCTCGTTTGGCTGTTCGTCAAAAGATGATCCGGTCGACCAGCGGCGAGCTGATCCCACGAGCGTAATCGATGAAAAAAGAAGGGGGCAAAGAGTCGAAAGATTCTGGCGTAGGGGAGGTCGCTCAAATAGCCGAACCGTTCCTGCCACAGAAAGCGCGTCGGTGTGTGGCAATAACAGACATGAACCGCATCTGACGACGCGATGACGCCTTTCGCAAAGAGACTCGTTGTTGAGATGACGAGGTCGTATCCGGAAAGATCCAACGATTCCACCGCTGTCGGCATGAGCGGCATGTAGAGCTGATAGAGCTGTGCTGAGAACGGGAGTCGCTGAAGAAACGAGGGGATGACGGTCCGACCTTTGGCCTGCGAATGTGTTGGCCGATAGATCAGCGTGAAAGTCGGCGCTTCTGGATACAATTCTTGGAGGGCCGCAAGCACGCGTTCAGCCCCACCGTCCTGAACGAGATAATCGTGTACGAGCGCAACGCGACGTTCCTCCATGTCGGGCCTATCTTACGTGGAGAGAAACAGACTGTCGGTAGGGAAACGTCAACCCTAGTAGGCACCTTTTCGATTCAGGACCGCAAACGGGGTTTTGAGGAGGATGTAGACATCCAGAAGACTGGACCAGTTGTCGATATACCAGGTGTCGAGACGAGCTTCGTCATCAAAGGTGAGATCGCTTCGGCCAGAGATTTGCGCCATGCCGGTAATGCCGGGACGGATCGCGAGAACGCGACGGTGGTGAGGCTCGTATTTTTCGACTTCGCGAGGTTGATGAGGACGCGGGCCCACAAGCGACATGTCACCTTTCAAAACATTCATGAATTGCGGAAGTTCATCGATGGACCAGCGGCGAAGAAAGTTTCCAATTCCGGTGACGCGTGGATCGCCTTCGATTTTGTAGACCGGCCCATGTTTAATGCTTTTCTCCTTGATGAGCTTCCGCTCCAGCTCAAGGTTCGCTTTATCATTCTGCTTGAACTGCGGGCCAATGGAAAACTTTCGCCACATCGTTCGCAGTTTATACAGCCGGAACAGTTCGCCGCGTTCACCAACGCGTTCGTTTTGAAAGATCACAGGGATACCATCTTCAATCGCCAGTGCGAGAGCGGCGAGGAGCGTGAGCGGGGAAGTGATGAGAAGAAGAAAAAGCGAACCGACGATATCGAACG
>JAGOQY010000046.1 GCA_018063125.1 Patescibacteria group bacterium | reverse complement strand
GAGCGCCATCGAGCAAAAACGGATCGTATTTCGGAATACCGCCAAGCTCTTCGGCAACTTCACGAGTCGCGGCGACGAAATGCGTTTCACCTGGCGTCAGGAATCCTCGTGGGACATTCCACACGAGTCCTCCTTGCGTGTCACGCCTCTGCTGGATCAAACCGATGTAGATCTCGTTTTCGATCTTCACAAACGGCACGATGACAGATCCGCCCCCACCAATCTCTCGAAATCCCCAGACGTCATATCCTGCCGGATGTAGCCCGTAGGTCAACTGTCCGAACTTGGGATTTGCGAGCACGAGCTGAGAGACCTCGTCGATCTTCTGCCCGTTGAGCTCCACGCTCCATCCTCTCTTTCCCTGCTTCTCCGCAGGAATTTCCAAAAGGTACGTTTTCTTCTCTGTTTTTTCTTCCACGATTCCTCCTCAATACTCGACTCCTTGTCGAGTATTCTCTGTATCTCAAATTTTCGCTCCGGTCAAGACTACATAAGACGCTTGATCAAAAACCAATACCCACGAAGAAGCGGATTCCCGACATATGTCAGCAAGGGATTTTTAACGGATTCTTCCTGAAACGCAATTTCTGAAACAACTGATCGAAGCAATTCTCGATCTGAAATTACGCGAGCGGATTGGATTTTCTGACGACGCTCCCGAATCCATTTCCAAAAATCCAAAGAGAAGAAATCTTTGTAGACCTTCCATTTCATGTCCGCCCATCCGCCTTTGAGAGAAAATAAGAGAATCGCCACGTCCATCACGGCGATCATCGGAAGCAATAAAAACAACGTCCACCACCTGTAGTAACTCAACATCAATACGTACCGATTTCGCTCCATCCAATAGTAGTTGATCTTACTTTTCGCAAATTCGTAGTAGTGCCAAATAATCGATGACGGCTCAATCACGATCTTCCACCCGCGAACCTTCGCCTGCAGTGAAGCGTCCGTATCTTCGTGATACGAATAAAATTTTTCATCAAATAATCCCCCACACGCTTCGATCGCCGCAACGCGACAAAGAACGCCAGCGCCAGAAGAATATCCGATTTCCAAATCCGGATTCGTGCGTTGTTCAACTTCGAGATTCTTCAACGCCTTCTCTTTTGAATCTTTATAGCCCCGAGAATATCCAAATCCCAAATAGTGAAATGCATTCCCAGAACTATTCACGCGATCTCGCTCCTCGCCAAGAAGAATCAATGATTGAACTTGCGCGATCTTTGGATCCCGTTCTGCGCGCTCGACCGCACGAATCAAATAATCCGGATCAACATCCGTATCTTCATTCGTGAGATGGACATACTCACATCCAAGATCCTTCGCGATCTCGTAGCCGATGTTGTTATTACCAGAAAATCCGATCCATTCGTCTTTCAACACGTACGTCATTCGCGGAAGTTCTTTTTCCGATTTCGGCATCCACTTCTTATCGAACCACGGCTTCACGGGCGGAAGTTTTCCTTTTGATTCCACACAGATCAATTCCAATCGATCTTTTGGATAGTTTAACTTCTCCATCGACGACAAACACCGATTAATGTCTCGCTCCCAATTCGGCGTGGGATAGGTGAGATAAATGATCCCAACTTTAGGAAGCATACGGTTTTGAGGTGATGATCATTTTCCAAGCACGGAAGAACACATGCGGGGAGGCGAGGAAGACCATCCCACTCCGAAGAACTTCTCCGATGAACGTCTCAAAAATATCGCGAAGCCCTAACGAGAGACGGAGATGGTGTTGATAAATCCTCCACTGGTTTGCGTAAGAATATGCGCGGAGTTTTGGAGAACGTTTTTTCTCATCACGTAATCGATCCCACAACCCCTTCCCCTCTTCTTTCAGTCCACGCCGGTGGAATCCCACCGCCGCTGGCTCAAACCAAGAAATCCCGCCTGTTTTTCGAAGACGAATCGCCAAATCCACGTCCTCTTTGTACATGAACCACGATGGATCAAAGAGACCGCCAGCGCGATCAACCGCGCTTCGACGATAGATCCCAACCGCTCCGGAGACACCATAAACTTCGCCGCTCACTTCGAGATGCTCCTGAATCGACGCGGCATCCACTCCCGCAAAACGATCCACGACTTTTCCCAGCGCGAAATATTCCAGACCCGTCGTATCGACGAATTTTCCATGATCCGTCCACCGGAAAATCAATCCCGTCACGCTGGCGATCTTCGCGTCTGATTCGATTCGCGCCATCACCATCTCCAAATATTTCGGTTCTAATCGAACGTCATCGTTCAACAACATGACGAATGGTGCGGAGTGCATCTGATACAACGATTGGTGTCCGCCAGAAAATCCATTATTCCCCTCACCTTGGATGAGATGAAACGGAATCCCTGAATTCTCGATCAATACTTGTTCGCGCTCCGTTTCTTTCGGGTCTTCGGAGTTTTCATAAAACCACACGTCAAAATCTTGAAACGTCTGCTCTTTCAACGACTGAAGCAACACCGGAAGATTTTCCGTGCTTCGATATAAAATACATTGAATTGCGAGCCGTGCCATATTACGAAATCTGATCCGCGATCCACGCCGCAAGAATTGGAAACGGTCGGACCATCGAAATCACCGCCGCCTGCCAACCTGCATGCCACTTCCAAAAAAACTGCGACATTGATTTTGAAAACTGGACCTGTTTCCAATATCGCTTACGCTGCGCAAAACTTTTTCCCACAAAATCCTGCGCAACGATCGACGGAACATACACAACCTTCAATCCGGCTTTCAGCGTTTCTGCACAATAATCAACTTCTTCAAACCAAATGAAGTAACGCTCATCCAATCGTCCTACGCGCTTCAAGGCTTCACTGGAAATCGCAAAATAGGAACCGCGAACGGTTGGGGCGTTCTGCTCTTTTTCGTAATTAAAATCTGTCGCGAGATAATAATCGTTGATGTGCGGAAAAACATGCGGGAGCTTCAAGAGCACCGCAAGCTGGGAGTTGAAATCTGGAAATCGGCGAACGGATTTCAAAATCGTTCCATCTGCATTCAAGAGCTTTCCGCCAAGGACACCAACATCCGGATGCGCGTCCAAGTACGCGACAGTCTTCGCGAAAGCGTCTGCAGATACCGCCATGTCCGGATTGAGAAGAAGAACGTGTCGCGCATTTGAAACGGCGATCCCCTGATTCACGGCTTTCGAGAACCCCAAATTCTCGGTATTCGCAATCACCATCACGTCATTCATCCCCTTCACCGCCTCCGCGGAGCCGTCCGATGAGGCGTTGTCGACCACGATCACCCGGATCGAAATGGAGCCCAAACTCTTCCGAATGGATTCGAGGTTCTTCAAAAGCAGGTCTTTGACGTTCCAACTGACGATCACGACACCCAAATCTACGGGCTCAGAAGAGCCGTTTTGTGCTTGTTTTACCTGCGATTCGAGAGTTGTCAGTGTTTCCATTGCCTGCTAAGGTCAGTGCGTTGCGAGGGTACCAACGACCCCCCAAATCGTAAAGCATGAAACTCCTGATTACCGGCGGTGCCGGCTTCATCGGATCCAACTTCATCCGATACTGGCTGGACACTCATCCTGAAGACGAAATCGTCAATCTTGATGCCCTCACCTATGCAGGGAATCTTGAGAATCTGAAAGGGATCGATGAATCTCGCTATACGTTCATTCAGGGTGACATCGCGGATCCAGAAATCGTTCATCGCGCCATGGAAGGCGTCGACACGGTCGTTCACTTTGCCGCCGAGTCTCACGTCGACCGTTCCATCGATCACTCGGCCGTGTTCGTCCGTACGAACGTTCTCGGAACGCACACGTTGCTCGAAGAAGCTCGTCGTCGCGGAGATCAGATCAAACGATTTCATCACATCTCGACGGACGAAGTCTTCGGCTCCCTCCCGCTCGATACTGACGAACAGTTCAACGAAGACACGCGATACAACCCACGAAGCCCGTACGCCGCGTCGAAAGCCGCGTCCGATCATCTCGTCCGCGCATACTTCTACACGCACAATCTCCCGGTCACGATCTCGAGCTGTGCGAATAACTACGGTCCGTACATGTTCCCGGAAAAGTTCATCCCCGTGATGATCGTGAATGCGCTTCAAGACAAACCGATTCCGATTTACGGCGACGGTCTCAACGTTCGTCACTGGATGCACGTTCTCGATCATTGCAAAGCCATCGACGCGATTCTTGAAAGAGGAAAAGCGGGAGAGACGTATTGTTTAGGCGGACACCAAGACTCAGAGAAAGCGAACATCGACGTCGCAAAAGCCGTTCTCGATTTTCTGCAAAAGCCACATTCGCTCATCTCATTCGTGGAAGATCGTAAAGGCCATGACCGTCGTTACTCGACGAGTGACGTCAAAGCGCGTCGCGAACTCGGATGGAAACCGGAAACGAATTTCCACGACGGAGTCGGAGCAATGGTACGTTGGTATATTGAACATGAAGACTGGTGGAAGCCACTGATCAAATAGCTATGAAGATTCTCATTTTTGGAAAAGGATTTCTTGGAAAGCGCCTCGCCGATGCCTGGCCGGACGCGATTCTTTCGGATGTTCGCATCGACAATTTCGACGCGGTCGTAAAAGAAATCCGCGCACACAAGCCAGACGCCGTCGTGAACACGGCCGGAAAAACGGGAACGCCAAACGTAGACTGGTGCGAAACGCATCAATCCGAAACGTTTCATGGAAACGTCGTGAGTCCGCTGATTTTGGCGGAAGCCTGTGAGCAGGAACAGGTGTACATGCTCCATTTTGGTTCTGGCTGCATTTTTTACGGCCCCTCTCCAGATCCTCGCGGATGGCGTGAAGAAGATTTTGGGAATCCAACGTCGTTCTACTCCCGAACCAAATGGGCCGCCGATCTTCCCCTCTCTCGAATGGCGAATGTTGGGATTGCGCGTCTTCGCATGCCGATTGATTCGATTCCTGGATCTCGCAACCTCATCGACAAGCTTTCGGCGTACAAGCAGGTCATCGATGTGGAGAACAGCGTCACCGTGGTCGATGACTTGATTGCCGTCTCACGTCAGCTGATCGAAAAACGCGGAACCGGCATTTTTCATGTCGTGAACCCGGGAACGATGCGCCACCGCGATCTTCTCAGCCTCTATCGCGAATACGTAGATCCGAACCATTCCTGCGAGTGGATTTCTAACGAGGAACTTGTTTCTCGCGGACTTGCGGCAAAAGGTCGATCGAACTGCATCCTGCAATCTGACCGATTGGCTCAGCTCGGCATTCAGATGCGACCGATTGAAATCGCGCTTCGCGACACGATGAAAAAATACGCAGATCATAAACGCAACCCGACACAGATCCCTTCGATCAACGTCACGAAGTCGAAGAAGCGCGAATTAAAAGGCGTGATCACCGCCGGTGGAAGCGGAACGCGACTTGCTCCACTCACGCACGTCACCAACAAACATCTTCTTCCGATCTTCAACAAGCCGATGATTCTGTATCCGCTTGAATCACTGGTTCGTGCAGGCGTGAAGGACATTCTTCTCACGACTGGTCCAGAACACGCACACTCGTTTGTCCGACTTCTGGGATCTGGTTCCAAATATGGATGCAACATCACCTATCGCATTCAGGACCAGCCGGGCGGAATTGCGCAGGCTGTTGGAATGGCGAAAAACTTTGTCGGCGATAATAACGTCGTGGTTCATCTTGGAGACAACATCTTTGAAGAGGATCTCACGCCGCACCTTTCGCAGTTTCAGGGCGGCTCGATGACGTTCTACAAGCCAGTCGCGGATGCGCGTCAGTACGGAGTCGTCGAAGTCGATGCTTCAGGAAACGTGCTCTCGATCGAAGAAAAGCCAGAAAATCCCAAATCAAATTTTGCTCAGCTCGGCCTCTATATCTACGGTCCGGAAGTTTTCGATATCATCGATACGCTGAAGCCGTCCGGTCGTGGAGAGCTGGAAATCTCGCATGTGAATGATGAATACCGACGCCGCGGAACTCTCAGTGCTCGACAGATTCAGGGTCGCTGGTTCGACACGGGAACGTTCCAGGACTTGAAACGCGCCAATGAATATTTTGCGGAACAATCCGGCATCTACTAACACAGACGTCGCGATCATCACCGTCTCCTACAACAACCTTCACGAGGATTATTTGACGTCACTCGCAGAGGCACTCAAGCGAACACAGAAGAACGTTCACGTCGTAATCGTCGACAATGCGTCGCCAACGCAAAACGCCGGCGAACTTGTTTCACGTCATCTTCCTTCGGCACAGTTCATTCGACGCGATGAAAATCACGGCATGGGCCGCTCCACGAATTTTGGTGCAAGCCACGTGGAAGCGGATTATTATTTTATTTTGAATCCAGACACGCGTCTCACGGATCCGGACATGATCGACAAACTTGTTGCCGCGGCGGAATCTCGCCCGGATGTCGGGATCATTGCTCCGCGTATTTTTAATTTCGACGGAACACGTCAGGACACCTGCCGACGCTTTCCGACGTGGTACCAGCCTTTTGTTCAACGCACGCCGCTCGGAAAAACCGCCTGGGGAACCGCATACGCAAAACAGTTCCTCATGCACGATTTTGATCAAACGGAAGAGCGCCCCGTGGAATGGGTTCAGGGATCGGCCATGTTCATCCCTAAAAAAGTCTGGAACACGATTCAAGGCTTTGATGATCGTTACTGGCTCTATTTTGAAGATATCGATCTCTGCCGAAGCTGCTGGGATGCCGGATATAAAGTCGTCTACACCCCACATCTCACGCTCCAACATGCATTTGGACGAGCTTCCGCAAAAATCCAAAACCCGATTTTGAATCTCATCAAAACGCCCGCAACGCGTGCGCATCTTGCGAGCTGGTTGAAGTATCTCTGGAAGTGGCGCTTCGAGAGCCACCCCGTTGTTCGTTAAAAAGCGGAACGAATTTTTTCTGCAACGCGTTCTGCAACTCCGTCGGCATATGGAGTTCCGTGTCCGCCAACGCATCCATCATTTTCTCGACGAGGAATGATGTGAAAATGAAGATGCGGAATGAGCTGCCCGGCGACGGCACCATTATTGAGTTCTACGTTAAAACCTTCAGCTTCCATCGCCTGTGTCACGACATGTGCGATTTTTTGCGTCGCACGAATCAACTGATCCAACGTTTCTGCGACGGCGTCGTGCAATCCGCCGGAATGTGACTTCGGTACGACAAGTGTGTGCCCCGGCTGAACAGGATTGATATCTAAAAAAGCGATGATTGATTCATCCTCAAACACGATCTGCGCCGGAATTTCTTTTGCGATGATTTTACAGAAAAGACAATTTTCCATATGCCGATCTTGTATCACGCCTCCTCAGAGCTGACGAGCGTGGTTAAGAAGAGTCCGAGTGCGAGCACGCTCGCCCCGAATAAAAGAAGGCCGGCATTCCCAAGCTCTCCAATTCGCGTCCACAGAAAGAACCCAGCAGGAACGCAGGCGACTCCTGCGACAAATGCCATCACCAATCGTGAACCCAAACTCGGTTCACGCTCCCGAACGGAAAGCGCACAGATCGTCACAAGGAGTGCCGCAAGTAACAACATCGGAAGATTGAGAAATGGCTCCACAAAGCCTGGGATCAGACGCTCCAACCCGACGGCGAATAGCACAAACGCCGCCATCGCGAGTGCGCTGTGACGAAGAAAACCCTTGATCCATTCTCGAAATGTCATAGACGTTTCCAGGCGTTTGAAAGCTCCGTTTTCATGGTCTTCCACCAATCTTCACGACTCACCGCAGGGCGTTGGTAGGTTAGCTCAACGTTGCGGACATCAACTCCTCCGGCTCGTGCCGCGATTCCCGGTGCGGATAGCACGAATCGCAAGCGCTCCAACGATGAATCAATCGGCCACGAAAACTCGGCACGATACCATCCGTCTTCTAATTTCTCTGGACGACGATAGGATGTGAGAACCCCATCAATCGATTCCAGTTCCGGATTTGTTCGATCACCCCAGCGACGAGGTCGCGGAACAAAAAATGCATCATCACGAAGCGCGAATAACCCATCACCTACGATTCTCACATCACCATTTGGGGCGAGGATTCTAGCCGAGCCGGCACCATCCAAACGGTCTGCGCGTGTTGCTTCATGTGTTTTACGAACACTGAATGTCGTATTTCCGAATTGAATCTTCTGAACGCCTTCGACGTGGAAAGTTTCCGCAACGATGTGACGTGAATCCGTGAGTGCCCGTCCTGCGAACGTTGATGTTGC
>JAGOQY010000045.1 GCA_018063125.1 Patescibacteria group bacterium | reverse complement strand
GCCTGAACCACCACAGAATGGAGAAACTTCGGCATGGCAAAAGAGTAGCAGATCAACAAACACAAAACCCGCGTGAGCGGGTTTTGTGCGTTTGTTGCGCAACGAACGTTACTGCGTGACGTTCACGAGCGACGAGAGGACGAAGTTCGAGATGGCAAACGCGGCAACGATCACGATCAGACCAACAACGGCCTGCGAAATCATACTGCGAGCGTTCTTCACCTTTCCTTCATCTCCCTGTGCCGTCATCCAGGTGAATCCCGCGTAGAGGAGAATGACCAAGAACACGATCCCGAGAAATCCGAGAACAATGTTAATGATGCTTCCCACAATCTCCGGAAGGGTCCGCTGAGATGTGATACCGGCACTGCTTCCAACCTCGTTCGCCAAGTTACCAGCCGTTTGAAACGGATTGGTAGCCGCGAGCGCCGGAAGTGGCAACATCGCCACGGCGGATGCAATAAGGGTGTTCAGTTTCTTCATAATCAATTGAGTTGACTTCAAAATCTCTCCCACGAACTAGCCACCTTCTTCACCTTCTACGCCGGAAGATCCTTCCGTCGAAACACCCGTTGAAATCTGAGACAGTCGGTCCAGGACAAAGCTTGCAATCGCAAACGATGAAACGATAATCACCAGACCGATAATGGCATTTGAAATCAACGAACGTGCCTTTTTCACCTTTCCCTCATCGCCAGCGGCCGTCATCCACATAAATCCTCCGTAGAGAAGATACGCAAGAAGAAGAACACCAACGAGTGTGAGAAGGATATTGACCACCGCGCCGATAATCGTCGGGAGGTCTGTGGTCGTCCCCGCAAATGACGGGCCGGCCGCTTTATCCAAACCACCCTTGATCTGCGAGGTCACACCTGCCGCAAAAGCGGGCATGCTCGAAAACAAAACGGTGGCTGCGGCGAGAAAGGCAATGGATGCCGTACGAAGAAGTTTCATAGAGCCAATTAGGCTTCTTGAGTTGCGGTCACGAGACGAGAGATTACGAAGCTCGTAATCGCCCACGCGGACAGAATAATGGCGAGACCGATGATGCCGGAAACGATAAGCTTCCGCGCTTCGGAAGTCTTTTCTTCGTTTCCGCCGGCTGTCATATACTTGAACCCGCCGAGGAGGACGATCACGACGGCGATAATGCCGAGGAAGCCGAGCGCAACGTTGATAATGCGAGCAGCTGTCTGGCGAATGTCGCCTGAACCGAGTTTAATTTCGGATTGAATAGCGCCGATACCGAGGTCGTTCGTATTGAGCGAGTCAGCAGCGAGCGTCATTGCAGGGAGTGCGAGTGAGGCGGCGATTCCAAGGGAAGCGACGAGGCTCACGAGCTGTTTCTTGCGATGCGTCATGTCATGGTTCACCTCCTTTCGACATTGGGATTCACATTAAATGTGATGGCGAAATAATAGCAAATTACCGCGCACCCGTCGATCGTTTTGGGGATCCCGTCAAGAGGCAGAAACGCTATCCAGCAAAACCTGCCGCAAAAACGGTCAGTAGATAGCTCACCAAACTGTAGGAGAAAATCACGATCGCAATTCCGATAGAAGCATTCACCAGGGTCGCGCGCGCAGAACCCACCTTTTTCTCATCTCCAGCGGAAGTGAACCACTGAAACCCTCCCCACAAAAACATGAGAAAAAACAATGCTCCAATCAACGGAAGAACCTGAGAAATAAACCGGCCTACCAGTTGTGGGATGGTCGTCGAACCAAGTGGAGGTTGATAGCCATACGTATTAAAATAATTTACCGGACCGCTGGAGTACCCCGTGATCGTCGGAGTGATTGAACAACAGATGTACCCTGCTCCGCAGACTTCCGTCGCAACTGGCACAGAAACGCCCTTATTCTTTGAACAATCATTCGCCGTCTGGCATGTCCCGTCTTTATCCTGTCCTCCGGCCGCTTTTGCCGCCGCCTGACACGCATCCGCCGCATTCATCGTGGCACAGCAATAATATCCTTCTTGGCACGTCCCCTGACCGATCACCTGATCCGCATTCGTACATGGCTGAGCCACGGGAATACACGCCGCACTCTTCAGCTGATCACCAAATGCCGTTTTTGAACCTTCGGCACACGGAGCGGTGATCGTCGTACCCGTTCTCACGCCCTGCGCGGAAACTCCGACAGGTCCCACAAACGTTCCGAGAACAATCCCGAAAATCAGACTGCGTTGGAGAAATGAAGAGATCGTCATACGAGATTACGCCGTGCCGGTGAATGAACGAAAAAACGTCAGAATGATCGCATACGAAAAAATGATCAAGGCCAAACCGATCATGGCGTATTTCATGGTATCAACCGCATGCTTCACACGATCCGCGGCGCCACCAGCCGTCATGTACACGACGCCCGCGTAGATAAAAACCAAAAGAGCGAGCGCTCCCAGAACACCGAGAAAGGTATTCACCGCGCGATTCACAATTCCCAAAATCCCAACGCCTCCCAGCGGATCTTTCAATTTAATGGGACCCGAAGGCGCCTGCGTCGGAGCGGTGGTCGTTGCCGTACTAGGCTTTCGACAGCAGATTCCATTTCCCTGAAGACAGGTATCTCCCGTGGGCGTCGACGGTGAAGGACATGCGGCTCCACTCGTTCCCTTTTCGACACAGGTATCCCCGACCGTCGGACATCCGCCTTCTCCCGGCGCTAAGTTTGCAATCGGTTTACAGCACACCCCTCCCACTGGCGGATCACACAAACTCGTCGTCGCTTCCGTCGCATTGTTACATGAAGCTTTGCACGTCTCGCTTGGATCCGTACATGCCGTCGCCGCAGAAACCGGCGTTGATCCAAGGATCAACACCGCGAGCCCAGCAATGACGGTAGATGCGAAAAATCGAAACATATTTATGCCGCCTGCCCAAGCAGAGATTTTGCGACGTAGGTTACGATGGTCCATGCGGCCAGCACAATAAACATCCCGATCGCCGCACCCGTAATGGCTTTCTTTCCTTTATCAACGCGCGACTTATCCCCGAACGACAGCAGATACATCGCTCCCCCATAAATAAATACCGCGAAGAAAAATCCCGCAGAAAGTTGGGTGAGCAGGTTCGCAAATGCGGCACCGGTTTTGACGATGTCATCAAGCGTGCATTTTCCATCTTTAATACAAGGAGGAAGCGCCAACTGCTGTGCCTCAGCCACACGTGGAAGCGTGAGAATGAGAGCAACGGTGAGATACTGAATCCAAGAACGAATCATAATCTATAGCCCACCAAAGGGAATCGTCTGGCTAATCTTATCAAGCGCATCTCGAACAACGACACCAATCGACTCTGGATCCGTGACAAGCGCCGTCTCGATCATCGTGACAAACGCTGCGTCTGCCGTTCGAGGATCATTTCCGCGATACCATGACTTTGCGGTGAGGACCTGCGAGGCAAAAATGCCCACATTCTCGTTCTCGAGCTGTTCCGGAAGCTGGCTCTTGAGTGCGGCGGGATGACCCGAAATATCAAGAAACTTCTTTGATTCCTCCGGCGTCCGCATGAAGTTCAAGATGTTCCACGCAAGATCCGAAGATTTCGTTTTCTTTGAAACGGCCCACCCCCAATAATTCGCAATGTTCACGACCGGGTTTCCCGTAATCTGAGGCATGCTTGCAAGCGCGAGATTGAGTCGCGGGGCGCGAGCGCGAATAATCGGAAGATGATAGCTGTAGCCAAAGAAAAACGCGGATTTTCCTTGAATAAACGCATCAAGCGAATTCGGCTGTCGATTATTCCACGTGTAGACATCACGACTCGGATTCGCGAAATCCGTATAAAACTGAAGTGCCTGATAAGCCGGCGGAAAATCACGCGAATCTGCCAATGCGGCGGGAATGCGATCAAACGTCGGAGAGCCGTCTGGTGCAGACATCTCCGCTCCGTTTTGCATCATGAGCACAGCCAGGAGATCCGGAGATCGCTCCACATTCACGCCGGTTCCGATCGCCGCACCTGCCTGGAGAATATTCCCCTGCGCATCCTGCTTCACCAGTTTTTTGATCGCCGTCTGAAAATCTTCCCACGTCTCCGGAATCGTCGCGATTCCTGCGGCGTTCAAGAGATCCTTGTTCACATACATCGCCATCGTATCGACCGACATCGGAATCGCCATGACGCGCTCCTGGATATCTGTCTTATCCGGCACCGTGGAAACGTTCACGCGACGGATAAAATCCTGGGCCACAACGTCCGGATAATCGGTCTTATACTTCCGAAGTGACACGGTCGGCTCGGTCGTCAATTGATACACAACCTCTTTCTTCAATGTTCCCTGAATCGTCTGCTGAGCCACTTTCGTGCTGGCCGGCATGGGCTGAATCTTCGGCATGTACTTCGTAACCCACGTGTTGTGGATCAAAAAGATATCCGGACCTCGATCTTCCGCGAGAGCATTCACGAGCGCTTCCTCGTATTCCTCCAAACGAAATCGGCGATATTCGATATTCGCGTACGGACGAATCTTTCGATAATCGCTCAAAATCGCATCGTAAGCGTCGAGATCATCGACAACTCCCCAGATCCGAATATCGGTTTTTTGAGACGCCGCCACGGCGGACGCATCAGGTCCGCGTGTACAGCCTTGCCCCACGGTAACGAGGGCAATCAGCAAGACGACGGAAAGAGATCGAAGGGAGGCGTGAAAACGCATAACTCCCACACAGTTTACCGCGTCCGAAGATTTTTCACGAGAGCCCGCGCTTCCTTCGCCATGTCTGGACGTTTGAGCGCCATTTCAAAGTTAGCCTTTAGCCAGCCGATCTTCGAACCCGTGTCGTAATACGTGCCATTAATCTCACAGGCGTACGCTGGACGACTCTTCATCAGATGCTGAATCGCATCGAGCGTCACATATTCTCCCCCATGCCCAGGCTTCAACTTTCGAATTTCATCAAAAATATCGGGAGTTAAAATATATCCGCCCGTTGCGGCCAAGCTTGATGGAGCTTTTTCTGGCCCCGGTTTCTCCACCACGCCCTTGAGCTGATACACGCCCTTCCCCACCTTCGCGAGCGGATCGATAATCCCATATCGCTTGGTTGCTTCCTTATCCACCTTTGTCACGCCAAGGACCGGATCGCCGTATTTCTCGTAGACATCAATCATCTGACGAAGACGCGGAACCGGACAGTCAAAAACATCATCACCGAACACCACAGCGAACGGTTCATCACCAATCACATGCGCGGCATTCAGCACCGGTGTCGCGTTTCCGTATGGACCCTTCTGACGGATGTACACGAAATTCGCGAGTTTCCCGATCCCCTGAATCTGCTGAAGCAGGTCTTTCTTCCCCTGCTTCACGAGCCAGTTTTCCAACTCCTTATTATCATCAAAATGATCCTCCACCGGACGTTTCGCATGACTCGTCACGAGGATGATATCCGTAATTCCCGAGGCGACCGCTTCTTCCACCACGTACTGAATAATCGGCTTATCGATGATCGGAAGCATCTCCTTCGGCATCGCTTTCGTGACGGGGAGAAAACGGGTTCCAAGACCCGCGACTGGGATAACAACTTTGCGGACAGGTTGTGGCATAGCGGGATGAGTATATCACCGCGTCTAGGCTCCGACGCGAAAGTGACACACGTCTCCGTCACGCATGACGTAATCCTTTCCTTCAATGCGGGTCAGCCCCTTTTCACGACAACCCACTTCGCCGTATGCGACGAAATCTTTCCAATCCGTAATCTCGGCGCGGATAAATGTCTTTTCAAAATCCGTGTGGATGACCCCAGCGGCCTGCGGAGCCTTCGCCCCCTTCACGACCGTCCAAGCACGCGTTTCCATTTCTCCCGACGTAATGAACGTCAAAAGCCCCAACACGTCGTAGGCCTGCACAATCAACCGATCGAGGCCGGACGCGGTCTGCCCCATCGCTTCGAGATATTCCTTTCGTTCTTCATCCGACATCGAAATCAGCTCCGCCTCCATCTTCACGCAGATCGGAACGAAATGGTACGCAGTTTTTGTCGTCAGCTCTCCAAGCGCCTGCTTCCAAGAACCATCCTGAAGCTGAGATTCGCTCACGTTCACGACGTACAGCATCGGCTTCATCGTCAAAAGCGCCAAGGACTTGATGGCTTTCTTCTCATCATCGGTCCATTCAAGTTCTCGCGTCGCTTTTCCGACTTCCAACGCGGCTTTCGCCTTCGTGAGCGCGACAATCTCAAGCTCCAAATCTTTCGTCTTCCCCGCCTTCATCTGCTTCTCCGCATTCTGAAGTCGCTTTGAGACAGCTTCCAAGTCTGCGAGCGCCAATTCCATTCCAATCGTCTCTGCATCACGCTCTGGGTTGATCGTTCCGTCGACGTGGATGACGTTCTCATCTTCAAACGCACGAAGCACCTGCGAGATCGCATCGCATTCGCGGATGTGGGAGAGAAACTTGTTTCCCAATCCCTGCCCTTCTGAGGCGCCCTTCACGAGACCCGCAATATCCACGAATTCAATCGTCGTTGGAATGATTTTCTTGGCATGCGAAACCTCTGCAAGCTTGTGCAGACGCTCGTCCGGAACTTCGACAACGCCGACGTTTGGATCAATCGTGCAGAACGGAAAGTTCGCACAATCGACGGCTTTCTTGGTGATGGCCTGAAACATGGTGGACTTGCCCACATTGGGGAGTCCGACGATTCCGATCTGAAGCGGCATAGTTCGCCGACTCTACAGGACAACCGCGATTCGATCAATCCCAAACATCACCGTTTTTTCTCTTCTTTCCAGGCATGCATGTCCGCCGCCATCGCCATGGCGAGCGCGATAATGACAATATTCTTGATCATATACTGCCCTTCCATCGTGGGGACGAGAAATCCAGACCAAGCAACCGTCGGAAGAAGAAACATCGGCATGATCGTCGTGATCATGTGGAACCCCAACAACGGAAAAACAATTCGTTCCGTACGAGGAATGAGAAACAAGATCCCGATCAGCGCCTCAAACAATCCAAACCCGACAATAAAAATATCAAATGTCATGAACGGCATCGTCCGCTCCATGAGCGCGCTCACGAGCGGATTCGCCGGACTCAGCCCAAACACCTTCAAAATCCCAAACCAGAAAAAAACGACAAAGAGCGCAATCCGAGAAAGCGTCGGGGAAATCACACGGACACCACGGATGATCCGAAGATCAAGACGGACAAGTTCACGGTTCATGAGAGGATGATACCACCAACGAAAAACATCCCCGAGGGGATGCGTTTCGTTGGTGGACCCTAACGGGATCGAACCGTTGACCTCTTCCATGCCATGGAAGCGCTCTACCAGCTGAGCTAAGGGCCCGAAGTTGTGGCCGCAGAATGCCACGAAGCGTGGAACGCGTCAACGACTAAAACGAGCGCGCGTCGAGGTACGCGAGAGCCTCTTGAACCGTTGGAAGGTTCCCTTGCGCGTAATACGTCTCAAGCCGTTCCAGCTCGCTCAGGATAAAGTTTTTCCGAATATTCGTGTGCGTCCCCTGATTATGAACGACGACCTCATTCCAGCCGAGTGTCGTCCCGACACGATTGTAAACTTTGAGTTCTGGGTACTCATGTTTCAGCGCCTGAACGACAGACATGAATGCTCGTAATTGATGAAACGGTGACGCCACGATCTGAATCGTTTTCCACCCCTTCCGTTTCGCCTCCTGTACCAGCCCAATCGCTTCCGTGAGCGTGTTCAACGGCTCGACAGATGGAACATTCAAAATCCCCTCTGGAAGAACGCCGAGCTGAATTAATTCCTGTCTCCACACATCGACACCCGGATACCCCGAAACCTCGCCACAACCACAGATCACCAACGGAATGGATCGACCGCGGAGAATCTCCACCCCACGATTCAACACCGAAGTCTGATTATCGCGCGTTTGCCCAAACAGATAGATCGCAGAGACCTGATCCGGCTCTTCATCGCACAACACACGCGTATTCAACGAGACGAGATCCGCAGTTTCCATGACCGGAGATTACCACATCAACATTGAGGGACAAGGATTGATCAAAACCGAAAAAAACGATACTCTCGGCAAACATGTCAGGTGAACGACTCCATCGATTAGCAACAGGATACGGAACCCCCCAGCTCCTGCTGGACGTCTTCGGGATCTCCGTATTTTTCATCTGCCAAATCGCCCTCGTGAATCGCCTTTGGCACACATTCGAAGCCGGCCCCATCGTCATCATTCTGCTCACCATTGCTGGATACATTTCTGCAGATTTTCTCTCGGG
>JAGOQY010000004.1 GCA_018063125.1 Patescibacteria group bacterium | reverse complement strand
AGCGAGCGGCCGATGCGCCGACTCCTGCAAGGGGACGTGGGAACCGGTAAAACCGCGGTTGCGGCCATGCTTTCTGCGTTGGTGTTTCGTGCCGGTTCTTCTGCGGCGGTGATGGCACCAACTGATCTTCTCGCCAAACAACACGCAGAAACGTTCAAGCGTTTTCTGGTTCCACATCAGATTCCTGTCCTGCTCTACACCTCGTCTACACGTTATTTGTATGAAGGGGGAGAAGAAACAAAGCTCACCCCAGAAAAAGCAAAAGATCGTTTGAAACTTGGCCGGATCGTTGCGGTGGGAACGCATGCGCTTCTCGTAAAGGGACAATCTCCGCCAGATCTCGCGCTAGCCGTGGTGGATGAACAGCATCGATTCGGCGTCGCTCAACGTGAGACGCTTGTCGTGGAAACGCGAGCGGATGGAAGATCTCCACATCTTCTCTCGATGTCTGCGACACCAATCCCGCGTTCACTTGCGTTGACGCTTTTTGGTGATCTCGACGTTTCCATCATCAAGACAAAACCGGCAGGACGTCTCCCGATTAAAACATCTCTCGCGATTGGCGAAGCAGGTCGAGAACGTGCGTACGATCTGATTCGAACAGAAGCTGCTGCGGGTCGCCGTGCGTTTATCGTCTGTCCGTTGATTGAGGATGATGATGAAGGTGGCGTGCGAAGTGTGGAAACGGAAACACGCAAACTTTCTTCTGGTCCGTTGCGTGGACTTCGCATCGCCGCACTTCACGGGCGACTCTCCGCAAAAGAAAAAGACGGTCGTATGGAATCGCTCGCCGCCGGAGAACTCGATGTCGTCGTTGCGACAACGGTCGTTGAAGTTGGTGTGGATGTTCCAACCGCCACCGTCATTCTCATCGAAGGTGCAGAGCGATTTGGTCTCGCACAACTTCATCAGCTCCGCGGTCGTGTCGGACGTTCATCTCTACCATCGTATTGTCTTCTCGCTCCCACGGATGGCGTTGCGGATATGTCGCTCAGTCGATTGCGTGTTCTTGAGCAAACAAATGACGGATTCGCTGTCGCCGAAGCGGATTTAAAATTTCGTGGAGAGGGAAATCTCTTAGGAACGAACCAGAGCGGGGAAGCGGCATTTCGCGCCGCAAAAGCGGATGATCTTGCGCTCATGGCCGACGCGCGTGAGATGGCACAAGAACTTCTCGTTGATGATCTCAAAACGCTTCCGGAATTACGGAAGCGCGTCATGAAACTCAGGGAATCTTCGCATCAGGAATAGGGCTCAGCGGTTGGTGCTGAAACAAGTTCAGCATGACGGAAAAGGTGGATTACAAAACGCGCGCGATCTGAAGCGCCTCACGTACCGTTCCCGCTTCCTTCACTTCCATTCCTTTTGGCGCGCCTTTTGACTGTCCACGCGGGACGATCGCGGTGGCGAAACCCATGCGTCCAAGTTCTTTGAGACGAAGTTCTGGGAGCCCAACGGGACGAAGTTCACCGGCAAGACCAACTTCTCCAAATACACCAAGACGCGGATCGAGTGGTGTGTCTTTGACGGCGCTCGCGATCGCTAAGCAGATCGCAAGATCCATACTTGGATCTCGTGCATCCATTCCACCGGCGGCATTTGCGTAGACGTCTTTATCAAGGGCAAAAATTCCACTTCGTCGCGCGAGCACGGCCAGAAGCATTCCGAGTCGTGCCGTGTCTGTTCCTGTCGTGCGTCTCACCGGAGTTCCGTATCCCGCAGGGGAGACGAGTGATTGGATTTCCAAAAGCAACGGTCGGTGTCCTTCAATGAGGCACGTGATCGCAGAACCAGAAATTCCTTGCGCACGATCTCGCAATAGCTCGCTGGATGGATCTTCCACGGGTTCCAATCCCAGTTCCGTCATCGCAAGAACCGCGACTTCATCTGTTGGACCAAATCGATGTTTGAGTGCACGAAGAAGACGAAATCGATGACCGCGATCTCCTTCGAGAAAAAGAACCGTGTCTACCAAATGTTCGAGTACACGCGGTCCTGCAATATCTCCGTCTTTCGTCACCTGACCGACGAGAATGACGGAAACGTGCGCGCGTTTTGCGGCTTCCGTGATTTGTGCACCGCTCGCTTTGACCTGACTGGCGCCGCCAGGTTCTCCGGCAACATGATTCGAACGGAGTGTCTGCACGGAGTCGATAATGGTGAGATCCGGTTTTACTTCTTCGATCGTGGCCGCCAAAATTCCCGCATCCGTGTGGTTCACAAACGCGAGAGAGTTCGGAAGTGTTTTTGAAAGTCGTTCCAGTCTTCGACGAACCTGCATGGGAGATTCTTCTCCCGTCACGTACACGATTCTTCGTCCGGTTGCCGCGGCGGCAAGAGCGGCTTGTGCGAGGAGCGTGGATTTTCCAATTCCCGGTTCTCCCGCAATCAGTGTGACAGAGCCATCGACGAGTCCGCTGCCAAGTACGCCATCCAGAGATCCGAGTCCCGTGGCGCGGACATCTGCTTTGACCGTTGTTTCTTGTGTGAACGGAATCGGTGTTTGTGGTTTTCCCGCAACGCGTCCGGTCTCTGGTTTTGCGCCTTCAGCGTCTCCGCCAGATTCTTTGAGCGATCCCCATGCGCCACATTCGGTGCATCGTCCGGCCCATTTCAAAAACTGCGCATCACAGTTTGAACAGCCGTACATGGGAGCGGATTTCGACATCGTCTTTCTTCAACCTTCGCAGATGCGCAACACCCGTGCAATCTGTGGAAAAAAGTTATCGAACTTGAAGCTTCCCATCTTCTTTTTTGATGGGCATGCGTTTGTCCGCACAGTTGAGAACGGGAGCGCACGCAGATTCGGGAACCGGCAGTCCACGAGATTTCATCTCCGCAGCAGCGGATTTACATCCTGCGGGATCCAGGGGAAGGTCTCCGCGACAAATATTAAATTGGATGGGAATGATCATCTCCATCGGGCTTTTTTTCTTGAAGCACTCGAGCGTCTCTTTTGTGCGTCCGGCCGGATCGACGCCGCGATACAGATCCCATACTTTTCGGACGGCCGCTGGATCCGTCGCACTCATCTTTGAAGCTTTGATCGCTTCGCGAATGCCGAGCGTTGGACCTTCGATTCCTTTGTATGGATCCAATCGATCTCGCTGGGAGTAGCATTTTCCAGCGATGCAGGGGATCGTCATTCCCATGATTCCACCACCATGTGAAAAACGTTTATCAAATCCTAAATCTTCTTTTGTGTAGTCGATCGTATCATCATTCATCATCCCGGCATCCGTGATGGGTTTTCCTTGGTAGGTGACACCGGATTCAAGAAATTTTTGTCGCGCGTAGATCAGTGAACCTCCTTTACCAACTTTTGCGGTGACGTTCTCATCGTGTCCCGCAAGATTTGGAAGGGCGAGATAGGATTCATGATTGATTGCGACGACGGTGTAGCAGGGTGGGATCCCCACATCATTCGCAACCTTGATTCCACATTGATACAGCGATTCGACCGTCGGAATCCCGGCTTGGTTCAGCACAAGTTCGCAACTTCCGCTCTGCATGGTTCCTGAGCCGCTGTATTTTGGGGGAGATCCTCCTTGCGATGATTCGAGCTGTCCCGAAGATCCGAGTCCATCCGGGATCGTCGCATTCCCTTCTGCTCTGAGAGCATTGAAATAGGAGTCAGATGGAACGGATGTGAGATGTGGCTGTTGTGTGATGTACGAGATATTGATCGCATCCAGCGTCGTCGTGGCGGGATTCAGAACGGTCAGAATCGTATACGCAGAGAACGCGAGAACGAGGCCGATGATCGCGTCACGGATAATCTGTCGACCCTTGGAGACGCTCGAGAGCGTGGTTCCGAGAATGTAGTGGAATCCACCATAGACCACCATGATTCCGGCCGCGAATACCACGATGCCTAAAAGATATCGATAAACAGCACTCACATATTCTGCAAAATATGGAACTGTCAGACGTGTTTCGCCTCCAGCACCAACCGTCGTGATGGGGGAAAATGTGAGCCCTGGAATCGGAACGTTCAAATTGAATTTAATTTCTTCAAATTTTTCTGGCGCTTCACCGGAAGCTGTTCCCGCGGCTGGAGGTTTATAGGTTTGCGCGGGAGATGGTCCGATGGTGCATACCGCACTTGGATTTGAGTTGAGCGCCTTGCACGCCGTATCCGAAAGAGCGTCTGTTTCGCAGGTGTAGCCTTGGATTGCCGCGTTTTGAGAGCCGGAAACGATCTGTGGGCAATCAAATGTCGGATCGGTGAGACAGACGTTTGTGGATGGGGCATTTACGGGGTGACACTTGCAGCATGCGGCTGAGGCGACGCTCGGGAAAAACGACAAAAAAACGCTTGCCAGAAATCCCGCAATCGAAAAGATGAGCCTAGATCGTGAAACCATCGAATCATGCACAGTGTATCACGTGCAGGCCGCTCGGAGGATCTCCCGCGAGGTCGTTTTCACTGCTATACTTCTCATGAATGAACCGGAATCGTCCCGTCCGATTTTTCCTTTCCGCAATACGCCTTACGACGGCGCTGTTTCTCGTCGGGACGATCTTTTCCACGTCGGTGGCGCAAGCGGCGTGCTGTAAGTGTGTGAAGACGGGTGATGCGGGGAAGAATATTTGTTTGACGGGAGAGGCGACGACATGTGGAGAGCTTCTATCCAGTACCACAAATTCCGCGTTGGAAGGGGTGACTTGTGAGCCGACGACGCTCACCGACGCGCAATGCCAGACGATTGCAAGCGGGGGGTCTGGAGTTTGTTCCGCGCCTCCCGTGAGCGCTCAATCATACGGCGCAAATACGGGGAGCTCTTCGAGCACCGGTGGAACTGCGGCTCCTTCGGATGATGACATTTTTCCTCCAAAGTTGAATGTTCCGATCCCTGGACTCACCTTCGCCAGTCGTGTTGTCGTGGATGGGGGAGAGGCAGTGATTCCATTTTTCGCGCAATACGTTTCTGCGGCGTATCGATATTTGCTCGGGATCGTTCTTCTGGCGGCGTCGATCGCCGTGGTTTATGGAGGATTCCATTATATCCTCGGAACAACGCTCTCAAGCATTGAACGCGGGAAAGAGATTATTCGAGATGCGATCATTGGGCTCGTGATGGTGCTCTCTGCTCACGTCATCCTGATCACGCTGAATCCCGCGCTCGTCGATTTTAAAGGCTTGAAAGTTGCGGTGATCGCTCAAAAATCGTATACGGATTTAGTGGAAGAGCGAAAACGCGTGATGGCCGCCGCGACGGTTCCAGGACAGCCGTCGGGTCCAGGTGTTGAAGTTCCCGTGTATGTGGAAGGCCCCGGCGGGAAGGTCGCTCCTGAAGTTCCTCCGGACCCGAAAGTACCGCCTGTTGAGCCGGGAAAACCAGCGCCAGGAACGGTGGTGCAAGACGCGAATGGAGTTTTTGTGGCGCAGGGCCGTTGTCCGGATGTGATGGTTCCCATTCGTGCAACGGATGAATATCAGAAAAAGACCGGAAAGATCGTTCCGTCATTTTGCATGGATATTTTTGAAGCGCCAAATCAACAGGGAGTAAAGCCATTTCAGCTCGTCTCTCAATTTGAAGCGGATTGGTATTGCGCGGCTCAGGGGAAGCGGCTGTGTGCAGATTCTGAATGGACACGCGCCTGCTTGGGTCCGAAAGGAGAGAATACATATCAGTACGGCCCGACCATGATTAATGGAGTGTATGCCCGCATTCCTGACAAATATTCTGTTGAAAAGACGGCAAATCCTCCCGCGCCCTGCAACTACGATAACAATCCAAGCGCCGCCACGCCGTTCAGCATCCTCGAAGTTCAGGGAAAAGCAGCCGGAGCCTTGATCGCCTCCAGTGGCGCGGTGACAAAACCGGAGAATAGTTTCTTAGCCGCTGGTGGATCGGCGTTATTAAAGAGCACGAATTCAAAAACAGCTCAGAATGCAAAAACCACTCAGGAGATGATGGAGAGAGCTCGGACCGCAACGGCGCTCCAACCAAGTGGAGCGCGTCCGGGCTGTTTTACGCCCGAAGGTGTGGCCGATCTTTCCGGAAATGCGCAGGAGATCATGCTCACCGATTCTGGTGCGCAGAAAACTGTGGAGCAACGGACTTCAAATACCGCATCAAGCGTCGGTCTAGATTATATCTGGGGGAACTTTTTCTATTTCCCAATTGCACACATCGCAAACAAGAATGCGGATCCAAAATGTCAGCAACGTTGGGGAGGGGGATCGCATCACAATGTCATCGAGCGGGTTCCGGAAAACAGCTTTCGCTGTTGTATGCCGCTCAACGAGAATCCGTAATCATTATTTGCATCCCGAGGCTTTTTCAGATTCCTTTTCCCAGAACTTTGCGGGAAATTCGCACTGCGTACAGTCAATGGAGTAAACACCACGGAAGTTGTAGTGGTGAACTTCACTGCACATGTGTTTGAAGCCTGCTGACGTCATAATCTCTTCCATGGTCCGCATGTGTTCAAGTCCGATCGCCTGTTGGTTTGCGACTTGGCCGCAGATTCCAACGACGGTGAGTTGGCGGTAGCGAGTTCCGCCGTCGATGAGTTGATAGAGCGCAATATCCACGGATACGCCTAAAAGATGCGGAGAGGCGCCGGGTCGCGCCAGTCCCTGGCTACCTCCCGAAGATTTCACGCGTGCACACCAGGCTTGTGCGACGCCAGGGATCGTTCGTGTGCCATCGCCGACAATCAAAAAATATCCTCGTTTCTTTGCTTCCGCACCAGCTTTCACAAGGCCATCACGAACTTCAGGGCGAAAAATCATTCCGCCTTGCATGCGAGCGAGGTTCGTTTGCTTCGCGCTCGGTCCGTGCGTTGTAATGTTGAATAGTTTTGTTGTTGCGCATCCTTTCGGTCCGGAGCAGAGTTCTCCAACCGGAAAAAATCCAATTCCTTTTTCCATGATCTGCTCTTTTTGTGTTGGAGGAAAAATATCGATAAAGCCAACTAACGTGCTTGGATCTGGAAGACCCGCCGGAGGAGTGTAATCTTTTTGATTACAAAATCGTTGTTCGCAATCTGCCTGAGAGTTGCATAGTGCCGTAGCAGGTTGATATGCCGCACCTCCGCAACCTTCGACGGCTGTTTGTGCGGGGGCTGGTTCTGGTTGACTCCCATCGGCGGTCGGTGGTGTTGGTGGGGCTGGCGGTGGCGGAACCTGTTGCGGAGGGCTCTTTTCCCAGGAAGCCATGGCAGAGTTCGGAACGCCTTCGCTGTACACCTTGCTAACTTCAAGCGGAGTTTGTGTCACGTATTCGACAGTCAAAGGTTTAAGCTCCGTCAGCGAAGTTGGATTCAGCGCCGCAAGAATCGTAAAGCTTCCAAAGATGAGCACGAGTCCGATAATTGCGTCTTTGATGATGTTTTTTCCATCCTGCACATCCGAAACCGATCCCATGATGTATTTGAACCCACCCCACACAATCATGACCGCCGCCGCAACGATACTGACGCCCAGAAGATATCGGTACGCCGCACCGATATAGGCACTGAGAAAGGTGATTTTTGCGGTTCCTTCCGTGGGGTTAATGACGATGGGATGATCTTTGAAATTAAGTCCGGGGATTGGCGTATTCAAGTGCGGAGCAATGAATTTTGGCGTGTCTGCGGCAAGAACCTCTGCCCCGTAGAAAAAAGATCCAATCGAGATTGCGCATAAAACGCCAACGCCGATACTTGCGAGGTATTGGCGAGCAATGTTCTGTGAGGACTTCTTTGAGATCATGATTCGAGAAACGATCGAATAGCTTCACGAAGTTGAGCCTCTGTGAGCGTTCCGCTGTAGGCTTTTGTCCCGATGAAGAGGAGGGGAACCGAGTTCACCCCATCGGCTCGACCGGCGGTGATATCTTCTTCGATAATTCGTCGAACTTCCCCGTCATTCCGACAGGTGCCTAGTGCGGTGAGATTCACGTCTAATCGTTTTGCGAGAGCATCAATCGCGGAGCTTGAGAGCGCCGCCGCACTGAGGAGGGCATCATGTGCTTCCCAGTATCGTCCTTGATATCCCGCGCAACGTGCAAAAATTGCCGCGTTCATGGCGTGAGGATGGCTTTCTGTGACCGGCATGTCGCGCCACACGAAGCGTACTTTTCCATCAAATTCTGGGAGAACATTTCGAATCGCGGTCGCATTCGCACGACACGCTTCACATTCGTAGTCGCCGAACTCAATGACCGACATCTGCGAATTGATATCGCCATAGCGCACGGGATCGATCGGGCGAAGCGCCGGAGGTCGCATCAGATTGATGTCGATGGTTTGCGGGAGCAACACTTCGCGGAGATTTTCTGGCGGCGCACCGGCAACAAACGAGTTCATTCGAAGATCAACTTCGCGCCACACAAGCCATCCGGTGAGCAAAATAAATAATCCGATGATGCTTACAAGGAGGATGAGGCGTGTACGATGCATCATAGATTATGGGAGATCGTAGCTAATCAGCTGACCAGTCTCAGCGTCCGAGAAAAAGAGCTTCGTTTGATCCGCATTGAGGACGGGTTGTCGAACAGGGCGATTTTGGTTGGGAAGATTGATCTTTGTCGAGACGCCGCTCGCGAGGTTGATGCGATAAATATCATCCGGAAGCGTGGCGAACAGATTGCGCTGAAGTCCGGAATTAGAAGGAAGACCCTGTGGAACCGCGCAGTAGATTTCGGATTCTGAGGCCCAGGTGCATTTATCGGCCCACGTGTTGAGATTCAACCGACGGCGATTCTGTCCCATGGTTGCGGGTTCTGCTGAGGTGATCCAGAGGCTGGGACGATTCCCATTATCCGTATTCCAAACGCTGAAGACGATCTGTTTTCCAGCGGGGGACCAGTTCGGAAGAAAATCCTGTCCCGGAGCAATGATGGATCGAAAATTTTCGTGATTTTGTCCGACCATCAAGATTTCCTGCTCGTTTCCACTGCGCAATTCGCCTGTCTCTGCGTAGGCGATAACCTGGCTGTTTGGTGACCAGTTCACGTGGACTTTATCCGCATTTCGTCCCAGCGGCTCAACGGCTTGTGCTTCTCCACCGTCTGGGTTTGCCGTGAGAAGAAAACGATTCGCTTCGTCTGTTCCGATGCTTTTCGCCACGACTCGAGTATCATCGGGAGCGAATTCGAAATCTTCCCAGTGTTTTGGAAGCGTGACTTGTTGTTTGGCGTCAAAATCGTAAAAGACATTTGTCCCATCTGGAAATTCCAAAATCGCTTGGTCTGAGGAATTACCCCACTGAACATCTTCGACGTTGAAGAACTGACGTCCAGAGAGCTCGGTGATGGTTCCGTCTGCGTTCACGCGATAAAAGCGTCCATCTTCGGGATTGTAGAATCGTACGCCATCTCCATCCGAAGAAGGAACGACGGCTTGCGTCACGCTTCGTTGAAGAATGTTGACGCTAGCTCCGTAGTCCGTGGTATCAACTTCGGTCGAGTCTGGCGTTCCAGCCGGATCTCCAAAAACAAGCGGGAGTTCGCCGGGTTCCGTCGGTGTCGCGCCCGTAATCGGTCCGCCAAGACCAGAGCCGGGGAGCTCTCCGCCGATTCCAGGTGTCACTTCTTCGCCCGGAGCTGTGGGTGTCGGTGCGGCAAAGAACAGTCGATACAATCCATATCCCATTCCAATAGAAAGGAGAATGAATCCAACCGCAAAAAGGATCTTCTTGAGACGTTCCGACATATACGCCAAGAGTATACCATTTTCACCCTCGATTCGTGCTATCGACCGGTGGCCGCATCACCAATCTGTGAAACGACCTGAAAGGCGCCATCAATACTCATGGCAATAGCGGCCACGATAATGAGAAACGTGGCACAAAGCATGAAAACCGCAATGGCGATGATGATATCGACAAATACCGTGAGGACATCTTCTGGAAAAGATTGATCAAAAAACATCATGCCGTCGATCGCTTCGTCAGCCTGTTCATTCCAGCCCTTGAACAGCATCGGCGTAAAGATGTACTTGTTGACCATCTGTACGTTGAGCTGGAGAACAAACAGGATGAGCGGGACAACGACCTCTGACCCGGCAAACTCTGCTCCTTCCACGCCGGTGCGTACGCCTGTGTTTGCCGATCGCTTTGCCATCCGATTCTGCATTTTGACACGGAAACGCTCTTTCAGATTTTCCGCGACCTTGTTCTTCACCTCCTGCGCGGCTTGGGACTGCGCGCGCTGCATTTCGAACGCCGCCTGTTGTTCGTGATCCTCTTCCTCCTCTTCTTCTGCTTCTTCCTCCGCCTCGGCGGCCCCCGATTCTTGTCTCTGCGGCGATTGAGCTTCTTCGGTGTCCGAAGTTGAGGATCCGCCTGCATGTTCACCGGTGAATTGCGATTGTGTGCGTCGCATCTGTCTTTCGCGTTGTCGTGCCGCTTCGAGTTCCTCGACCTGAGAAGACATCATTCCACCGCCAGCAAGCGGTCCCTCGATTTCGAGACTTTGCTCATCGGTATAGCTTCGAGCCTGCACGGCATCCAGAACAGAGCGTTCGTCTGAGCCGCCCAAGCTTTCATCACTGAGCTGGGTATCTCCACCCATAATTTCTTGAAACTCACGATCTGCAGAAGATCCATCCCGACGAGAGATGGATTTTCGTGCATCGATGTTCATCGCCATGAGCTGGGGGTTGAATCCCGCTCCGCGTGGAGCTCCGGGACGCGAACCACCCGCACGACGTCGTGCGGGGGCCGATGTTCCTCCTTGAAGCTCTGCCATGACGTTAGATGATCCTCAGTCCCTTGGCGGTCGCTTTTAATTGTAGCGTTTTTTTCTGCGGACGTTCAGCGAGCAGTCTTCCGATGAGTGCGGTCACCTCACGTTCGACAAGCCTTCGTGCGGCTCGTGCGCCTTCTTCCGGAGGAAGCGGCTGTGCGAGGAGCCATTCGAGAACATCGTCTCCGGCGTGGCATGCAACGTTTTGGACACTCGAGACACGATTCAAGATTTCCGAGACTTCGCGGCGGAGAATCTCCTTCAGCGGTTCACGATCCAGCGGATGGAAGATTACGGTGCGATCCAATCGATTGAGAAGTTCCGGGCGGAAGCGTTGTCCGAGTTCGTCCTTGATGAGATTTTTTGCGTCCGTGGCATCTCCGCCAAACCCGAGTGTTTTCTTTCCGATCTGATCACTTCCGACGTTGGAGGTGAGGATGACGTACGCGTGACGGAATGAAACAGGCCGGCCGGTTCCATCCGAGATTGTGCCGTCTTCCAAGATTTGAAGGAGAAGATTTTGTACGTCGGAATGGGCTTTCTCAAATTCATCGAAGAGCACCACCGCGTGCGGACGCTTGCGAACCGCATCCGTGAGTTTTGTGGATTCACGATATCCGACATATCCGGCAGGGGAGCCAACAAGTTTTGAAACCGTGTGTCCTTCCGAAAACTCCGACATGTCGAGTTTGATCAACGCATCCGGCCGACCAAATAATTCCATTGCAAGAGCGCGAGCGGTTTCTGTTTTTCCGGTTCCCGATGGACCCACAAACAGCATCGCCGCTTTTGGACGCTTCGGATCTGAGAGTCCGAGGCGTGAGCGAGAAACCACGTCTGCGACCGCGAGCACGGCGGCGTCTTGTCCGATAATTTTTCCACGAAGATTCTCTCCCAGCGTAGAGATTCGTTCTCGTTCTGTTGCCAGAATCGTGGGAACCGAAACACCAGACATGCGAGAAACAACTTCGGCAACATCCATCATCGTGACGATGGGCTGATCCTTCTCGCGTTGTTTTTCGTAGGCGGCGGTGAGAGACGTTCGCTCTTTCTTCAATCGTGTTGCTTCACGCGCAGAAACTTCCGCTTCATCAAGTTTTCCCTCGACGACAAAATCTTGCTTGAGTTCATCTGCCGCAAGAATGGCGAGATCCAACGCAGAAAGTCGTTCCATGCGTTCACGCGAACGTCGACGCGCGATGACACACGCCGCGGCTTCATCCAAAAGATCGATCGCCTTGTCTGGGAAATGACGATCGGTCAGATAGCGTTCCGCAAATTTCACACACGCCGCCGGCACATCTGCGGCATACGAGACGCGATGAAATTTTGCGTAGTGCTCCAACAATCCTTCGATGATGCCAAGCGTTGCCGTCGGTGATGGTTCTTCCACCGTGACAGGCTGAAAACGTCGTTCGAGCGCGGCATCAGGTTCAATGTGTTTCTTGTATTCCGCCCACGTCGTCGCCCCAACACAACGAATTTCTCCGCGAGCCAACGCCGGCTTCAAGATATTTGCGGCGTCGAGCGAGCCGGTTGTTGAGCCCGCGCCAACGATGTTGTGGATTTCATCGATAAACAAGATGATGTTCGCGTCATTGCGAACTTCATCGAGAATCTGTTTGAGTCGCGCTTCAAATTCTCCGCGATACATCGTTCCCGCAACCGTCAGCGCAAGATCGAGCGAGAGAAGTTTTTTTCCGTGCAACGCATCCGGCACGTCGCCTTCGGAAAGTCGCTTGGCGAGTCCTTCCACGATTGCGGTCTTTCCGACACCCGGTTCTCCGAGAAGAATTGGATTGTTTTTATTTCGACGGCACAGAATTTCGATCACGCGTTCCAATTCGCGATCACGTCCAATGACCGGATCAAGCTGTTCTGCGGTTTCTGGTTTGGTGAGATCACGCGTAAACGAATCCAACGCAGAAGCACGCGGCGCGCGTCCGGGTGGAGGTGGCTGAGGCCCGCGTGGCGCATCCGGCGGGCGTTGGTCGTTCGGTTCTTCCAGTTCGTCGCTGTTCACGAGTTCTGGAAAACGAGATGTCGATTTCAACACTTGAACAACCTGTTCGCGAAGAAGCCCCGGTGTCACGCCGTTCGCATCAAAGAATGCGGTGACGTCCGGATACGATCCCTCCAAAATCGCGGAGAGCAGATGTTCCGTTCCCACGTATTTGTGTTCATGAAGATGCGCGGTCAACACACATTTTTCGATGATGCGTTTCACACCCAGTGAAAGATCTGGCGTCGCAATGCGCGCCGTGGTTGCCGGAAATCCACGAAATGCCGCTTCCGCTTTTTTCACGTCGAGCCCAGCTTTCGTGAGGAGCTCAGAGCCGACAGAGCCTTTTTCCATCATCAAACCGACAATGAGATCTCCGGGCTCCACAAGATCGCGGCCATTCATGACCGAAAAACTCAGCGCTTTTTGAAGCGCTTCCTTGAGGTGTGTCGTAAATCGATCGAGAAGGTCGGGGTTAAGCATGGTTCTTAGTGATTATCTCCCATCGCACGCAATTTGGCGATGCGATCATCAATCGGCGGATGTGTGGAAAACAGTCCCGTGAGTTTTGAACTGAACGAAGCCTTTGCCGGCGCCGAAATCCAGAGATGATTTGTCGCGGAAGACGTTCGTTCCATCGGGATCGCCGCATCACGAATTTTTTCAAGCGCACTCGCGAGGCCTTCTGGATATCGTGTCAGCAATGCGCCAGACGCATCTGCGAGATATTCACGCTTTCGAGAGATCGCAAGCTTGATCAGTTCCCCGATCAGGGGAGAGAGAATAAGGAACGCGATTCCAATCAACATGATGGGGCCGGCGTTCTTTCGTTCTCGTCCGCTAAAGCTTGCGCGAATGAACCAATCTCCGAGAATCGTGAGCGCGCCAACGAGCACAATGACCAACATCATCACGCGGATATCCAGATTCTTCACGTGCGAGAGTTCGTGCGCGAGCACGCCTTCGAGTTCGATTTTCTCCAGTCGTGCGAGAAGTCCGGTCGTCACGGCAACGGACGCATGCTCTGGATCGCGTCCCGTCGCAAACGCATTCGGAGATTCGTCCTGGATGACGTAGATGCGTGGACGAGGGATTCCAGCCGTGATCGAAAGATTTTCTACCACGTTCCACAATGTTGGAAACGTTTCCTTCTCTGTCAGTTCCTGTGCACCACTCGACGCGAGAGCGATCTTGTCTCCGGCAAACCACGACACGAGTGTCATGACGAGCGAAATGGAGAGTGCGAGGATCAAACCAAACGGTCCGGTGTCGCTCACGATGTAACCATAGACGTATCCCGCCATTGCCAGAATCCCGATAAACAGAAAAATCAGGATCCAGGATTTTCGTCGGTTGGAATCAATGTGGGAATACATAGAGATAGACAGCAAAGAGGCGGGGATCACCCGCCTCTTTCGAACTCGTTAGAATTTCACTTGAGGGTTGGCTTTTTCCGCTTCAGTAATTTCGAAGAACTCGCGTTTCGTAAATCCGAGCATTCCACCAATCATGTTGGTCGGGAACACCTGAAGCTTCGTGTTGAAGTCGCGGACGTTGCCGTTGTAGAAGCGGCGAGACGCCTGAATCTTGTCTTCCGTGTCTGTCAGCTCCTGCTGAAGCTGAAGAAAGTTCGTGTTGGCCTTCAGATCTGGGTACGCTTCTGAAACGGCAAACAAGCTCTTCAAGGTCTGAGAAAGCATGTTTTCGGCCTGTACGTGCTCACCCATGGTCTTTGCGCCCATAGCCATGTTACGAGCCTGGATCACTTTTTCCATCGTCGCAGACTCGTGTCCGGCGTAGCCTTTCACGGTTTCGACGAGGTTGGGGATCAAATCGTAGCGGCGCTTCAGCTGAACATCGATATCGGACCACGCTTCGTCCGTTCGATTCTTGAGCGTAATAAGCCCATTAAATGTCGCAATCGCCCACAAACCGATGAGTACGAGGGCACCAAGGAGAATCCAAACAGTCAGCATAGGCTTGTCAGAGGATGGTTAGATCTTTACCCTAAAATCATAGAAAATTGCTGACTAATTGTAAAGCTATGGCCCCTGACCCAAAACTCGCATCTGTTTTCAAAGCCTACGACATCCGCGCGCTCTCCCCAGAGGAGATTGATCCTGACTTTGCCCGAACCCTGGGTCAGGCCGCCGCGGCGCACTTCGGTTCCAAGCGCGTGATGGTCGGTCGCGACATGCGCCTGACTTCCGGAGCCCTCGAGGCCGCGCTCATCGAAGGACTGACCACTTCTGGGGTCGACGTTGTCCGAATCGGTCTTTGTTCAACTCCGATGTTCAATATCCTGCTCGGATTGTCGAACGGGGGATTTGATTTGGGGATCATGATTACGGCTTCCCACAACCCGGGAAAGTACAACGGATTCAAAATTGCGATGGGAGACTGTCGACCGGTGGGCGAGGGGAGTGGGATGGAAGAATTGCGTGACGCGTTTCTCGCATCCAAAACGATCGACAGCGGTCGTATCGGTTCCGTGGAAGATGATCCGGGGGCACTCGATCGATATGTCGAACACGTGATCAAGCTCGCACGTATCCCAAGCGACATGCCAAAGATGAAACTCGCGATCGATGCGGGAAACGGGATGGGCGGCGCGATCCTTCCCACACTGATTTCGAAGCTTCCATGGCTTGATGTCTCTCCACTCTATTTCGATCCGGACGGTTCGTTCCCAAACCATGAAGCGAACCCTCTGAAAGTTGATACGCTGGAGAAGTTGATTGAGGTCGTGAAGGAAGAAAAATCGATCATGGGCGTGGCGTTCGACGGGGATGCGGACCGCGTGGGGTTCGTCGACGAAAAAGGCGTTCCGATTTCGGGTGATCTTCTGACGGCACTTGCTGCAATGGAACTGCTCCGCGATGTTCCGGGTGGGTTGATCCACTACGACGTCCGTTCTTCCTGGGCCGTCCCGGAGATCGTGACAGAGGCTGGTGGTCGAGCAGAAATGTGCAAAGTTGGGCACGCCAATATCAAGCGTCTCATGCGCGAAACCGGAGCGATTTTTGGAGGTGAACTCTCGATGCATTTCTACTTTAAGGATCTTTGGAACTGTGAGTCTGGAGACCTGATGATGTTACTGATTGCACGATTGATTCACCGCTCAGAAAAGCCGCTTTCCGAGTTGGTCGCGCCTCTTCGACGCTATGCGCATTCCGAGGAGATTAACTTCGAAGTCGAGGACAAGGCGGGAACGATTGCTCGTCTCAAATCGCAGTACGCCCCGTCTGCGTCCCTCGTCTCCGAGATTGATGGAATTCGCATCGAGTTCCGCAATCCGTCTGAGCCAGCGAGCGACTGGTGGTTTAACGTTCGTGCTTCCAACACTGAGCCGTTGCTCCGTCTGAACGTCGAAGCGCGAGATGAAGGATCTCTCAAAAAACGCATCGAAGAACTCTCAACGGAAATCAAAAAATGATCGGGTTATTTGATTCTGGAATTGGAGGGCTCACGGTTGTCCGTGAGCTCCTGCGTTCAACGCCGAACGCGGGGTTTGTGTATCTCGGTGACACCGCAAGAACGCCATACGGAAACAAGTCTCATGACACGATTATCGAGTATGCGTTGGATGACGCGGCGTATCTTTTAAGTCAGGGCGCAACGTCGATTGTTGTCGCTTGCAACACGGCGAGCGCACACGCGCTCGACGCACTCAAAAAAGCATATCCGAATATTCCCATCTACGACGTCATTGGGCCGGCGGTTCGTCGCGCACTTGCGGTGACGCAGGGCCGCGTCGGGATGATCGGGACACGTGCGACGGTTGGTTCCGGCGTGTATGAAAATGCTCTTCGTTCTGCACGGCCAGATCTTCATGTGATGTCTGTGGCGTGTCCCTTATTCGTCCCGCTCGTTGAAGAAGGATGGCTGAATGATCCAGAAACCAAACGCATCGTGAAACACTATCTTGCGCCATTGCGTCAGAATCAGATCGACACATTGATTCTTGGATGTACTCATTATCCACTTCTTGCTCCCATCATCCAGCGGTACATGGGGAACCGGGTTACGCTCATCGATTCCGGGGTCTCGGTCGTGAACGAACTCCTTTCCACCATTCCGGATCTTCCAGCCGGCGAACAACGATTTACCGCCACAGATGTCTCCGAGCATACGTCCACGATCGCGAGCCGATGGCTGGGGCGACCGACCACGTTTGAAAAAGCTGTCCTGGGCAGATAGACTCCTGCAATGACTCTTCTGATTTTTCTGGTCGTTCTTTCCGTCCTCGTGTTGATTCACGAAGCCGGGCATTATTTTGCCGCACGTCTTTTTGGTGTGAAGGCGGATGAATTCGGATATGGGTTTCCTCCGCGGCTCATCGGATTCGTGAAAGATGGGGGAAAATGGAAGCGCGTGAAGCGAACCGACAACGGATCCTATAAAAACACGATCTGGTCACTGAACTGGCTTCCGCTGGGAGGATTTGTGCGGATTAAAGGAGAATCGGAAGAAGGGATCAATGATAAGGATTCACTTCACTCCAAGCCGATTTGGCAGAGAATCATCATTATCGCGGCCGGTGTCGTGATGAACTGGATTTTGGCGGCCGTCCTGTTTTTCATCATCTTTCTTTCTGGTGCGGTGACGGTTCTTGATGGGTTGCCTGAAAATGCGCGAGTTGAAGATCGCCACGTTTCCATTGTTGAAGTTCTCAAAGATTCTCCGGCGGCAAAGGCTGGTCTCGTTCCTGGCGATCGTGTGATTGAAATGGATGGGTCCGCGGTAACCGGCGCAGATACGGTGCATGCCGCGATTCAGGCACACGGCACATCCGAGATTTCTCTCCTCGTACGACGCGGAACGGAAGAAATTGCGCTCAAAGCAACGCCAGAGATGATCGCAGAGCTCAATCGTCCAGGACTGGGAATTGCGTTGTCTGACATGGGCTCCGTGTCGTTTAGTGTCCTCGACGCCGCTTGGAACGCGATTTGGATGACGGGCGCACTCACAAAAGCCATCGCGTTCGCATTCTTCGATTTATTCCGAGATCTCATCGTGACGCGTCAGGTCGCGCAGGACGTTTCCGGCCCCGTGGGAATTGCCGTCATGACAGGCGAAGTGGCGGAGCAGGGATTGATTCCGCTCATGCAGTTTGCCGCCATGCTTTCGGTGAACCTCGCGGTGATTAACTTTCTTCCGATCCCTGCGTTGGATGGCGGTCGCGTCGTCTTTCTCTTCCTCGAAAAGATTCGTCGTCGCCCCGTCAGTCGCAAGCTGGAAATCGCGATTCATAATATCGCGTTCCTTCTCTTGATCACACTAATTCTGCTCGTCACGTTACGAGATATTGGCCGCTACGGCGGAACGATTGTTGGAGGATTAAAAGGAATTGTCGGAATGTAGTCATTTGTTACACTGCCCACACCTTATGCAAGACCAACTCAACGCGCTGAAACTGGATATCGATCAGGAGCTTTCCAGCGCAAAAACCATGGAAGATATTGAACGCGTGGAAATCGCGTTTCTTGGTCGTAAAGGACGTCTCACCGAGCTATTGAAAGGTCTCGCTTCCATGTCGCCAGAAGAACGATCTGCGATGGGCGCTTTGGCAAACGAGGTAAAACGCGAAGCGGAGCGGCTGATTGGATCTGCACGAAATCGCATCGAAGATTCGCGCATGGCGAATCTCGCTGATTTGGAACGCGTCGACATGACAGAACCGGGTGCTCGTCCGGCGGAAGGTCATCTTCATATCGTCACGCAGGCGATTAACGAGATCTCGGCGATTTTTGAACGCGTTGGTTTTACGCGCACGCGCTATCCAGAAGTTGATTGGGACTGGTACGCATTCGAAGCATTGAACATGCCGAAAGAGCATCCGGCTCGTGATGAATGGGAAACGTTCTTCATGGACGCACCCGTCTCATCGGAGTCTGGAAAGATGATTTTGACTCCGCATGCAACAAATGGAACTGCGCGGATCCTTTCGGAGAACAAACTGCCGATTCGTGCGATCAATATTGCGAAGACCTATCGTCGACAGATTGATGTCACGCACGTCCCAATGTTCCACCAGTTTGATGGCGTCATCGTGGATGAAGGGATCGGGATCACACATCTTCGAGGCGTTCTCGAATATTTCGCCAAAACCTTTTTCGGACCAGATCGTAAAACGCGCCTCCGTCCGTTTCATTTTCGTTTCACCGAACCGTCATTTGAGATCGACGTGTCTTGCGGCGTCTGTGACGGAACCGGCATTGGAGCGGACAAACAGAAATGTCGCACCTGCAAACGTGGTTGGCTCGAGCTTGGTGGCGCGGGAATGCTTCATCCAAACGTCTTGAAGGCCGCTGGAGTGGATCCAAAGAAATACTCCGGACTCGCATTCGGGTGGGGGGTTGAGCGTACCTATATGATGAAGGAGGGGATGCAGCTCGATGACATCCGCATGTTGTATAAGAATGATCTTCGGTTTTTGAAACAGTTCTAGCCTATGAACTCTCTCGCCTCCTACGACTGGTTGAAGCAATACGCGGATCTCAAAAAGATCACGCCGGATGAGTTTGCGCGTCGGATGTCACTTTCGGGTCCGGCGGTTGAGAAGATTATTCCGCAGGGAGCTGGTCTTGAAAAAGTGGTTGTTGGCCATGTTATCGAAGTGAAGCCGCATCCGAATGCAGACAAGCTGCGTTTGGCTGTGACAGATATCGGATCGAGACAGGTCACGATCGTGTGCGGTGGATCGAATTTAATGAAAGATCAGTGGGTTGCGGTCGCGCTCGTCGGAGCAAAGGTGAAGTGGCATGGAGAAGGGGAACCGATTGTCCTTGAACCGATTGAGATCCGCGGTGTTGCGAGCGAGGGGATGATCTGCGCCGCAAACGAGATCGGCCTCTTTGATGCGTTTCCGCACGCCGATCGAGAAATTTTGGATTTGGGTGTGATGATTCCCGGGCTGAAGATGAAGGCTGGAACGCCGCTCGCGGATGCTTTGGGACTCTCTGATGACGTCGTGATGGATATTGAAGTCACGACGAACCGCGTAGATGCGATGGGAATGGTGGGAATGGCGCGGGAAGCTTCAGCGATCCTCGACGTTCCGTTTACCTGGAAGCCGTCCAAGCCCGTCAAAGTTGGAAAGAACGCGATGGCAAAAATTTCTGCGAAGAAACTCTGCCCGCGATACATGGCCGCGAAGATCGAAGGGGTGAAGGTCGGCCCATCGCCGTGGTGGCTTCGTCGTCGTTTGGCATCCGCCGGTCTCAACTCCATCAACAATCTCGTGGACATCTCAAACTTCGTGATGCTGGAACTTGCCCAGCCAACGCATGTTTTTGATGCGAACACGTTTGAAGGTTCGATTGATGTCCGTCTCGCACGAGCTGGGGAGAAGATCGAAGCGTTGGATGGAAAAACCTACGAACTCGACGATACGATTCTCGTGATCGCGGACAAGAAAAATCCGATCGCGGTTGCAGGAGTCATCGGCGGAAAAGCGACCGGTGTTTCTGATGCGACAACGGATGTCATTGTTGAAGCCGCAAATTTTGATGAAGTGATTGTCCGAAAAGGCGCACGTAAATTGAACATTCAGACAGACGCACAACAGCGATTTGAAAAAGGCTTGTCGAATGCATCTGCGCCGATTGCATTGGCTCGCATGGTTGAATTGATTCTTGAAGTTGCGGGCGGGAAAGTGGTGAGCGCGACGGATGTCGGAGAAACGAAATACAAGCCTGTCTCGTACAGCGTGACGACCGATGAAGCGAATTCGCTCATCGGAGTGACAAAGACGCAGAAAGAAATGGTGACAATTCTTCGTCGTCTTGGATTTATCGTGAAAACGACGGGAAAGAAAATTACGGCACGGGTTCCGTGGTGGCGCGATAAGGACATTGAATCTGGTCGCGATCTCGTCGAGGAAATCGCACGTGTGGAGGGTTACGCGAACATCCCCGCTATTTTTCCCGTTGGACTCGCAAACCGTCCGCGTGATCCAGAATTGATGTGGGAGAAACATGTTCGATGTATCTCCAAGGGCGCCGGAATGACGGAGACCTATACCTATTCGTTTATCTCCAAAGCCCTCGCGAAAAAAGCCGGGTACGATCCGGAACGCATGCTCGCGATCTCCAATCCGCTTTCCTCGGATTTCGAAGTGATGCGCACGAGTCTTCTTCCATCTCTTCTCGAGGTTGCCGCACAGAATCAGGAACGTTTCTCCGAAGAACGTCTCTTTGAAGTCGCGAACGTCTACTACCCGTCGGAGGGGAATCGCGAGCTTCCAGCTGAAGAGCTGGAGCTTGGAGGATTGTTCATGGGAATGAAGGAGCCGTGGCGCGAAGCAAAAGGCTACGTGGAGCATTTATTCGACACGATGGGAATTTCTGAGATTGCTTGGCGCCGTCTGCAGAATGATTCGTTTTGGCACGGCGGTCGATCGGTCCAAGCGTTTTCCAATGGAAAACTGATCGCCACCGTCGGAGAAGTTTCGCCGACCATCGCAAAGAATTTCAAACTGGATGGCCGCGTTGCGCTTGTCGATATGCCATTGGAACATGTGATCAAACAGGCATCTCACAAGAAGCAATACATTCCGATTCCCGCATTCCCCGAAGCGAAGCGTGATCTCGCCGTCGTGGTGGATCGTCGTGCGGAATACGACGACGTGGCACGCGAAATTCGACGCGCAGATCCGCTCATCATCGCGGTGGAGTGGTTTGATACCTACGAAGGAAAAAATCTGCCAGAAGGAAAGAAATCGCTCGGGATGCACCTGACCTTCTCGCATGCGGATCGAACGCTCGAAAGTAAGGAAGTTGATGCGGCCATGGAAAAAGCGATCCTGTCGCTGAAAGAACATTTCAAAGCCGAGGTCCGGGGTTGACGAAAAGAGGAAAATCTGACATCTTTGGGAGTCCTTTCACGGTGAAAGGCGGAGGAGGACTTCATGCGTTTGACGATCACGAGCGGGCCCGATCGCATGGGTCTCGCCGTTGCGCTTTTCGACCACACGCCCGAACGACCGCGAATGCTGTCGTTTCGGGCGGAAGAGATGTCATATCCGGTCGAGGTTCATCTCGACGGGGCGTACCGAGTCGAGCGAGAGCCGAATCACTTTCTCCTGCACGGCCGTCTCATCATCGGGAACGAGTTTCGTCCCGTTCAGTTCATTTACGATGTCGCGCGCCAATGCGCCATCATCGACTCCTGACTCCCACCCGACGCCAAAACGCGTCGGGTGTGTGCTATCATAGGAGCATATGACACTCGCTACGACACAGGATATTTTTTATCTCGTCGCCGCTATCGCCCTCGGTTGGGTCGCGGTTTTCCTCACCTGGGCACTCTACGAGCTCGCGAAGCTTCTTCATCAAGCTAATCAGACCGTCACAGAAACACGCGAAAAAATTACACGCGTAGAGAAAGCGGTGATGGGAATCAAAGAACGCCTCGAATCCTCCGTGGGCTACCTCGGCATGCTCGCCGAAGGTGGACGAACGCTCCTCTCCTTTCTCCAGTCTTCCGAAGAGAAAAAAGAGAAACGAAGATCAAAGAAGGGGAAGGCAGACGAAGACGACGAGTAGTGCTCGCATTCCATCATATGAACTTAAGTGAAGCTACTGAGGCGCTACATGATTTGCACAAAGATCAGAGATTAGTTTTTGATCTCTATCAAGATTTTCGATTAAAAGCACTTGAAGCGGCTATTCTTTGGGATGAGGTGACCTCCGAAAAATACGAAAATTTGTTAGTTTCCATTATTGAGAATCATCTTGAGCTGGCAAAGATAGGGAGACGATAGTCATACTTTTTGAGAATAGTTGGGATGGGGATAAAGTTGGCTAGCTCTATTGAAATAATGCATCAAAAGGTGCAAGCTCTCCAAATTGGATCCTCCGTTTTTTGTTAGGTAGATGTATCTGAATTTCTGCAGGCCTCGTGCCGTCAGCAGAATA
Source organism: Patescibacteria group bacterium (assembly GCA_018063125.1). Lineage (GTDB taxonomy): Bacteria > Patescibacteriota > Patescibacteriia > 2-12-FULL-60-25 > 2-12-FULL-60-25 > JAGOQY01. The sequence continues at coordinate 10,927 of JAGOQY010000004.1, read as the reverse complement.
TAATATGACTCATAAAATCAAGACCACCCGATACGCATTTATTGATAGTCAAAATCTTAATTTGGCTATCAAAGATCAGGGGTGGGATTTAGATTTTGGTCGCTTTCGTCGGTATTTAAAAGAAAAGTATGCTGTCGAGCGAGCCTATTTATTTATAGGGCTCATTCCAAAAAATCAGCCGTTATACACGTATTTACAGTCAGTTGGTTTTATCCTCATTTTCAAACAAACACTGACCCTTCCCAACGGGACGGTAAAAGGGAACGTTGATGCCGAGCTTGTGCTACATGCCATGATTGAATGGCCAAATTATGATGAAGCCGTCATTGTCACAGGTGACGGTGATTTTGCATGCCTCGTCCAGCATTTATTGAAAGAAAAGAAATTAGGCAGACTATTAATTCCTCATGTAAAAAAGTATTCGGCTCTATTAAAAGCAGTGGCAACGGATCGAATTGATTTTATGAATGGACTGCAAAAAAAGCTACAAAAACACAAAGAGGGCCAATTACACAGGGACGAAACCCCGTGAACCTGCCCTCGTCGTGATGACAAAAAGATAACAGATTGATGACAGTAAGTCAACCCGTAAGAGTTATGTCAGATCAAGTAGAAAACGTCATATCAAAATCCCCGTTCGTCCATCTCCATGCCCACTCGATGTATTCGCTGTTGGATGCGATGGGGGATGTTGGCGATCTTGTGGCGCGTGCAAAAGAGCAGGGATATGACGCGATCGCGTTGACCGACCATGCGGCGCTCTACGGCGCGATCGAATTCTTTGAAGCGGCGACAAAAGCGGGGATCAAGCCGATTATTGGCGTTGAGGCGTACGTCGCGCCCAATAAGTACACCGAGAAGCGCCCGCGTATCGACGAGTACGTTTCGCATATCACGTTGCTCGCAGAGACCAACGAGGGATATCAGAATCTCCTCCGTCTGGTTTCTATTTCGTATCTCGACGGGTTTTACTACAAGCCGCGTATGGATAAAGACCTTTTCCGAATGTACGGAAAGGGGATTATCGCGCTTTCTGGTTGTTTGAAGAGCGAGGTTTCAAAGGCATTAGCTTCGCATGATGCGGAGAAGGCGGAGACGGTCGTTCGGACGTTTCAGGAGATTTTTGGAAAAGAGAACTATTTTCTTGAATTGGTGCATCACCCAGAATCGGCATCCCAGATCGACGTGAATAATCAGATTGTTGAGCTTTCAAAGAAGACGGGAGCGCCTTTGGTTGCGACGAAAGACGTCCACTATCTCCGTCCAGACGATAGCGATGCTCAGGACGCACTTCAGTGTATTCATGATGGGAAAACATTGGCAGATAACAACCGTTCTTCGATCGCAGGCTTGGATCATTCTTTGACCAGCCCAGAAGAGATGATTGCCGCATTTGCGGATCTCCCAGAAGCCATCGAAAATACGCGTAAGATTGCGGATCGATGCAATGTGAAGATCGAGTTGGGGAAGAACCATCTTCCCGTTTTCGAGGTTCCCGAAGGAAAAACAGAAGATGGGTATCTCCGGGAGCTTTGTTTCATTGGTTTTGAAGAGCGATATGGAGCCGAAGCCACAACCGAGGCGAAAGAGCGTCTCGAGTTTGAATTGGCCACGATTGAGCGCATGGGGTTTGCGGCATACTTCTTGATTGTGCAGGACTACGTGAACTGGGCGAAAAATCACGGGGTGGTGGTGGGTCCGGGCCGTGGATCGGCGGCCGGATCTATCGTTGCGTACGTTCTCCGCATCACCAACTTGGATCCCCTAAAGTACGGTCTGCTCTTTGAGCGGTTTCTGAATCCGGACCGTATCTCCATGCCGGATGTGGATATGGACTTCGATGATGTAAAGCGCAAGGATGTGATTCAATACGTCAGCGAGAAATATGGGGCAGATCGTGTGGCGGGGATTATCACGTTCGGAACCATGGCGGCACGCGCGGCGGTTCGAGATGTGAGCCGCGTGCTTGGGTGGACGTTTCAGGAGGTGGATCGTGTCGCAAAAGCAATCCCGCCGCCAGTACAGGGAAAACACATTCCACTCGCGATTTCGATCAAAGAAAATCCCGAGCTGCGCGCTATGTACGAAGGGGAGCAACGCGTGAAACAGCTCATTGATTTGGCCATCAAATTGGAGGGAACTTCCCGTCACGCATCTCAACATGCGTGTGGAATTGTGATCGCGCCGCGTCCACTCGTGGAATATGCGCCACTGCAGAAGGCTCAGGGCGGTGACGTGGCGCAGGTTATCCAATATTCTCTGCACTCATCTGAAGTCGCAGGTCTCCTCAAGATGGACTTTCTCGGTCTCTCAAACCTCACGATCATTCGTGATGGAATTGAGATCATCGAAGCGGTCCATGGTGACAAGATTGATATTGATACCATCCCGCTCGACGACCAAAAAACGTACGAGCTTCTCGGTCAAGGAAAGACGACGGGCGTCTTTCAGTTGGAATCCGAAGGGATGAAGAAGTACATCAAGGAACTGAAGCCCACGGTCATCGAAGACATTATCGCCATGGTGGCGCTGTATCGTCCGGGTCCAATGCAGTTCATTGAGTCGTTTATTGCCCGAAAGCACGGAAAAGAACGCATTTCATACATGCATCCGTTGCTGAAAAATGCGCTTGGAAACACGTATGGAATTCCCGTGTATCAGGAGCAAGTCATGCAAGTGTCTAAAGATATGGCGGGCTTCACCGGTGGTGAGGCTGACACGCTGAGAAAAGCCATGGGCAAGAAGATCGCCAAGCTCATGGCCGAGATGCGTGAGAAGTTTATTTCTGGTTCAGAAAAAAATGGCGTTGAGAAAAAAACCGCCGCGGATATTTTTCAGCAGTTCGAGGAATTTGCGGCCTACGGATTCAACAAGTCTCACGCGGCTTGCTACGCTCTGATCGCCTATCAAACGGCGTACCTGAAAGCCCACTATCCCGAGTGCTTCATGGCTGGTCTTCTGAATTCTGACTGCACAAACATTGATCGCATCACCATCGAAGTCGAAGAATGTCGCAAGATGAACATCGCAGTACTTCCTCCAGACGTGAATGAATCATACGGTCGATTCTCTGTCGTGAAGGACGAGCTCTTGAAGGGCAACCAAACCATCCGATTCGGGCTCCTCGCGATCAAGGGCCTCGGAGAAGATGTGGTTGATCACATGATCGCAGAACGAAAGACGAACGGTCCGTACAAAGACCTCGCGGATTTTGTGCTTCGCTTGCCGGGTAAAACTGTGAACCGGAAGTCGTTGGAATGTTTGATCCGATCTGGAGCAATGGATCGTTTTGGTGATCGAGGAATGTTGCTCTTTAATTTGGAGACGATCATCCAGTTCCACAAAGAGCGCCAACGCGAAGAAGCTTCGGGTCAGTTCAACCTGTTTGCGGTCTCCGGGCCGTCCGCCGAGGTCTCGAGCGGTTCCTTGATTCTCAAAAAGGCTCCGCCAGCGCAGAAACGCGACATGTTGGCCTGGGAAAAAGAGCTTTTGGGCCTGTATGTTAGTGAGCATCCGTTCCGAGAGTTCTCGGTTCAGCTAGGGGAGCGCATCACGCCGATCGCGAAACTGCATGAATTTAAGAAAGAGAAGAAGGTCCGCATTGGCGGCGTGCTCACGCTCTCGAAGAAGATTCTTACAAAGAACAACGAACCGATGGTGTTCGCAAAGATCGAAGATCTTTCGGGGAGCGTGGAAGCCGTCGTGTTTCCCCGTGTTCTGACCGACCTTCCGGGGTGCTGGGAAGTAGACACACCGCTTGTCGTGATGGGGCGTCCGCAGGAAAAAGAAGGAGAGATGAAGATCCTCGTCGAGACCGCATTTATTCTCACGCAAGAAAACGCAGCAGAAATCGCTCGGGAAGAATCCAGCTGGAAGCCAGAAGCGCCGAAGCCGGTTGAGACGTCTGCAGATCCCGTGAATATTCATCTACGCGCAAATCTTCCAGAAACGATCCTGATTCGTCTCCGAAAAATCTTTGATTCGCATGCAGGGCAACATCCCGTGTATTTCCTCATCGATGATTTTGATGGCCAGCGAAGAATCAAAACATCATCCAAGATTGCCTGGAGTGAAGAAGTGGTGAGATTGCTGGAAGAACTTCTCGGAAAAGACTCGGTCAAAATCGCTACGTAAATCGTGATACCATCTTTCAATCTTTATGGACCTCCGCGAATCTCTCCGCATAAAAGAAACCGAACGCGTAAAGCTGGGCACCAAGAAATTTGATGACCAGCTCAAGGTCGCGGAAGACCGTCTCCGTGTCATTGAATCCGGGGGAGGGCTCGCTCCAGAAGAGCTGGAGTCTGCGCGTCTTGAACGAGATCTTGCTCTCCGGGAGCGTGAACGTTTTTTCTGGGAGCATGATACGACCGGAGCTTGGAAAGGTGAGCGGTTTGGGAGAGATTTGGCGGGAATTCTTGATCAATCTGGAATTGAGCGAACGCCGGAAGGCCAGGTCGTTCTCAAGAACCCAGAAGCCGGAAAACGGACGCACTTGCTCCAGGTGAACATGGGGGAGCTTGATCGATTAAATGCCTCTGGAGATCACGCATTGGGAGATCGGGGATTGGAGCTGACGTTCGAACGAGTGCAATCCGCGATTCAGGAAAAGTTGAAGGCGGCGAATCCTGAGGTCGATGAAAGCGAGCTTCTTGGTCGGTTCCAGATTTATCGAACGGCCGGAAACGATTTCTCTGTGATCCTAAAAGACGCAGATGAAGTGTTTGCCGAAACCGTTCGTGAGGCGCTTTCCGTGCCACTCGATATTTCTGCAGAACGATCCGACCAAGATCCGATCCCACTTTCCGCGAGCCGCGTGACACTGGAAGAGGGTGTTTCATTTTTGAACCATCTAGATCGTCGGTTGGCGGATCCGAAAGCGGATCGTCGAGATACGATTACGGTTCTGCGAGAAAAACTTCAGACGGTGAATGATTTTGAGAAAGTTCGTACGCGTGCCGAGCGTATGGCGTCCGCTCTTCGTCCTGAACGTGGAGAAAAGATGAGCCCAGAAAAACTCTACGAGTTTTTGAAAAAATATACCGGGAGTCTGTTCCTCGAATCCGGAGAAACCGAGCCGCTTGATTTCGAATCATTTAAAATGCGGATTGAGACGTTGGGCGCACATGAGGAGCATCCGCATGAATGGCGCAAACGTGTGTTCAATGTGGCGCGTGAAGAAGCACTGAAGCAATTTCATGTTCGAAACGCGGATCGGCTCGGCGATGAAGCTCGAATTATCGAACTGGTGGCGGATGAGTTTGATGAAAAACTCGCAGATCGCGCCGGATTCTCGCCTCGAGTGGTCTCAGAAGTAGAATCCGCGGCCAGTTCAAACCGTCCAGATGTGAGAAAAGCAGAAAAATCTGAGATCGAATCATTTAATGAGCGGATACAGGCCCTCGGTCCAACCGCTGGTGAACAGAAGATCGCAGAGCTTCGGCTGGCGATCGACCGCCTTTCTTCCGAAGCTGGGACAAATGGGGAAAAAAAGATGGCATTGGCAAAAAGTGAACTCGCGCTGGAACTGGCTAAACGAGACCGTGCGACCGGTTTGTATGGTCGTGGGGTGTACTTTCAAACACTGGAATCCGCTTTGGAAAAGAAACAGCCAATGACTGCGGTGGCTATCGATATGGCGTTTCTGAAGTTCTTCGACAAAGAAGGTGGGGCAAAGACGGGGGACGCGGCGATTCATGCGGCTGGCCGAATTTTGGATGCGGTTCGTCGTGAAATTCAGGAAAAACACGGAATTACCGTTGAAGCATTCCGTGTTGGTGGCGATGAGTTCTCGCTCACGATCCAGTCGGAAGACCCTGCAATTGCGGCGTTGGTTCCCGAGTTACTGCGAAAACATTCCGAAGAAGATGTGGGTCCGATTTCCGCTCACGATGGCGCCGGGCCGAATTATCAGCCAGAATCTCTGCAATTTAATGTCGGAATCGCTCCAGCCTCTCGTCATGGTGAATCTCACGAAGAATCCGGTCCACCATCTGCCGAAGCACGTCGTCGAGCCGCAGATCATCTCAACCATGAGGCGGATGCGGCAGTAGAATCAGAAAAAGCGCTGAACCGCTTTGCGTTTCTTCTCGGCCGCTCACTTTCCGCGGCTCGTGGGGCGGAAGCGGGCGCACTGAGTACGCTGATGACGTATTCGGAGAAATCCATTTTTGGAAACATTGGTCGAGCAAAAATCGATGCTTGGACGCGAGATATCATCTCTGCCCGAAAAACGATCGCCGAAATCGTGCAAACGGAGCTGACCCCGTTTATTGCAGAGGAATTGCGTCGAAAGGGGAAGGAAGACGTGCAATTCTCCGCCGAGCTGGTTCAGCGACTTTCCGAAGAACTCGAACATACGTTCTCGGGACTTCGAATTCGAGACTTGGAGAGCGATTTGGAACGGGCCGAGGAGGCGCTGGGCCGTGAACACGAGAAAGTGGTCTCGGCAAAACAAGAGATTGCGGAACTGCGTCAAAACCGGGACGAAATTGCGGGGCTGCGACAAAAGATTGCCGCAGGCTAACCCCAGAGATTGTGCTATACTGACGGCTACGTATGGTCCTCCGATCGCGTCCTCAATCACGACATTCCTTTGCCCCGCCGCCGTCCTCTTCGGCGTATCGGAACATTGCCTTGTCGTTTGCGGGTTTGGCGTTGGTCGTGATTATTGGAGCGTTGTGGGTGACTTCTGTGTATGCCCGCGTGACCGTGAAAGTGAAACGGGATAGCGCGACACTTCAGACTTCCATTGATATCGCCCAGAGCCCGGAACAGGGACAGCTCCGTGGACGCGTCGTCCAGGGAGTTTTCGAAAAAATCCAGGAGTTTGCGGTGAAGGATGAGCCGTCCTCTACACCGATCGTAAATACGATCGTGCGTGGGAAGGTGAAGATCGTAAACAACTACTCCAAATCACAAACGCTCGTGAAGACGACGCGCCTTTTGACGAGCGACGGCCGTTTGTATCGCATTGATCAAAACGTGACCGTTGATCCCAAGGAAAGCGTGGTCGTGGATGCCTATTCAGATGAAGCGGGCGCGAACTACGTCCTTTCCGCCGGAACGAAATTCACGATTCCTGGACTTTGGATCGATCTTCAGAAACATATCTACGCCGAAAGCACGACCGGGTTTAGCGGCGGAACGGAGATTTCCAAGGTGGTGAGCTCTGTCGATGTCACGCAGGCGCAAAGCGTGTTGGAAGAAGCGGTGTTTGAGCAGGCAAAGAAAACACTTCAGTCCGAAGCCGCGGTCGGAGATGAGTGGCGTGTGGTCTATATCAAGAAAGTTCTTGAAAAGAAGAGCAACGTGAATCCAGGCCAGCAGTCAGACCAATTTCTCGCATCCGTAAAATTAGATGTGACGGCTGTCTATTATCCGCAAGCGGATATGGATGCACTCATTCGTGATCGGTTAAAGGATAAGCTTCCAGAAGGTCGCGAGTTTATTTCGTTTGACCCTGGAGCCGTGGTCTACAAGATTGAATCCGCGGATCCAAAGCTTGAACGTGCAAAGATCGGTGCCTCTGCGCAGGCGGCAACGCGTCTGACGGCAAATAGCGGACAGCTCTCCAAGGAGGCGATTGCCGGGCTCGGTCTCGACGAAGCGCGAACAAAGCTCATGGCCATTGAAGGTGTCGAAGAAGTAGACATCAATATCCGACCGTCTTGGATCAATCGTCTTCCAAAATCTGAAGATCGGATTGAGTTGAAGGTGGAGTAGGTTGAGTTGACGGCAGGTCTCCTATTTTCTAGACTAGGTGTGAACTGGCGTAACGAACCAGGGTCGCCACACACGGAAGAAAAAGTGTCCTGAGATCATCAGGAAACGCGGGTGGAACCGCGGCCACGTGAGACATTTCGTCTTCTACGTGGTCGTCCCGGCGAGAAAGCCTCTGAGGCCTCAATCGTCGGGTATTTTTATTTTCATCTATGGAACATCCAATCGAAACTCGCCGCCACAGTGCGGCTCACGTGATGGCCGCGGCCATCAAGCGTCTCTTTCCAGAGGCGAAGTTCGGCGTCGGTCCGGCGCTTGATAACGGCTTTTATTACGATCTTGATATCGGTCGCGCCGTGACGCCGGAAGATCTGGAAAAGATCGCGGCAGAAATGAAAAAGATCGTAAAAGAGAACCCATCGTTTGAGCGGGAGGAAATGGGGATCGATGAAGCGATTGCGATGTTCAAGAAACTCGATCAGCCCTACAAGGTCGAGCTTCTCACGGATCTGAAGACCAAAGGGACGACAAAGCTCTCTGCGGAAGAATCTGGCGATTTGGATGTGAAGAACGTTTCCACGGTCACGGTTTTTCGAACCGGCGATTTCGTGGACCTCTGCCGTGGCCCACACGTGGACCACGCAAAAGAAATTGGCGTCTGGAAGCTCAACAAGATTGCCGGCGCGTATTGGCGCGGCAATGCAGAGAACCCGCAGATGCAGCGCATCTATGGCCTGTGTTTCGCCACGAAGGACGAACTTTTTGCCTACGAGACGATGATGTCTGAAGCAGAAAAGCGCGATCACCGAAAACTCGGCGCAGAGCTGGATCTTTTCACATTCTCTCCATTGGTTGGCTCCGGTCTGCCGCTCTTCACTCCACGCGGCGTTTTGCTTCGTCAGATGCTTGTGGATTTCGTGTGGGACCTCATGAAGCCGTATGGCTATGACCGTGTCTGGATTCCACATCTCGCAAAGTCGGATCTCTATAAGACGTCGGGACACTGGGATAAATTTGAAGATGATCTGTTTCACGTTTCCAGCAAAAAGACGGATGAACAGTTTGTGCTGAAGCCGATGAACTGTCCGCATCACACGCAGATTTACGCGTCCAAGCCACGAAGCTATCGCGATCTTCCGCTTCGCTACAGCGAAGTAACGACGGTTTATCGTGATGAAAATACGGGCCAGCTTCAGGGTCTTTCTCGTGTCCGTTCGATCACGCAGGATGATGCGCATGTCTTCTGCCGACCGGATCAGATCAAGGCCGAGGCGATGGCGATGTACAAGATCATTGAAGGATTTTACGCCGCGTTTCAGATGCCGCTTCGCGTTCGACTCTCTGTTCGCGATCCGGAACATCCAGAAAAGTACCTCGGAAGTGATGCCGTGTGGAATCAGGCCGAGCAGACGCTCGCGGATCTCATGAAGGACGTCGGTCGTGAGGTTGAAATCGGAGAAGGTGAAGCCGCGTTCTACGGACCGAAGCTCGATTTTATCTCGAAAGATGCGATTGGCCGTGAATGGCAGTTGGCCACGATTCAGCTCGACTTCAACCAGCCAGAACGCTTTGGATTGGAATATACAAACGCGGAAGGGGAGAAAGACCGTCCGGTGATGATCCATCGCGCGATTCTCGGCTCGGTCGAGCGATTCCTCGGAATTCTGATTGAGCATTACGCCGGTGCATTCCCGTTCTGGCTCGCGCCGGAGCAGGTCCGAGTTCTTCCGGTTGCCGATCGTCATCAGGATTTTGCAGATGCGCTCGCACGAGATCTTTCTGCACAGGGATTTCGTACAGAAGTCGACCGCTCCGCCGAAACGGTTGGAAAGAAGATCCGTAACGCCGAGTCTGGAAAAGTTCCCGTTATGCTCGTCGTGGGTGACAAGGAAGCCGAAGGTGGAGAACTTACGGTTCGTCGCCGTGGAAACAAGGAGCAAGAGATGATTACGAAGGATGCGTTGATTGAATCTCTTCTCGCGGAAAATATCGAACGTCGGTCATAAGCCAGAAACAACAAAAAACCTCGGAGATGATCCGAGGTTTTTTGTTGTTTCTGAGGCTAGAACTTGTTTCGTTTATTGCTTCGTTCGACAGACTCACGGCGTTGCTTGGTTCCACGCATGACATCTTGAGGGCGCTTTGTCTCGCCGATCAGGCTCTGTACGAGTGCGTTTCCTTCGATGCCAAGGTTGCTGTTCATTTCACTGACTTTTTCCCAGGCTTCGTTTTGGCCTAGGATATTTCCTTCATCCACCATCTTGCGATACTCACCCATGGCGACGAGATAGTTACGTGTCGCGGGAGTGACGCCGACATACGAGTTGTCCATTCCCGTGCGTGTGTTGATGAGCTGAATGAGCTGATCCGCATGCGGAATGCGATTCAGCGCATCATTGAATGACGAATCGCTCATACGAAGAAACATGGGGGAGTCGTGAAGACCGAGCTGGCCAGCCGCTTTCTCCAATTGATCTTGAATTTTCTTGATCGTCCGCTCATCGGCACCCATCTGTTTGGCTTTCTCAAGACGTGCAGCTTCAAAAACGAACTTTGTCGGTGCGGCATCTTGTGAAGATTGAAACGAATCAACGAATTTGTTGAAACGCTCGGCGTCCTGCTTCTTCATGCTGTTTAGCTCGCCCTTCACGAGATCCCACAGCTTCTCGGCATTTGGAAGAAGTTTTTGAGCTTCGTCGATACTGATATTTTTTTGGAGTTCATACAGGCGGGGCTCCAGGGCAATGTGACCTTTTTCCAGTTTTTTGACGGTCTTCTTTGCAAGATCTGAGATCTCTTTGGGGAGCTTGATATCTACGGTCGGAAGTTCCTTCTTTCGAACGAGTGTGATTGGCTCTTCGTCCGCTTCTAATTCAGAAAGGTCTACGTCGTATGACGGGGCGGATTCCTTCTTTGGCTTTTTAATCTTTACGAGCGTGATCGGCTCCTCCTCTTCGAGTTCAGAAAGATCGACTTCGATGGAGTTGTCTGCCGCTTCACCAAGATATTCTTTCTCGAGTTCTTCTGCACTCTTTCCGGATTCGATGCGGTCATCGCGACGCGCTTCTTCTCGACGAAGTTCCGCCTTTGAGGTTTTTGGTCGCTTCAGTGTTGTTTGATATCCGGCAGTCGATTCTTGAGAGGAATGGGCCATTCCGGTGAATTCCGCCATCTCGCCACGCATCAAATCTTTTTTCAATTCCAA
>JAGOQY010000044.1 GCA_018063125.1 Patescibacteria group bacterium | reverse complement strand
GGTGAAACATGACGTGCGAGGCGCCAAGAAGCGTTCCACGTTCCAGCTCTTCTCGAACGATTCGGATGGAGTTCTTCCGCGTCCGTTCCTCCCCGGAGGCGAAATTGATGTAGTACGGAGAATGGATTACCCAGCGATGGAGGTTGTGAGCCTCGCAATTGGCCTGAAACTGCTCCAAAAGCTCTGGAGTGAGTGCTGGTGCGGGTCCGCCCTGAGGCGATCGGGAGAACATCTGAAAGACTTCAGCCCCGATTTTCGCGGCATTTAGCGGGGCATTGAAGATTCCCCCTGCGATAGAGACATGTGCGCCAAATTTCATGGCCGAAGCGTAACAAATCCGCTCAGAATACAAAAACACCCGCAACTCTCGAGAGTTGCGGGTGTTTTTGTTATTTAATCCCTTTTTGTTTCAGGAGTTCGATCACCTGACGGTTTCGCATCTGGCTTGCGATGTAGTCACGGTATTCCGGCGAGATAATGATTTCACGTGTGTTCTTGTCATCCGCTTTCACGCCCGCGAGGAGACGATCCTGTTCTGCATCAATGTCTGCGTCCGACGCCGCGATGTTCTCCAGCTTCGCAATCGCTTTGATGAGGACGGCGGTTTTGATGCGATCCATGGCCTGCGGGATGAAGTCGAGTGCGAGATCATCCTTCGAGCGCTTGAGACTGGAGAGATAGTCTTCCATGTTCCCTCCACGTTCTTCGAGCGTCGACTGGAGTTCACGAATCATGCGACGTACTTCTTCAGAGACGAGAAGATCCGGAATTTCGCTAAACGTGGATTCTTTCGTCAGTGTCTGAAGTAATTCGATTTCCGCGGCTTCGGATGCGCGACGATCTTCTTCTTCTTGTAAATTCGTACGGATCAATTCACGAAGTTTTTCGACGGATTCAACGCCTACACCTTTGGCAAATTCATCGTTAAGCTCTGGCTTCGCAAGTTCGTAAACTTCGTTCACCTTCACCTGAAACGTCGCTGGCGCGCCGGCAAGATGCTTCTGATAGTGGTCTGTCGGAAAATCCAATTCAAAACGGGTTTCATCACCTTTCTTCACACCGACGAGCTTTTCGGCAAAGCCCGGAATGTAGTGCGTTTCATTCAAGAACACGCGGTGATTTTTTGTGGAACCGCCTTCAATCAACACGTTGTCTTTCAAAATATCGAGATCAATATCAACAAGATGATCTTTCGTCGCGACAGAATCAGTGACCGCTTCGGTGCGCCGCATGAGACGGAGTTCCTCAATGGCCTTCTCAACTTCCTCATCGGCGACGGTGCGCTGTTTGCGCGTCACGCGAGGCGTGGAGTATTCCGCAACCTTCGTGGCCTGCGGCATGACATTTGCGGTGACCGTAAATACAATCGGTTGACCTGGGACCAACGTATCGACGTTGACTTCTGGCTGGCCAACGGTCTCGATATTTTCATCCAACACCGCTTTCACATAGCGAGATCGAACCAGCGGTTCCAACGTGGCTTCCCAAATCGCCATCTCACCGTAGGCGCGTTTCACGTCATCGTATCCGGCCTTGCCCGGGCGAAAGCCCTTGAGCGGACGGGATTCGGAAATACGTTTCGCGGCTTCATCGAGATACGGCTTCACTTCGTCAGGAGTGATCGTGAATGTGAGTTCGACACGTGATTTTGGGAGTCGGTTGATGACAGGAGGAGTCATAGGAGTGCGCGGAATGTAGCGCGGATCTGGAGGCCCGTCAATCGGTCCCACAAACAAAATCCCCGCCGTGTGGCGGGGATTGCTTATCGAATGTAGACCAATGGATTTTGTCGTTTTCCGTTCACGTACACCTCGTAGTGAATGTGTGTTCCGGTGGATCGACCCGTGGTTCCCACCATGGCGATCACCTGGCCCTTTTTCACCTTTTCTCCCGCCTTCACGAACATCTTGGAGGCGTGAGCGTATCGCGTGACAATGCCGTTTCCGTGGTCGATGAGCATCTGGAGGCCGTATCCGCCACTGTTCCATCCGGCTGTCGTGACGACACCGTCTTCAGAGGCGTAGATGGCATCGGAATAATCTCCATCAATGTCGATTCCAGTGTGGCGCCATCCGTAGTACTGCGTGATGACATGCCCAGGAACTGGCCAGAGAAGCTTTGTCTTCGGTGCCGTCTTGGTGTCGAGATCTGCCGGCTTCGTGGTGGCGGTGATTGATGGGTTACGACCGGTGACAGACTCGTTGCGAACGGCAATCGTGGTACGCGTCTGTTCAATCGCGGGAGGACGACCGCCTGGAATCATGAGTTCTGTTCCAAGAGCGAGTTCGCCTTCGTTCGAGAGGTTGTTGAATGACGTGATGTCGTTCGCGCTGGAATCGTAGGTATTCGCGAGCTTGGTGATTGTGTCACCCTTTTTTACGGTCACGAGCATTCCGGATACTGGAGGAATTTTGAGCGCATCACCCGGGCGAATAAACTGACGTTCGGTCAGGTTGTTGTTCCAGAGAATCGTTCCGATGTTCACGTTAAATTTCTGGGCGATCGTGCTGATCGTATCGTTCGCCTGCACCGTGTATGTTTCGGTGCGCGTACGCGGAATCAGTGATTCGCCTTCGGTTTCTGGGATCGGCTGTGCCGAGATCGTTCCCGGAACCGTAATCGAAGAAACGATCGGATCCAGATCTTCTTCATAGTCGAAGTCGATGTGAGGGATGCCGGAAAGTGTGGCGTCTCCAAGATAGTTCGCGTCCTTCACAAATAATTCCGGGCGAACCTCTTCTTCAATGAGTTCCGTTTGCTGATCCGTTGCCATCGCAAAGAGAAGCGTCTTTTGTCCGACGTCCTGTGCGTGCGCCTGGCGTCCTTCAAAGTTGGTAACAATGGTGGCGATCGTCAAACCACCTACGGCCGCATGGACGAGGTAGCGATTGGTGATGAAAAACAGCGCGAGCCCGCGTGCCGGAAGTGACAGGCGGTTCGTACGAAGGCGCAACATCACGCCCAACCGATAAAACGGCAGGATCGCGAGCCGCACGAAGAGATCGCCGGCCGGTGCGAGCACCTGGCCGATGAGAGCAAACGTGGATTGGAGGCCGCGCTTGATGGCTCGGACGAGGCGAAAGCCACGAACAGCGATCAGGGTAGCGAGGCGTTTGATGATGGATGAGATAGAGACCTCTTTCACATTGGCGTCCAACGTCCGTGCGAGGGAGAAACAAGGGAAGGCACGAACAGGCCGGGGCCAAAATTATGGCAGGGGAACCTACGCGGCAAAGACTGATTTGAGAGGACAACGTACCAGTTTGGCGTCAAACGGTCAAGGGTGAAACCATCAAAAATAGCCTATTTTAGCCATTTTTAGAGCAACTTTCGATACTGTAATGCCTCCGCCGTATGAACGTTTCGAATGGTTTCGCTTCCGCTGAGATCGGCGATGGTTCTGGCAACGCGAAGGATGCGAAAGTAGGCTCGAGCCGACAACTTGAACCGGTCGACAGCGGTTTCGAGGAGCGCTTTTGCCTCCGCATCGGGTGCGGCGAACGTTCGGAGGTCGCCACTCCCAAGCTCTGCGTTGCAGATGAGTCCACGCGAGGCATATCTCGTGGTTTGGATATCGCGGGCGGTCTGAACGCGTGTCCGAATTGCAGAGGACGGTTCGCCGGGTTCCAGTTCCGAAAGTTTTGCCGTTGGAACACGGGGTACTTCGATGAGGAGATCGATGCGATCCAAGAGCGGACCGGAAAGTCTACGACCGTAGCGTTCGATCTGTGTTGGTGTGCAGGAACACGCGCGTTCTTCATCGGTCGCAAATCCACACGGACAGGGATTCATCGCCGCAACAAGCGTGAATCGTGCAGGGAATGACGCACTCCCTGATGCGCGCGACACGGTGACAATCCCATCCTCTAACGGTTGTCGAAGATGTTCCAGAACATGGCGAGAGAACTCCGGGAACTCATCAAGGAACAATACGCCACGATGCGCGAGCGAAACCTCGCCAGGTTTTGGAACGGCACCGCCACCAACGAGCGCGGCGCCAGAGGCGCTGTGATGTGGAGATCGAAACGGACGCTCTCGCGCCACATCATGTGGCGGAAGAAGTCCGGCAACGGAATGAATCTTCGTCACCTCTAATGTTTCTTCGACCGTGAGAGCGGGGAGAACGCCCGGGAACGCTCGAGCGAGAAGCGTTTTTCCAGAACCCGGCGGACCCTGCAATAAAATGTTGTGCCCACCTGCCGCCGCGATCTCGAGCGCGCGTTTTGCAGACTCTTGTCCGCGAATCGACGCAAAATCTACGCTGATTCGTGGATCTTGTTCGATGTGAATCTGCCGTGGAGGAACGATGGGGAGCTCGGCTTTCTTCATGAGATGTTCAGCGACATCTCGCAATGTCCCAGCGGTTCGCACGGTGAGCGTTGGGACGAGCGCCGCCTCTTCTCCATTTTCCGGTGGAACAATCAGCTCTGAGATGCCGGCGTTTGTGGCAACGAGCGCCGCAGAAAGCGTGCCTGGAACTGGACGAAGCGTTCCATCGAGAGAGAGTTCACCAACAGTGAGCGGCGCCTCCATTCCGGTTCCGGGAAGATCACCGTTCGCAATCAGGATCGCCAGAGCAATCGGAAGATCAAAACCAGTTCCGGCTTTCTTTGCATCCGCCGGAGCAAGATTCACGGTGACGCGTGTTCGTGGAAAGGGAAAACCGGAGCGCTTCAGTGCGCTTCGAACACGTTCACGCGCTTCTTGCACCGCGGTGTCTGGAAGACCGACGATGATAAATGCGGGAAGGCCGGGAGAGATGTCTGCTTCGACATCTACAAGCTGTGCCTCAAGGCCAAAAATCGATGCGGTGCGAATGCGAGGAGTCATGTATCTACCGCTACAGCATCCAGAAAAAACATCAACCCCGTCCGTAAAGATTCGGACGGGGCGAGAAAAGATCTACTCGATGCGCACCGCGAACCAGGAGCCGGCGGGGTTCATCCCCATCAATTCCGTGATGGTTCCAGACATGGAGAACCCATCGCTTGAAAGCGTGCCATCGAATTGATAGTCACCGCTCTCAAATGTGACAAATACATCCTGAACAAATCCATCTTCCACATCGGTTCCAAACTCGCTCGAGAACGCACGGCCATCTTGAGAGATGAGTACCGGCGTTCCGTCATGTTGAGAGGAGTTGAAAGTCCATGTTCCGCCGATCCCTGCCACGGCAACAAGAGGAAGATCGACGCAGAGCGTCTCGACGCAATCGTCGGGAATTGGCGTTGGACAATCGTTGGTCGCGCACGCATGCAGAATCGTTGTGCGTTCTTGGCCGGATTCGGTCAACGGAGGACCGACGACAAAAGGTCGAATGAGATTGTTGGTTTCTCCCAAAGGAAATTCCAAGCCAAATCCCACAGGATCATCGAGAGACCAGCTGAACGGCGCAGCGACTTCGTACGTGTCGCCATCATCGTTTTGCCACGGAATTATTTTGACGTTGCCGCAAACAGGCATGGACGCATAATCCGTAACGAGGTGCTCTTCGGGATTCGCATTACATCCGGCGATGACGTAGAGATCAGTCGCATATTCTGAATCAGGTGATTCTTCCGGTTGTGGCTCTGTCGGATTCGAAGGTTGATCAAACGAAAGATGAGAAACGGATGGAGCACGGAATGAGCCTGATGATTCTTCCGCATCCAGAACTGGTTGTTCATCTTGCCCGCCCGTTCCCGTTCCATCGTACCCCCAAGTTTGCGTGGGAAACGCTTCACGACACGCCGGGAGCGCGAGCAAAGAACAGGTAACGAATAGAAAAACACTCTGCAACGTTTGCATGGAAACCTCCGTTTGGTTGTGGCACCTCTTCCACCGCTACGATTCTTTGGGTGTGCTGTCAACGGAAGATATTTTTGGCGCAAAAACGTATATGAGTGCGCCGGTTGCAATGGAGATATCTGCAAGGTTGATCACGGAACGTCCGCCAAGAAGAATCCAATCGATCACATATCCGTACACGACGCGATCAAAAAGGTTTCCCAAGGCGCCTCCAAGAATCATGCCAAGCGCAATCGCCTGAAGTTTTTCTCCATCACTCGGAAGTTCAAGAATCTTTCTCCCCACGAAAACAATCGCAAGAAGAACAATGAAAAGGATGATGGGAAGTGGGACTGGAAGATTTCCGATCAACCCAAAATTTTGGTGATACGTGACGTCGACAATATTGTTCAGTTCGTGATCCAAATGTTGAAACGATGTTGCCGCAACATATTTCATGATGCGGTCAGAAACAAAAGCTTCAAACAACGAAACTGCGGCCATGAGCCGCAGTGGAATCGTTTTCGGTGAGACTGTCGTCATTACATTTCCTGCGTCAGCACTTTTTTACAGCTGATACAGCTGGAGGAGGCTGGACGGGCTTCGAGACGTTTTTCGTCGATGATCTGATTGCAGTACTTACACGTCCCGTAAGTTCCTTTATCGATGGACTTGAGCGCAGACTCTACATCGCGCAATTCAGATTCAATGCGCGCTTCGATCGAAACATCATCTGCATATTCGGCGATTTCAAGCGCGTTATCATCGTCAGAGCTTCCGCCCGATTCTGGATACGTTGCTTCGTACTTGCCGTCCCGCGGGTTCTTTTTTGCAAAGTCCTCAAGCTCCTGCTCGAGTTTTTGCTTCTCCTCGAGGAGACGCTCTTTAAAATGTGTGAGTTGTTCAGGGTTCATAGAGGTCTCGTGATGTTAGGAACGAGCATATCGTTTCATGAAAACAGCGTCAATCTGGAGGGGGTTTGAATGTAAAAGAAAGGCTTTGCGTTTTTTTGCAAAAAGAAAAGGGCCGCGGGGCGCCCTCATTGAAGATATGGCGTCGCGACCCTTAGGCCTCGACTTGGGTTCTGATCGTCAGTTAGATGCGCCGCAGGAAGCGGGCTTATGACGAGTGGAACACTCGAAGGTCATGGCCTGAAAGAAAGGACTGCTGCCTCGACCCGATCCTGGCAGGGCCTCGAATGCGTCCGAAGACACATAAAGGTGAGGATGCCGGAAGTGGGATGACTTTGGTTTTTTGTTTTCTGTCGTCCCGCACGGATGCGGAACTGGGATCGAGTCAATGCAATGGATCGGGTTCCATGAACGTTGGCGCGAGTGCGCCCGCACGGAAGCCGATCGTGTGCAGTCAAAAGAGCGGAGTTGTGCCAAGCAAGAAGCTCGACGGTAGAAGGTGCGTGAGGTGGTGACGTCCGATGAGGACGGTTGCAATGAGCCGTTCGCTCTTGTGCATAACTATAATACCGGAATTTTGGGTTTCGATCAATTCTACGGCTCTACAAACAAAAATACGCCATTTTGTTGGCGTATTTTTAATCGGTGGATACTTTTATCCACACCATGGGGACTAGTCTTGTGCGAAACAGACCACGAGTCGACCCTCTTCCTGTCCAGCGAGAACAGTTATACCGCTGTGTAGAGGCAATTTCCATTCAGAGCGGACCGTTTCCAATGGAATTCCAGACATGTGGAAGACTGCGCGGTTTCCGCATGTGGCCTCAGCCTGTCCACGCGGAGCGTCTGAGCGGACTCCGACGGTTTGATCCGTGATCAAGAAGCCGGTCCCGCTGGCCGCGGCCGCGGTTGAGGATGCGTCCGCCAGAAGCCCTTCTGGGAGAAAGAGCTCTTCAACGAGCTCGCCGTCTGGAAGTTGGGTGAGGCGTCGATCGGCAAGTCCGGCGAATGCGGCGATGGCAACTTTCGACGATGGTGGAACTCCGTTCTCATATCCAAATTGGATTTCTGGAATTGTTCCTGTTGTCGGAGAAAAACCAAACACATCAGGCGGTGCAACTTTTTGCATGACGAGTCCGTACGCTTCAAGAGCAATTGCGAGATCGCTCCACGCATCCGGAAATGCGACGAGATCAATTGCGAGGTCGGTTGATGGAAGTTCGAGGGAAGATGTTTCGATCGGAGCGTTTGTCTTCCACGTGTTTCCTTCAATGGATCCACGAACAATCGTTCCATCTTCGAATCGTGCGATGGCGTATCCTTTTCCGGTGATGCGCGCAACGAAGAATGGAATCAAATCCAGGAGACGAATATTTGTGATCTCCATTTCTTGTTCAGACGAGAGCTTCATGAGTCCGGCGCGTGCACGTTCTGGATGATCCATCTTTCCAAACAGCGTGAGATCAAATTCAGAGACGTGATTTTTTTCAAGCGCGTATCCATAGCGTTGCTCAGATCCGAGTGTTGCGAAGAGGGATGTTCCGGCGGGATAGGGGATGCGAAGGAAGACGAGGAAGAGAATCGTCGCGACGAGAACGCCGAGAATGACTCCTCCAATGAGTACGAAAAGGCGCCGACCCGAAAAGGGGTTCGGCGCCAGGCCGTACGCGAGGAACGGACTTCCCTGTGGAAGTGATGGCCGGATCTCCGCGTCCATGATGTTTTAGCGACGTGGA
>JAGOQY010000043.1 GCA_018063125.1 Patescibacteria group bacterium | reverse complement strand
GGCTCCTGGGGTGAATCTCAAGCGCTTCAGTACAACCAGACCTATTCTCGCAAGTTCGACACCGTTGGTTCGTTCGACTACACGGATGGCACATACCCTGTCATGCAGGGCACCATCAACGTCGTGAACTAATTCGCGATTCTCGCGACAGAAAAAACGCCCTCCGGGGCGTTTTTTCGTACGTGCTACACTCTCAATATATGCCCACTTCTCCTTCACCCGCCAAACGTCCAGGTCCATTCTCATGGATTGGTTATGCTGTTCTCGCCGTGATCGCGTTTCTTGCCGTGGCCGCGATGATGAAAAGCACCATTCGTCCTTTCATGAACGATGAGGGCGAAATTTACACGCGAAGCCAGACGGTCGGTGGCACCGCCTCTTTATCACTCAAAGAGATGGCACCGAACATGCCCGGTTCCGATCTCGCATACGCCGAAGAATCCATGGCGCGCGATTCATTCATGCCCAGCCCACAGCCTCCCGCGAGCGGTTCTGCAGCGGTGGATCTCGATGGAAACAGCATCACGCCAAAACTTATCAAGACCGGCGAACTCACCCTTCGCGTGGAAGATGCTCCGAAGACGGTGGAAGATGTTCGCACCTACATTGGAACGAAACAGGGATTCGTCGAATCCTCTTCCCTCTCGGATTCTGGATCCGGCCCTCGAAGCGCCTATCTCGTTCTCCGGATTCCCGTCGATACGTTTGAAGATACGCTCCGTGGCTTGAAACAGTTCGCGACACTCGTCGTCTTCGAAAACATTCATGGTCAGGACGTCACCATGGAGTTCGTCGACATTGAAGCCGATCTTCGAAACGCCCGCGCCGAAGAAGCGTCGTATCTCGAAATCCTCAAGCGTTCCGGGGATATCGAAGACGTCCTTGCCGTGACTCAGCGCCTCGCTGAAGTTCGCGGACGCATTGAACGCCTCGATGGTCGCAAGCGCTATCTCTCGAACCGTACCGACCTCGCAACCATCAGCGTGACACTCACGGAAGACACACGCGTCGCCGCTCCAACCAAAACCTGGCGCCCGCTTGAAGTCTTGAAAGATGCATTTCAGGATCTCATCGTCTCGTTGCAAGAACTTGTGAACTTCTTGATTCGTCTCGTGATTGGTTTGATCGGTCTCTTCCTCCCCATCGCCCTCTTGGTCGGATTCTTTATCTGGATTGGATGGAGCATCGTGAAATGGATTTTGAAGCGCGTTCGATAATCGACTATGCGGCACCTTCACGAGAAAAAAATCAAAGAGCTTGAGCTCATGGCGAATCGCCTGCGTCAGCATGTGATTCGCATGGTGGCGGAGGCTGGGAGCGGACACCAAGGCGGCCCGCTCGGGATGGCGGATGTGTTCACGGTGCTCTATTTTCACACCCTGAATCACAAGCCCAAGGACCCGTTGTGGGCCGACCGAGATCGTCTGATTCTTTCGAACGGCCACATCTGTCCGATCCGATACGCGGCCATGGCCGAAGCTGGATATTTTCCCGTGAAGGAACTCTCGACGCTTCGAAAACTCGGCTCCCGATTGCAGGGACACCCGGAACGCACACGACTCCCCGCCCTTGAAACAACCTCCGGTCCACTTGGGAGCGGACTCGCACAGGCCGTGGGACTCGCCTACGCCGCAAAGATGGATAAAAAGAAATGGCGAACCTACTGCGCGACGTCAGATGGCGAGCATGAAGCGGGGCTTCATTGGGAAGCAATGCTCTTTGCCGGAAAAAATCGTCTCGATAATCTCGTCTGTATCATCGATCGAAATAACATTCAGATCGACGGCGATACCGAAGTCATCATGCCGCTTGAACCGCTTCGCGCGAAATACGAATCATTCAATTGGCACGTCATTGAATGCAACGGAAACGATATTGCGGATGTCGCGCTTGCGCTCGAAACGGCAACTACAATTCATGAAAAACCGATCTGCATCATCGCCCACACGATTCCGGGTCGAGACGTGTCATACATGGAAAACAACTTCCTCTGGCACAGCCAACCGTTCACGCCAGAGCTCGTAACCAAAGCGATCGACGAGTTAAAGACGATCGAAAAGCAAATTAAAGCTGATCACCGCGTATGAGCTCGAAAAACCTTCATCTGGTTGAGGATCTTTTCGATCCGAAGATCCAACAGAAGCCGACGCGCGACGGATACGGCACCGGTGTCGTGAATGCAGCCCTTCGACACCCCGAGGTCGTCGTCCTCTGCGCGGATCTCACAGAGTCCACCCGAAGTGTGGAGTTCAAAAAGCGCTTCCCAGAGCGGTTTGTGCAGATGGGCGTGCACGAACAGCTTCTCGCGGCTCTTGCGGCCGGGATGGCGATGGGCGGGAAGATCCCCTTCATCACCTCCTACGCCATGTTTTGTCCGGGACGCGCGTGGGAACAGGTTCGCACGAACATCTGCTTGAACGAGGCGAACGTGAAGATCATCGGAAGCCACGCAGGGATCTCTGTCGGACCGGACGGGGCAACGCATCAGGCGATCGAAGACATTGCGATCATGCGTCCGATTCCGAACATGACGATCATTGCGCCATGCGATGCCATCGAAGCTCGCAAAGCGACAGAAGCGATCGCGGAAATCGATGGCGCGTGTTACGTCCGATTTGCCCGCGAAAAAACTCCGGTCTTCACCACGGATGCCACACCGTTTCAAATTGGAAAAGCGACCACGTTTCGAGAAGGAAAAGACGTGGCGATTATCGCGTGTGGCCCGCTCGTCTACAAAGCGCTTCAAGCCGCGGAACAGCTCAAGAAGAACAAGATCAATGCGATGGTCGTGAACTGCCACACCATCAAGCCGCTCGATGTGAAAGCGATTGTTGCGGCGGCGGAACAGTGCAAAGCCGTTGTGACGGTTGAAGAACATCAAATCACGGGCGGACTCGGTGGAGCCGTGGCGGAATGTCTCGCAATGAATCGTCCAACGCCGATCGAATTCGTCGGTGTCCCAAATGTGTTCGGAGAATCTGGAGAACCAAACGAACTTCTCGAACATTTCGGAATGGGCGTGAAGCATATCGTTGCGGCGGCAAAAAAAGTCGTTGCGCGAAAAAAGAAGCGATAGCAGTTTGAATAAAAAAGCCCCGTCCCGACAGATGTCAGGACGGGGTTTTCGCTACCAGGAGCGAGTGCGGCCGGTCTTCGCCTCATTCGCGCGGCGCTTCTCGGCGCGCTCGAGGAGACCGCGCAAGGTAGGCAGGAGCCAGCCGATCGGCGTCGCGAGGGTCATTCGGTAGTTGTCGATCGGGACGTTGAAGAACGAGAACTTGTACTCGTTGAACGGCGACTTCTGAAGCATCTTCTCGAGCGCTTCCGCCGCCTGAAGGATCTCCTTGATCGATCCGACCGTCATGTCGGCTTCGATCGCTTCGTCACTTCGTTCGAGACGCTTTCCTTCACCACCCATGACAGACTCCTTCAGTTCGGCGGCCCTTTGCGGCCGCGTGAGAGTTGAACAAACAAGTTCGTCGACGGTTCCGGATGCTGTTTCATGCTCAGATCGATTGTCACCTCCATCAGCTCACGCTGAAGTCGCCCTACCTCCTCTTCCGTCAGGCTCGTGATCACCCTTCGAAGAAGCGTAGGATACTCGGGATCGAGTGCCATCTTCCAGGCGTTCTGGGATCTGCGCGCGATGTCCTCACGTATGCGACCAATGGTCAGCTCCGTGAAGTAACGCGAGGAGTTCCGCAATGCAAGTATCGCGACGAACTCTGTAAATAGACCTAGGACGCGTCGGACTTCGAGCAAACGTCCGTTCCGATTCAATCCGTCCTTCAGACGGACAACAAGCTCGGATGCGACCTTGGTCCCGAGTCCGCGATCGATCGTCCGCGCAATCGCGCGAACAAAATCCAGAATATTCACGCTACCTCCTGACGCTCTTTAAAAGGACGATGGACCAACCTAGCCAAAAACTCGGTTTCCGTCAACCGTCCGCGACTGCTATCCTTTCGGCCAGATATGGCCACTCAAAAACCCGTCTTTGACCTCATCACGATTGGAGAATCCCTCCGCGACGTCTTCTATTTTCTTCATGATGCCAGCGTGAGCTGCTCGATCAACAAAGACCGATGCCTTCTCTGCCTGGAATATGCGGAGAAAATTCCGGTTCATCAGATCGTCAAAGTTCCAGCCGCGGGAAACTCCGCAAACGCGGCGGTTGGTGCTTCACGACTGGGTCTGAAAACGGCGCTCGTGAGCTGGGTGGGAAAAGATGCGGCCGGAGATGATGTACGAGAAGCTTTGCGCACCGATCGTGTGGATGCGCGATTTGTGAACGTCGATCCAAATACTCCGACCAGTGAGGCGACGATTTTGAACTTCCAGGGTGAACGAACACAGCTCGTCTATTTTCAACCTCGCGCGTATCCGATCCCAAAACTTCCTTCCACGCGTGGAATCTACTATTCCGCGATGGGCGTGAAGCATGCGGCGGCGGATAAAATGGTTTTGGAAGAACTGACACGCCAACCTCAGGCATTTTTTACCTTTCAGCCGGGAACCACGCACATTCGCAGTGGACTCAAAGGGATCAAAGCACTGATTGCTCGTGCAAATCTTCTCATTCTCAATAAAGATGAGGCGCATCAAATCCTCTCGGATGGTGAACGGCCGATCATGAACCTTCTGGAATCGCTCCACCATCTCGGCGCTAAGAAGGTCATCATTACGGATGGTCCCAACGGCGCAGATGGATTCGACGGAGGGAGTCACTGGCAAATCCCGATTTTTCCCGGCGTGGCGAAAGAGCGCACGGGTGCGGGAGATAGTTTTGCGACCGCAGTGACGGTCGCGATCCTCATGGGTCATGATCTTCCAACCGCGCTCCGCTGGGGCACGGCAAACAGCTGGAATGTGGTGCGAGAAATTGGTCCACAGAAAGGACTGCTCAACACTCAAGAACTCGCACGCGTCCTCAAAAAGTTTTCCAAGATCAACGCAAAACTCATCAAACATTAATATGCTCGTCACCGCGAAAAAACTTCTGGTTCCAGCTCGTGCTAAAAAATACGCCGTTCCCGCGTTCAACGTGAATGATTTGGAATTTCTCAAAGCCGTCATTTCGGCCGCAGAAAAAATGAACTCTCCGGTCATCGTGCAGACATCGGAAGGTGCCATTCAGTATGCGGGCATCGACTACCTTGTCGCCATGATTCGCGTAGCGGCCAAAGGAAAAATTCCAGTCGTGATGCACCTGGATCATGGAAAAGATCTGAAGACCGTCAAAGCCTGCATCGACGCGGGATATACGTCTGTCATGTATGACGGCTCAGCGCTCCCCTACGCAAAGAACGCGGCGAACACGAAAAAGGTTGTTGCCTGGGCGCGCAAGAAAGGCGTCTCCGTGGAAGCGGAAATCGGGGCGCTCGCGGGGATCGAAGATCTGGTTTCCGTCGAAGCGAAAGATGCGGCACTCACGAATCCCGAAGAAGCTGCGAAGTTCGCCAAAGAAACGGGATGTGACTCGCTTGCCGTGGCGATTGGAACGAGCCATGGAGCGTTCAAGTTCAAAGATGCCACGCACCTCGACATTGCTCGGCTCAAAAAAATTGCCCAGCTCGTCAAACTCCCGATTGTGCTTCATGGCGCATCTGGCGTGCTCGAAGATGTGAAAGAAATTGCAGAAAAGCACGGCGCAAAACTCGGCGAGGCCCGCGGCGTACTGGACGCGGACATCAAACAAGCGATCAAACATGGCGTTGCGAAGATCAACATCGATACGGATCTCCGCATTGCGTTCACAGCGGGAATCCGCGAAGCACTAGATGAGATGCCAAAAGTCATCGACCCTCGCAAACTCCTCGAACCGCCGTTCCTCCTCATGCGGGAAGTTGCCATGCGAAAAATGAAACTCTTTGGGAGCGCTGGACGGGCTGGCCGTTGACAAATCCGACATTTTCGCTATGATCGCCATCCCTGAAACGGATGGCGTTCTTTTTCTCTGGGAGGTATTCATGGCAAAGAATGGTTCGAAACCTGGTGTTCGTAGGATTCGTGACAAGTTCCCGGTCCCACAGACGCTGGAGCAAGCATCCCTGCTCATCGCCCTGATCGGCGAGAAGCGTCGGAAGGCGCTCGCGATCTGCGAGGAAGCCGACGCGAAAATCGCGAAGATCCAGAAAGCCGCGGAGAAGCGGCTCGGACCCCTGACCGGCGATCTGGACAAGATCTTCCCGGCGCTCAAAGCGTATGCCGAAGCGCATCGCAGTGAGCTGACCGCGAACGGGAAGACGAAGACCGTCACGACGGCGACGGGCAAGATGTTCTGGAGGGACAACCCGCCGAGCGTCAAGATCCCCGAGGACAAGATCGCGGAGCTCATTCTCCACCTGGAGAGCGACCCCGATCTGGCGAAGTTCCTGCGACAGCCTCCCAAAGAGATCAACAAGGATGCGCTCAAGGAAGCGCTCACCACGGATGATCTCGAGACCGTGAAAGCCCTTCCGAACGTCGAGATCGTTCAGGGAGAGAGCTTCCGCGTGAAGCCCAAGGACGACACCACCGACTTCACCCAGGACTCGATCAAGAAGATTCTCAAGAAGGCGAGCTGATCGCCCGCATTCCTCAGCATTCCCGCCCTCCGACACTCGTCGGGGGGCGTTTTCTATTGACATTTTCGCAAAAATAGCGTAAAGCGGCTGTGCGACTTCCGTCAGCCAACGGATCGTATAAGGAGGAGACATGGCCAAGATCTCGCCGCTCGTTCACACAGAAAAAGCCACCGACGAAGACCTCGTCGGCCAGGAGCTCCAGTTCTTCAACGCGAACCCTGCGGTGAAGATCGTGGCCGAGCTCATTCAAGCGAACCGGGCGGCGAAACCGAAGTGGTGGACCCCCGAGAAGCTTCGCGACGCGTTCAGCGCCACTCAGCGCATGACAGCTCTCGTGCATCGGCCGGATCTGCGTCAGCAGATCACGACCGAGCTCGTCGGTACCAAGCCCAAGATGGCTCGGCGCCAGTCGCCGGAAGAGCAGGCCGCGGACATCGACGCCGTGATCGAAAGCGGCGACGTGAGCCCCGAGCAGTTCGAGGACGCGTACGCCTCCGGCGTTCTCGCCGTGTACATGGACCCGGCCGCCTACTGGCGGCTCTTCCGTGATCAGATGCCGTGGGATGAAGACAGCGAGGCACACCAAGCGCTCATCGCCGACCTCATCACGGCCCTGCTCAACGAGAAGATCCTCACCGCACACGACGTGCTCACGGGGATCGACCGGTTCGTCTGGCACGACAAGATCCCTCAAGATGTTGCCGTCGACATCGAGATCGCGTCGCTGAAGCGCGAGCAGGAAGATTCGACTCGACCCTTCCTCGCCGCGGACAAGCTCGCGATCGCGACGCCCAAGGTCATCACGAAGTACATCAAGCTGACCGAGCTCAAGGGCATCATCGACCGTGCCGAGATCGCGATGGAGTTCGCTCCACCGCCCGAGCCGATCAAGTCCGAAGCTCCGCCGCCGGAGGTCTCGATCGAAGCATCGACCGAGACCGAAGAAGCGAAGCCGACGACGAACGGATCCAGCAACGGATCCGACGAGAAGCCGACGGAGGAGAGCTCCTCCTCGGACGTCCTGAAGCTCGATGATCTGGGCGACTCCCCAAAAGCCTGAAGGCGTCGGATTCCATTCTGGAGTCCGCCTCAAGCGGACCGGAAGCCGGCGCCGCCAAGGCCGACCCTCATCGCACGCTTCCCCCACCGGGAAGCTGGCAAGATGTCGCTGACACCTTCAAGCCGCATGCGGAAGCGCGCGCGACTCGGTATCCTCCGGAACATCAATCGGAAGATTCTGAGATCGAGTTCGCGGAAGTCGATGTGGACGTGGAGGATCTCATCCCCGGCACCATGCCACCGCCGAGCGATGCGTCGAACGCCCCCGACCCGCCCAAGCGGATCGGGCCGCCGCCGCTCCCGGCGCTCATGCCGCCGTCGAAGAATCCGGATCCGCACAAGCTGTCCCCGGTTCTCGACTTCAGCGGGCTGAAGGATGACGAAGAGTCACCTTCTTCGGTCCGTGGACGGTCGGAAAGTGGTGTCGCGAGTGTGACTGGGAGCTCGCTCAGCACCCAGACGCATCTCGCGATCGACGAACGTCTCCAGGCGGTCAAGATCGTCCTTCCGAACGTGCACGAAATCGATCTAGCGGTCCTGCGAGACCTGAGCGCGATGTTGCTCTACGCTCGATGGATCATGGACGAGCAAAAGCTTCGTCCGGCCATGGTCGCGTTCCTCTCTCGCGTGAGGAATGAGAAAGAAGCGAACCTCCTCAAAAAGGAGACGCGGACCCTCGAAGGGATGTTCATTCGAGAATTCGGAAAGATCGACCTGACGGCGGCGAAGAAGCTCAGCGCCGACAAGGAGCGTCGCAAGACACCTCCAGCCTCCAACGGCTGACGCCCTTTCAACACACGACCCCCGTGCACTCGCACGGGGGTCGTTTTCTTT
>JAGOQY010000042.1 GCA_018063125.1 Patescibacteria group bacterium | reverse complement strand
TAAGCCGAATTTTGTCCACGGGATTTCTCCCGCGTGATGACCATCTATCTGGGATGACGATTGCTCGTCACCTCGTGCGAGCTACCAGCGTCCCGACGTTGCCGTCGAAACTCTTGCTCTTGCACCGGAGAGGGTTTGCCGCGCTTCAATGTCACCATTGAAGGAGAATGGTCGCGGGGCGTTGCTTCGACGTTGCCA
Organism: Patescibacteria group bacterium; assembly: GCA_018063125.1. Lineage (GTDB taxonomy): Bacteria > Patescibacteriota > Patescibacteriia > 2-12-FULL-60-25 > 2-12-FULL-60-25 > JAGOQY01. Next base: position 8,501 of record JAGOQY010000042.1, on the reverse strand, counting down.
TCGAAGTCACCTACGTCCATTCACTTTTCACCTTTCATTCCAGCTTGCGCTGAAACTAGTATTGTCTCTGTGGCACTTTCCCTAGGTTTACGAGGGAACGTCAGGCACGTGTCCGTCCGTTCGTCTCGCCATATCCTGGCCGTCGTTAACGGCTCTCCATGAATTCCGCGTTACCGCGAAAAACGGTGTTCGGACTTTCCTCCCCACCCGAGAGCGGGGCGATCATCTGTCCAACCCGAACAGGGGCGAGAATACGACATTTTCGCTCTATTGTCAACCGATCGGGCGTGATATGCTGGAGTCGAATTTTATGCGCAAATGGCCGTTGGCGATTGTTGCCGTTGTAGCAATCGGGGTGGGTGGATATTGGTTCTGGTCTCTCGGCTCGCTTCCTGACGAGTCTGCGCCCAGTGCGGTGTTGCGCGTTGATCGAGGAACCGCGGAGGTTCGTCATCGAGATGGAGATTGGGAAACTGTGTCTTCCGGCTTTGTGCTTTCTGAAGGGGATGCGGTCCGCACCTCCGCCGCCGCAGATGTGCGCATTGTATACGGCGCTCGCGCAGAAAGTCGATTGGGAGAATCCACGGAAGTGACGATCGATGAACTTCAACTCTCTCGTCCAAGTTCTGTAGATGTGAATTCGCGTCTTCAGAGCGGACGCATCTGGTCACGCATCGAACGGCTTTTGGATTTGGATGATCGATTTGCCGTGAGTGCGGGGAATGTGGTCGCGACTGTTCGTGGAACATCCTTCGATCTCCGCACCGAAGCCACAGGAACGGTCCTCTGGGTTTCTGATTCTGCCGTAGAAGTTCGTCGTCCAGATGGAACCAGCGCTTCACCGAGTGCGCTTGAGCCACTTATTGTTTCCGAAGGCTACATGACTCGTTTTGATCCCGTGGGGAGTTCGGATCGCGCGGAACTCATCAGTGAAGAATCAAAGCAGGCGGACTGGTTCCAGATGAATGCCACCAAAGATCAGACATTCAAAAAAGACGCCGCCGAAGCGCGTGCCGCTCGCTTTACGGCGATGAATCCTTCCCGTCCCGGAACGTTCCGTGATGGACTTTCTCGTCTCTCAGAACGGTTGCATCTGGTCTTTGCGTCTGTCACAGAAGAGCCACGCCTCGAAGCGCTGTACGTTGCGCGTCGGCTCGTGGGGATTCGTTTGTTGATTGAGGATGGGAAATCCGGCGCCGCTTCTCAAGCGCTCACATCGTTGGAAGAGGATCTTCGAACGTGGAGCACGGCGGAAGATGCGACGGAGCGTTTTCGTGAATTGCGTTTTGCACTCGCCGATGTGGCGGAACTTCTTGATGACGTCGGACCGTCCTCATCACTCTATCGCTTGAAGCAGAAGGTCGAAGATTTTCGTGTGACGTTTGCCGGAACCGATCCCGCCCTCGTCGCATTTGCCCGACTCACGGCGATTGATGCGCGTCTTGATGAAGCCGCAATGTTGATCGAGAGCTCTTCTCTCGATGAAGCGCGTAACGCCTTAGATGCCGCGCGCCAGGGGATTGGGAATGTGGAGCGTGATTTGGATTCTTTGCTCGATACGGTTTCGTCCGATCGTCTTGAAACGCTTCGTGGTCGGCTTTTTGCACAAAAAGCTCGAGACACGGCGCTCCGCACGCGCCTCGCGACATCTCTTCAACCTCCGGATTTTTCCATGACCACGTCAACGGACATGACGGCAACGTCGACCGACCTCACGGCAACATCGACCGTCCCAACGACCACGACCGAAGTGGTTCCTGTTCGTTTGTTGGTTTCTGTTTCACCAAATCCCGCCACCATCGGAGAAACGGTGACGATCACAGTCAAAGGCGCGGATGAAGAGGGGAAGACCGTTGATCTCACGGCGGACGCGACGTTTACCTTCTCGAAGAGCCTCGGATCTGCGAACGGTCCGACGCTGAAAACCGGTGCCACGGGAACTGCGACGGTTTCTGCTGAAGTTACTTATGAAGGCACAACGTTGAAAGGATCGGTCGGACTCACCGTCCGAGACAAGATCGTTACCGCCGTCACCGTTCGCTCGATTCGAATCGTCGCACCAAAGACGAATCTGATTTGGGACGAGACGATGCCGGTTACGGTACAAGCAACCATGAGCGATGGTTCAACCAAAGATGTCACGAATGAAGCTTCTCTCACGACTTCGAATTTCGTCCTCGGATATTTCACAAAGAATCTTTTTCACGCCGGAACAACCGCCACCGGAACCGGACAAATCATCGCGACCTACGGCAAGGAATTACGTGCCACGACCGATGTGGTCATCATGTCTCGTTAGAAAACTATGAAGAATACGATTTCAAAACACGTACGCCCGTACGTCGTTGGTTCCGCCGTTGGATTGATTGCGGCGTTCGCGGCGTTTGTCGGGATTTTTGAGAGCTGGAATCTCCGCGCTTCAGACCAGCTTTTTCTCTCGCGTGATGCGGATCCATCCATCGTGATTGTTGCAATTGATGATACGTCACTCGTCGAAGTCGGCCGCTGGCCATGGGATCGAAGCGTACACGCTGAGATCATCTCCAACGTTGCCGCCGCGGGAGCGCGTACGATCGCATACGATGTGAATTTTCCCGAAGCCTCGGAGAGCGCAGAAGATTTGGCTCTTGCGGGTGCAATTCGTTCAGCGGGGAATGTCGTTCTCCCAGTCGAGCTTCAATTGGAACGTCGAGAAAATGAACTCGTCTGGACCTCTCTCCTTGCACCAATTCCGGATTTTGCCTCGTCCGCCGCATCGCTCGGTCACAGCAATACGCCACCGGATGACGACGGCGTTGTCCGCCGCATTCCGCTTTCTGTTCCGCAGGATCGAACCGGTTCGTTGATTCCCGCATTCTCTGCCGAAGCGCTTCGCGTTGCTGGTGCGCCAAATGGATTTGCGGATGCGCCCAAAGATGGGAATGGTCGTACGTTGATCCATGCGCCAGGTCAGCCATTTAAAGCATTCAAAACCGTTCGCGCCGTTGATGTGCTGAAGGGGAGAGCGGACATGAGCGTCTTTCAAGATGCGATTGTATTCGTCGGTTCCACTGCCGCTGATCTTCATGATGCGCTTCTCGTTCCGACTTCGGGCGGTGTTCCGATGCCGGGGGTAGAGATCCATGCATCGTTCGCTGACACGGCGCTTTCGAAGGCGTGGCTGCAAGCGATGCCGAGAACCGTGACCGCGGGAATTGTGTTTCTTCTCGCGGTGCTTGCAACGCTCGCGGTTCTTTTGACTCGCGCTCGGTACAGCTGGTTCATCGTGATTCTCCTCTGGCTCGGAACCGTGATCGCGGGATTCGTCGGGTTTGATCGTGGATTCGTCCCTGAGCTAATTTGGCCGACGCTGGTTCTGGTCTTCACGTACGCCGCGGTGACTGTTGAACGTCGTGTCACTTCTGATCGTGAACGCAAAGAACTCAAAGCCGCGTTCTCACAATACGTGTCTCCATCTGTCGTGAACGTCATTCTTCAGGATCCATCCAAACTCAAACTCGGTGGCGATCGTCGTCGGATGACGGTTCTGTTTTCCGACATTCGTGGGTTCACGACCATCTCCGAAAAGATGTCTCCGGAAGAGCTCGTCGAGAATCTCAACATCTATCTTGATCGCATGACGGATATCGTTTTTGCGAACGAAGGAGTGCTCGACAAGTATATTGGTGACGCCGTCATGGCTTTTTGGAATGCGCCGTTTGATCAAAAAGATCACGCGCTCCGCTCCGTGAAAACCGCACTGGAAATGAGCAAAGCCCTCGCCGAGATGAACGAAGAAAAAGCGTTCGGCGACTTGGAACTCCACATCGGCATCGGCGTGAACTCCGGCGACATGGTCGTTGGAAACATCGGTGGAGCCGCTCGATTTGATTACACCGTCATCGGCGATAACGTAAACTTGGGATCTCGTCTCGAAGGACTCACGAAGGAATACGGCATCGAAATCATTGCCGCGCAATCTACCGTTGACGAACTTGGCGGAGAAGCGCTCACGCGTCGCGTGGATAAAGTTGCTGTGAAAGGAAAGAAAGAGCCCGTCATCATTCATGAGGTGATGGGACTTACGTCCGAAGCCTCTGACGCTCGAAAGAAACTTGCATCAAATTTTGAAGCCGCCTTCGATAAATATCTCGCCCGAGATTTTGCGGGAGCAATCGCCGCGTGCACGGCAATTTTCGTTGCACATCCAGAAGATGGCCCGACAAAGACGCTCAAGGAACGTGCAGAACATTTTCAGAAAGAACCACCTCCAGCAGATTGGGTCGGAACCTGGGTCTACACAAAGAAATAAGAAAAACGCCCCGTCGGGGCGTTTTTCTTCACGCGATTTTAGATTTTCCGAATGAACATCTTCGCCATCTCGATCACTCCGGGGGAGAGATCGGCGTCCGTCAGGCCGTGCGCTTCGCGTCCATGGGCAATGAACTTTTCTACGATTTCATCCATCGTTTCGGCTTCGACGGTAAAGTCACAATCTTTTCCGAGATCTCGGCAGGCGGCTTTAAACATGAGTGTTTGTGAGAAGAATGGTTAGGCTCGACCAAGTCCGACGCGGTCCCGCACCTGAATCATTTTCTTGGTGGCGAGTGCTTGTGCCTCCGCGCGTCCCTTGTCCAAAATCTTATCCAGTTCCGCCGGATCATCCAGATAGTGGCGGATCTTTTTCCGAATTGGATCGAGATGCGCGATCACGGCATCCGCGAGCGCCTTCTTAAAATCTCCATATCCTTTCCCCGCAAATTCCGCTTCGAGATCCTTGATCGGACGACCCGTCACGTGATGAAAAATTGTGAGCAAGTTTGAGATCGCCGGGCGATTCACCGCATCGTACGAAATATCCGTTCCGGAATCCGTCACCGCTTTCGAAATCTTTTTCTTGATCGTGTCTGGATCATCCAAGAGGGCAATGTAGTTCAGCGCGGAAGACGCACTCTTCGACATTTTGCCATTCGGGTCGTCGAGACCCATGATGCGAGCTCCAACTTTTTGGATGAGGGACTGCGGAACGACGAATGTCTCTCCGAAATCTGTGTTGAACCGACGAGCGAGTGTTCGCGCGAGTTCAAGGTGTTGCGTCTGGTCATCTCCGACCGGCACGACGGTCGTATCGTAGAGGAGGATATCTGCGGCCATGAGCGCCGGGTAGGTGAAAAGTCCGGCGCCGACGTTCTCTCCACGCTTCAACGCTTTATCCTTGAATTGCGTCATCCGTTCCAGCTCCGACATTTTGACGAGCGTGCTCAAAATCCACCCAAGCTCCGCATGTTCTGGAACTTCGCTTTGGACGAAGATACTGCACCGGTTCGGATCGATTCCAACGGCGAGATACGTTGCCGCCACGTTCAGGATATTCTCCCGAAGTTTCTTCGGATCCTGCGGAACCGTGATGGCATGAAGATCCACAACACAGAAAAAGCATTTGTATCGATGCTGAATATCCACCCACTGCTTCAAGGCGCCGATGTAGTTGCCAATATGGATGTTGTTCGTCGGCTGAACGCCGGAAAAGAGAAGATCGGACATACGATTCGATTCGTAGCATGACGAATCCGCGAGAAAAGAACAATGATTCATCCACTTGCGCATTCCAATGAAGACATGATAGCGATAGATGTATGGAAGACGCATCGAAAAAAGAAATCCCGAAGTCCATCAACGATGTCATGGACGCCATCGCCGGTCTTGGTGAGGCGATTGGCTTGATGGCCGAACAGATGCAGGGGATGGATGACCGGCTATCCGGTCAGATCCAGGGACTTTCTGGTAGAACGGACGGGATAGAGGGTAAGCTCGCTCGCATAGAATCTCAAATGGTCACAAAGGACTATTTAGATCGGAAATTATTTGAGCTTCGCGGGGATCTGATTTTGCTCAGCCGACAATCAAATACAAAACTTTCGACGCTCGTAGAGCGACTCGTCGAAGAGGGCTCTTTGAAGCGTTCCGTGGCTGATCGGATTCTCGCTATGGAGCCATTCGCGCAGGCTTCGTAAAAAGGCCTATTTAGGCCAAACCATTGACAAAATGGGCATTTTGGGCTATCTTAAGACGTTCAAAAATGAACAACCGTACCTGTGCGGAAACATAGGCCGACCCTTACAAGGAGAACGACGATGACGACCAAGTTGATCACGTCCGGTATCACTGAAGGTCAGAAGAAGCAGTTCGTCCGGTTCGTCGAGGATGCCGCCAGTCGTGCGCTCGCCGAGATCAACCCCAACAAGGGAGGTCTCCAACAGCTCATCGAGAACGGCGGCAAGTTCCAGAGCGACCTCGCGGCGCTCATCGCGCGGTTCGTCGAGCCCGCTCTCTCCGTCCCCACCTACAAAAATCTCTGCAAGGAGTTCGACTGGGTGTGCGACGAGTTCAAGAAGAACGAAGCTACGGACTGGCAACTCGACGACTCCTGCATGGGAGTAGCGACTGCCGATCCCGAAATCTGCGAGCTCGTCCAGTTCGGCATGGATATGTCGACGGAGGACCTGCGTAACGAGCTCAAGAATCGCGGACTTCGTCCGGCAACGCTCGACGAACTCCTCGCCTACGCCCGGAAGTACCCGGACAAGCAGAAGGAGTTCCCGATCGTCGCCCTCGGCGTCTCGTACATCTGGGACGGTTGTCACGACCTGCCGTGCCTCGATTGGGACGGCGACGGGCGGGGCTTGAGCCTCGACTGGGGTGGGAGCGACTGGAACTCCTGCTATCGTTTCCTGGCCGTCCGCGCGTAGAGCTTTACCCTTGGTTCCTTTGCACTTTCCGAAAGTCCTTGGAACCTTTGACCTTTGCTCTCGAGCCCCGTTTCGATTATATCGAAACGGGGCTCGTTTTTTACAACAAAAAATCCCCTCTTGCGAGGGGATTTTGCTTTGCCGTTTAGGCCTCCACAATCACCGGAAGAATCATCGGGCGGCGTTCTGTTCGTTTGAACAGGAACTCGCCGAGTTCTTCGCGGATCTTGTCTTTCAAATCTGCGAAGTCCACGCCGACGCGCGGCTCGCCTTGGCGAAGCATGTCGCCAACACGTTTGCGCGCGGCATCGATCAGTTCACCGTGCTCCTTCATGTAGATGAAGCCACGGGAAATGAGATCCGGAGTGGAAAGCAGTTTGCCGGAACGCCCGGAGACGACCGCGACCACGATCACGATGCCATCGCCGGAAAGTTCCTGACGATCGCGGAGAATGATCTGGTTCGTGTCACCGACACCGAGACCGTCCACGAAGACATAAGAGGTATCAACCTTCTTGTTCGTGAGCTGTCCGTTTCCGTTGCGATCAAATTCCATGATCTGACCGTTGTCGGCGATGATGATGCGATCCGAGGGAAAACCTGCTTTGATCGCGGCCTTGGAGTGCTCCACGAGGAAGGAATAATGACCTTCAATCGGGATCAGATACTTCGGCTTAATCATCTGATGCATCTCAATAAGATCTTCCTGCTGAGCATGACCACCGGCGTGAACATCCATCATTTGGTAATGCACAACGTTGGCGCCTTCGCGATAGAGTGTGTCTTTAACGCGCTGAACCGATCGTTCATTTCCTGGAATCACCGAAGATGAGAACACGACCGTGTCGCCTTTTTCGATTTCGATGAATGGATGTTCGCGATTGGCCATGCGCATGAGAACGGCACGCGATTCGCCCTGAGCACCGGTACATACGACCGCGACTTTGTCTGGCGGGTAGTTTCCGATCTGCTTGGTTTCGATGAGCGTGCCTTTCTGGATCTTCATGTAGCCCAGTTCCTGTGAGATTGCCACGTTCGAGCGCATCGAGAATCCTTCGACCGCAACTTTGCGGCCGGCGCGTTCACACGCGAGGATGATCTGCTGGATACGTGCGATCATCGAGGCAAAGGTGCCGATGATGATCTTGCCTTTGGCGTTGGCAATAATTTCGTCGATGTTGTGCTGAATCGTAGATTCCGTCAGCTGACGGCCGGTTTTGGTCGCGTTGGTCGAGTCGATCATGAGCGCGAGAACATTGCGTTCTCCGAGCTTGATCATCTTTTCGGTTTCCTGAATGGACTGTGCGCCTTTGTCCGGGTCGAGCTTGAAGTCACCGGTATGAACCACGATGCCGCACGGTGTTCCCACGATGATTCCCATCGATGTTGGGATTGAGTGCGCAACTCCGAAAAATTCAACCGTGAACGATCCAAGCTGGAGGACGTCATCCTGCTTCACGACGTGCAGGTTCAGCGGGGGAGAATCACGATGATCCTCCTGGCGCTTCTTGATGATTCCGGCCGTAAGATCCGTCGCAAAAAGCGGCGGGTTCCCCAGGCGGGGCATCAGATGCGGAATACCACCGATGTGGTCGTAGTGCGCATGAGTAATCACGACGCCACGAACATTTTTTTCTTTGCCTTTAATGGCAGAGATGTTTGGAATGATGTAGTCGACACCTGGCATGTCTTCATCCGGGAACTGAAGTCCCATATCGATGAGAAGAATGTCATTGCCGTATTCGAGCATGGTCATGTTGCGGCCGATTTCTT
>JAGOQY010000041.1 GCA_018063125.1 Patescibacteria group bacterium | reverse complement strand
TCACTACCTCATCTCTACTTATGGAAGCCGAAATTCTCCAGCCGACGGAACACGCCCCAGAAGAAACCCACGCGGAAACCACTGCGCATCCCGCAGAAGAACCGGGCGTTTTGGGTTCGCTGGGCGTGAATAGCACGCTCTTCATCGCGCAACTCATCAACTTCGCGATCATCGTGATCGTGATGTGGCGTTTTGTGTACAAACCGCTTCTCGCCATGATGGACTCTCGCGAAAAAGAAATTCGCAAAGGCCTGACGGATGCGACAGATGCAAAGAAGCGTCTTTCGGAAGCAGAAGAAGAGAAGAATCGTCTTGTCCGTGAAGCGAACGCGGAAGCACACGCGCTTTTAGAGGAAGCTCGTGCCAAAGTTGAGGCGGTTCGCGCAGAGAAGATGGCTCAGACCAAAACAGAAATTGAAAAGATTGCGCTCGAAGCCAAGGAGCGAATTCGTGCAGAACGTGAAGCGTCGTTTGACGCGCTTCGTCGCGACATCGCAGATCTTGTGTCTCAAGCCACAAAGAAAGTTGCGGCTGGGATGGATGAAAAAGCACATCGAACAGAAATTGATCGCGCGATTACGGATCTCGACAAGGCAAACGTATGAAAGATGTCCGCACGCTGAATGATATTGCAACGGCCCTCGTCTCGATGGCCGCAGAGAAACGCGTGCTCACGGAGATTTTGAACGATCTCCGAACATTAGAAGAAACATTTCACACACATTCGGAACTCATCAGCGACCTCGCACTTCCGGGAACGCCGCTGAGCAAGAGATTAGACGCACTCTCTCACGCGCTGGAAAAACAGATCCATCCATTCCTGAAAAACGCGCTCCTCTTACTCCTCGAAAAAAACTTGCTCTCCGAACTTCCTGCCTTCGCCGATGCGGTACGGAAAAGCTCGGCAGAACAAGGATCGAGAGAAGCGACGGTCACAAGTGCGATCGAGCTCACGGAGAAAGAACGAAAGAAGCTCGCGGAACTTCTTCAGAAAAAGTTTGATGCCGAGATCACACTTCGAGAAATCCAGGATCCAACACTTCTCGGCGGGATGATCATCACAATGGGGGACTGGCGATTTGATGGAAGCGTTAAAGGACGAATTGATCGATTGACTCATGAACTCTATGTCTGACACGAAACTCAAAAATGTGACGGCGGCCGCGCAGATTGCAGACCGCCTCAAAGAACAGATTGCAAACTTCGACGCGTCATCCCGCGCCGAGGAGGCTGGTGTCGTGCGAGACGCGGGAGACGGGATTGCGTCGATCACCGGACTTGCCAACGCCCAGGCGATGGAGCTTTTGAAGTTTGAAGACGGTGCCTACGGCGTCGCCTTGAACCTCGAGCATGACCGCGTCGGAGCCATGATTCTCGATCGACCGGACAGCGTCCGCGCTGGAGAATCCGTTTCGCTGACGGGAACCATTCTTTCCGTGGCCGTTTCGGATGCGATCGTTGGTCGTGTCGTGAACCCGCTGGGCCAGCCGATCGATGGAAAGGGCGCGATGAAAGCCGATAAGAACTATCCGATCGAACGCGTCGCCGCTGGTGTGATGGCCCGACAACCGGTGAACGTTCCGATGATGACAGGAATCAAAGCGATTGATGCGTTGATCCCGATTGGCCGTGGACAACGCGAACTCATTATTGGAGATCGTCAGACGGGAAAGACCGCCATCGCGATCGACACGATCCTGAACCAGAAGGGGAAGGGCGTGATCTGTATTTACGTCGCGATCGGACAAAAGGAATCAAAAGTCGCAAAGATTGTGACGAAGCTTTCTGATGCGGGTGCACTCGACTACACGGTCGTTGTTTCTGCCGGAGCATCTGATCCAGCCTCTCTTCAGTTTTTGGCGCCGTACGGAGGTGTGGCGATCGGAGAATTCTTCATGGACAAGGGGAAGGACGTTCTCGTGGTCTACGACGACCTTTCCAAGCACGCGTCTTCGTATCGTGAAATTTCGCTTCTTCTTCGTCGTCCGCCAGGTCGTGAAGCGTATCCGGGTGACGTGTTCTATCTTCACTCTCGTTTGCTTGAACGTGCTTGCCGCATGTCCGAAGCGAATGGCGGGGGATCGATCACCGCACTTCCGATCATCGAAACACAGGCCGGAGATATTTCTGCCTACATTCCGACAAACGTCATCTCGATTACGGACGGTCAGATCTTTTTGGAAAGCGATCTGTTCTACAAAGGTATTCGCCCGGCATTGAACGTGGGGCTTTCTGTGTCTCGTGTGGGTGGAGCTGCGCAGACCAAGGCCATGAAGAAAGTCGCGGGTCCGGTTCGCCTCGAACTCGCACAGTACCGCGAACTCGAAGCGTTTTCTCAGTTCGCGACAGATCTTGACGCCGCAACCAAAAAACAGATCGAACGTGGTCGTCGTCTCGTGGAATTGCTGAAACAAGATCAGTATCGCCCGATGTCTCTCGCACACCAGGTTGCCGCGCTGTACGCCGTCACAAAGGGTTACGCCGATGGGATTCCGGTTGATCGTATGAAGGAGTGGGAAGCCGGTTTTCATTCCACCTTGGATGACAACGCTTCTGATCTCGTGAATGCGTTGGAAGAAAAGAAAGTGATCGAACCAGACATCGAAGAAGGACTCAAGAAGATTCTGGAATCTTGGAACGACACCTTCCTCTCCACAAAATAGCGTATGGCTGTTTCTCCTCGCGTCATCAAACGTCGAATCAAGTCTGTCGCCAACACTCGTAAAATTACGAAGGCGATGGAGCTTGTTTCGGCGTCCAAGATGCGAAAGGCGGTTCAGCTTGCGATGAGCTCACGCGATTACTCCAAAACCGTGACGGCGTTGATCGAGGATGTTCGTGGATTGATTGATCCATCAACGCATCCGCTTCTTGCGGGACGCGTGGATGCGAAGTCGACACTCGTCATCGTCGCCGCATCGGATCGCGGGCTCTGCGGAAGCTTCAACAGTCAGATTTTAAAAAAGACGATTGAGTTTCTGTCGCATCGATCAGAAAAACTTCGTGTCATCACCGTCGGTCGTCGCGCAGAGCAATCTGTTCGCCGCGCGGGAGTGGAGATCGAGGCGGCGTTTGAAGCGATTTCAAACGCCCCGACATTTGAACGAACGACGCCGATCGGAAAACTCGTGTACAGCCAATTCCTCTCAGGACATGCGGATCGTGTCTTCCTCGCATACACGGACTTCAAAAACGCGGTGACGCAAATTCCAACCATCAATCAACTTCTTCCCGTCATTCCCGAAGATGAGCTGAAAAAGGGGAATGAGACGCCGGAAGAAAATGATGAGTTCGAGGAAACCAAACGAACAGAATCGGAAGAAGCGGGAATCCTCTTTGAACCAGATCCAGTCACGGTTCTCGACACGCTTCTGCCACGACTCATCGACATGCGAATCTATCAGGCGCTTCTCGAATCTGCTGCCTCGGAACATTCCGCTCGCATGCTCGCCATGAAGAACGCGACCGAGAACGCCTCAGAAATGCTCGACGATCTGACGCTCACCTATAACCAAGCCCGACAAGCCAACATCACGAGAGAAATCTCGGAAATCTCAGCCGGTAAAGCCGCCATCGAATAATCAACGCATATGAAATCCAACGGAAAAATCACACAAGTTATCGGCCCGGTGGTCGACGTCTCTTTTGAAGGGAACCCACCGCCGATCTACACCGCGTTGACCATCGCCCGCGAGGGAGGCGAGCTCGTACTTGAAGTGGAGCAACATCTTGGCGGCGGAGACGTTCGAACGATCGCCATGTCTTCGACGGATGGACTCATGCGCGGAATGGAAGTTGTGAGCACCGGAAAGCCGATCAGCGTTCCGGTGGGACGCGAAACACTCGGCCGCATGTTCAACGTGACCGGTGGAGCGATCGACAACAAGCCAGAAGTGAAGGCAAAGAAGTATTCTCCGATTCACCGCGCGGCACCGTCATTCACAGACCAGGCAACACGATCTGAAATTTTGGAAACGGGGATCAAGGTTATCGACCTCATTTGTCCGTTCTTGAAAGGTGGAAAGGTCGGTCTCTTCGGTGGAGCTGGCGTGGGAAAGACCGTCATCATCATGGAGCTGATTCGCAACATTGCGAGTGAGCACGGAGGCTTCTCGGTGTTTGCGGGTGTTGGTGAACGCTCTCGTGAAGGAAATGACCTCTACAACGAAATGCATGAATCTGGCGTGTTGGATAAAACCACGCTTGTCTTCGGTCAGATGAACGAACCGCCGGGCGCTCGTGCGCGTGTGGCGTTGACGGGACTTACGATGGCCGAACACTTCCGCGACGAAGAAGGTCAGGACGTGCTTCTCTTTATCGATAACATTTTCCGATTCACGCAGGCGGGCTCGGAAGTGTCCGCACTTCTCGGACGCATTCCATCTGCCGTGGGATATCAGCCAACGCTCGCCTCAGAAATGGGCGCGCTTCAGGAACGCATTACCTCGACGACAAAAGGTTCGGTGACCTCAGTCCAGGCGGTGTACGTTCCAGCAGACGACTTGACCGACCCGGCGCCAGCCACGACGTTCAGCCACTTGGACTCCACCGTCGTGCTCGCTCGCTCGCTTTCTGAACTTGGTATTTATCCGGCCGTGGATCCACTCGACTCATCTTCGACGATTCTCGATCCGCAAATTGTTGGTGATCGACATTACAATGTGGCTCGCGGCGTTCAGCGCGTACTTCAGCGTTACAAGGATCTTCAGGACATTATTGCGATTCTCGGCATGGAAGAACTTTCCGCCGAAGATCGAAAAACGGTGGACCGCGCTCGCCGCATCCAGAAGTTTCTTTCTCAGCCGTTTCACGTGGCGGAAGTGTTCACGGGAAATCCTGGGAAGTACGTGACGCTCGAAGATACGATCCGAAGCTTCGAGGAAATTCTCGAAGGCAAGCACGACGATAAGCCGGAACAGGCCTTCTACATGAAGGGCGGCATCGACGAAGTCACGGCATAACCCTCGTCACCCTGAACTTGATTCAGGGCCGACCGATTCCCACCCCCATGTCACTCCACTTTGAACTAGTCACGCCTGAACGAACCGTTTTCAAGAAAGCGATCGATCAGGTCACACTCCCAACCTCGATGGGGGAGATTACGATTCTCGCAAACCATCTTCCGCTTGTTGCATCGCTCGTTCCGGGTGTCGCGCGACTGAAGACAGGATCGGAGGAAGAAGAAGTTGCGGTATCTGGAGGATTTATCGAAGTCGGAAGAGATTCTGTGCGCGTTCTCGCAGATACCGCAGAACGGGGTGAAGAATTGGATCTTTCTGTCATCGAAGAAGCGAAGAAGCGCGCTGAGCAGGTGATGAAAGAAACCGTTAAATCCGATGACGTGTCGTTCGCCGCCGCGGCCGCCGCGTTGGAACGAGAACTTGCGCGATTCCGCGTGGCACGTAAACATGCAGGGAGACGACGGGGTGTGACGCCAACCATGAACGATGCGTCGATCCCGATGGATCAGAATGAAAGCTAGCGCATGAGACTCTTCATCGGCCTTCCTATTCCGACAGCCCTCCAGAATCAACTGGAACGGGCCTGGGAAGGCTCTCCCAACCATCCGGCGGGGAAGATGATGAAGCCCACCCTGTGGCACGTCACATTGGCGTTTCTCGATGAGGTTCCGGAAGAACGTCTTTCTGACCTCATCGAAATTGTCCGTCGCTCGCTCGAATCACCTCCGGCGGGCGATTTTTCTATCACCGGGTTTGAAACCTTTCCAAAGAGAAAACCGTCGCGCATCGTGGCTCGCGTAGAACCCGAGGATTACAAAGCTTGGGAGAAATACGCCCTCGGACTTCGCGACATGCTCTCGCTTGTCGCACCGAACGTGGATCGCAAACCCTGGATGCCACATATTTCCATCACACGCTCGCTCAAAGGAACCACGTTTCCCAATTGGGAAATCACCACCGGGCCGCTAAAATGGACTCCGTCCGAAGTTGCGGTCATCAAAAGCGTTCCTGGCCCAGAAGGCTCCAGCTACACACATCAACATGTCTTCCCGCTCCACATTTGAACTGTTTGGTCTCGTGATCCACGGATTTGATTCGAAGGAGATTTTTGAGCGGCTTGATGATGCCATCGAACACGGTCAACAGACGATGATCGTGACAACGAACCCGGAAATCCTGATGGAGGCACGGCGAAGCCCATCGTACTGGCAGGCACTTCGACAAGCTGATATTCGCACCGTCGATAGTTTCGGGCTTTCACTCGCCGGACGACTCAAAGGCGCAGAACCAAAACGTCTCACCGGCGTAACGCTTTCGGAACACCTTCTCCAAAAAGCCGTCGAACGAAACTGGAAAGTCGCGATGATCGGAGGACTTCCACAAAGTGCAGATAAAGCGGCCTGGGAAATTCGAAAATCCTATCCATCTCTTCAGATCTTCGCCGAGCGAGGAGGGGATGTGACGGCAGATGGAACGGACGACGACGCGGGCGCAGAAATGCGATTCCGACTCACACAATTTGCACCAGATATTCTTCTCGTGGCTTTTGGACATCCAAAACAAGAAACGTGGATTGTAAAAAATCTCGCAGAACTTCCGACGGTCAAAGTCGCGGTTGGCGTAGGCGGAACATTGGATTACTGGGCCCACGCAAAACAACGCGCGCCGATTTGGATGCAGTCCATCGGACTAGAATGGCTCTATCGATTGATCAAAGAACCCACACGCTGGAAACGCATTTTTACCGCCGTATTTCTTTTTCCGCTGGCTGTTTTACAGGACTCATTGTTGAAGAAATAAAAAACCGCTCCGACGTTGAGTGCGTCGGAGCGTGGTCGAGCGAGGCGGGCGCGAGTCGGGAGGACTAGTAGCCGGCCGACTGCGCGAGGTGGATGTGGCCGAGACATTTCTCCCGAGAGAACTCTTTCTGCTTGGCGCAGATGGCTTCGGGGTCGTAGTCGGCACGAGCTTGCTCGTACCGGACGGCACCGAAGATGGCGCCGATGACGAGAAGACCCGTGACAACGTATCCGAGAATGTTCATGAGAGAACCTCTTTCTATCGTTTGCGGCGTGCCACAAAGGCGTAGCCGAAGGAAAATCCCTGAAGCGCTCCTCCCAGAATGAGAGCAAACGCGAGCGACTTGATGAACCACCGAATCGTGGAATCAAATCGCGTGTCGTTCACGGCCCAGAAAAAAATCCATGAGCCGGTGAGGATCGCCACACAGATGACGACCGCTTGGAACATCCGAGACGTATCGAGAAATTTTGTCTCTCCCATCTTGGCCTCAAAAGGTGCGGCTGATCGTTCAAAATACACGAATCAGTATCAAAATATAGCACAAAAAGAGGGTTTTGTCAATGGACAAGCGAAATCGGATCACGTAGGATACGGCCATGGAAAACGCCAAAATTCGCGTTCGATACGCCCCAAGTCCGACCGGTTTTTTGCACATCGGAGGACTCCGAACGGCGCTCTACAATGAACTTCTCGCACGACAATCTGGCGGGGATTTTATCTTGCGCATCGAAGACACGGATCGTAGTCGGTTCGTAGAAGGCGGAATTGAAAATATCTGCAACGCGCTTTCGGCATGCGGTGTCGTTCCCAACGAAGGAGTCTGGCTCGATGCGAATGGGAACGTGACGGAGCGCGGAGATTTCGGTCCGTATCTTCAATCGGAGCGAAAAGAACGTCATCTCGACTACGCAAAACAACTCATTGCGATGGATAAAGCGTACTATTGTTTTTGTACGCCAAAACGGTTGGAGGAGCTTCGCGAAGAACAACAGCTCACAAAGAAGCCGACGATGTATGACGGCCTTTGTCGTGCGCTCCCGCTCGCGGAATCTGAACAGCGTGTTGCAAACGGAGAAGATCATGTCATTCGTTTGAAACTTCCGCGAGAAGGAAACGTCACGTTCATGGATGTCATTCGTGATGACGTCACGTTTGAATGGGCATTGATCGATGACCAGGTTCTCATCAAAACCGATGGATTTCCGACGTATCATCTCGCGGCGACCTGTGATGACCACGACATGGAAATTACGCACGTTATTCGTGGAGAAGAATGGCTTTCATCCACGCCCAAGCATCTGTTTATCTACGAAGCTTTTGGATGGACTCCGCCGAAGTTTTCGCATCTTCCGTTGTTGTTGAATGCGGATCGCTCCAAGCTCTCGAAGCGACAGAATGACGTCGCTGTCACGGATTATCTTCAGAAAGGATATCTCCCCGAAGCATTGTTGAACTTCGTAGCGTTGCTTGGATGGAATCCAACCGCGGATCGAGAAATCTACACGCATGAGGAACTCGCTGAGATGTTTCATCTCGCGAAGATCAACAAGTCTGGTGCCGTGTTCAATTTGGAAAAACTGGATTGGATGAATGAGCAGTATCTTCGATCCATGCCGGAAGAAAGCTACCTCGCACTCACACGTCCGTTCGTGAGCGAACTGATCGAAGATCAGACATTTGCCGATCGATGCCTTTTGCTCGTTCGTGATCGCGTCCAGAAACCTCAAGACGTCGCAGAACTAACATCGTTCTTCTTTGCGAAAAAATTTGACTTCGCTTCTGCGTCCATCACCTGGAAGACACAATCCAAAAAAGAAGCATTGGAGCGACTGAACACGTTGAAGGATCTTCTTTCTGGAGTTTCGGAAGCGGATTTTTCGTCACGAGAAACCCTGGAAACAGCCATCAAGAAACTGATTGCAGATCGCGGATGGGGGAATGGGGATACGCTCTGGCCGCTTCGCGTATCGTTGTCTGGAGCAGAAAAATCTCCTTCGCCATTTGAATTATTGGAAACCTACGGAAAAGCGCGCAGTCTGGAGCGAATCGAATCAGCCACTGCGGTTTTATCGTGAGTGCAAATGTGTCATGATGGGGGAATGAAACGGCTTTTGGTCGCGCTCGTTTTTGCGACAAGCCTCATCGCGGGATGGGGGATTTTTCCCACACATGCTGCGATCACATCCGTAAAATCGGATGTT
>JAGOQY010000040.1 GCA_018063125.1 Patescibacteria group bacterium | reverse complement strand
CTCCATCCCTTCATCGATCGTCACGACGAGCTGAGACAACACACGAAGCCAGTGGAAGAACGGATCGTTCACCACCAAATCCAACAGCGCATACGGAGACGCAATCGGGCCATTCAACCGTTCATAATGACGCTTGGCATCATCCAAAAGGATCTTATGCAGGCGGAGAAGGCTGTCACGAACCTCGTTCAGTTCATGGTTTTTCATGCGCACATCCTATCATGACGCCTAGACGAGGGAAGAAGGCTTGTCTATCCTGCTGACATGACACAACTCGCGACATTTGGAGCCGGCTGTTTTTGGGGCGTTGAGGAACTTTATCGCAAAATCCCCGGTGTCATAGAGACGGCGGTTGGATATATGGGAGGAACCACGGAACGACCGACCTACGAAGATGTCTGCTCGGATTCGACCGGCCACGCAGAGGTCGTTCAGGTGACCTACGATCCGGAAAAAGTTTCTTACGAAAAATTATTGGATCTATTTTGGACGAATCACAACCCTACCACCATGAACCGACAGGGACCGGACGTAGGAACACAATATCGCTCGGCGATTTTCTTTCACTCCCGGGAACAAGAACAGATCGCACAAAAATCTAAAGCGGATCTCGATGCGTCAAAAAAGTGGTCTGGTCCGATCGTGACGGAAATTGTTCCCGCTCAGACGTTCTGGAAAGCAGAAGACTACCATCAGCAGTATCTTTCCAAGCGCGGTGAAGCGTCGTGCCACATCTAAACTTCACTCTATGCAAATGCAATCAGAATTCTCTCCGAAAGGACTAATCATCACGGGAGTCATTGCCGTCCTGATTTTGGCGGTCGTTTCGATTGCCATTTCGTTTGCAATCTTTCCGGCGTTGATCAATCCGCTCACGAAAAAATTTCTGGATACGGATATTGATCCGAGCGTCAAAGCTCCAGGCGATCTTCGCGCATACGATCCGATTGCACATTACGACGATGTTCTAGCCTTCGCCGGAGACGACGTAAAATTTCTCGAGATGCAAGCAACGTTCGTTCGTTCGGATGGAACGATGGATTTGAAATCGAAACTTCGTCCCACGCCAAATGCGACCTACGAATTCATCCAAAAAGTTCTTCCAACCGAAGAGCTTCCCATCGGAGCCGGTGTTGGCGTTGATGGATATCAATGGCAAACCGTGAAAGTCACCGTGGGATACCCCGGACAACGCACAACCGTGCGGACGATCGGCGGGAAGATGAACATGTCGTATTCCTACATCAATCGTGGAATGAAGAAAGATCTAGGGTCACCCGTTGGATCTTTTGATGAAGAACGCGCGCAACCCAAGCCGGTGTGCTCCTTCAAGGATCTTTGGAACAAAGCCATCGAACGTGGCGCGCCGAAAGAAGCCGTCGCCGTCATTGATTTCGAAAATGGTCGATATGGATTCACCATTCGTGATACGGACTTTCGGATGGAGTTTGATCCAGAATGCCGAGCCGTGTCATTTAAAGGAGACGAACTTTCGATTCGCGGAAATGTGATTGAAAGCCTCAACTCCGTCCGGGCAGAGGAGCTCGTGACCGAATGGCTGGCAAAACAAAACGTCATCGTAAAAACGAACGGACTTCCTCCACAGCGTTTTTCTTCCACTTGGGATAGCGACGGCGACAACTATTACGTTGCCTGGCAAATCCTTGGGAGCGGTGTTCCAGGAGTCCTTTCTGCACGGTGCTTCCGCGTTGAAGGAGATGGATACATCACAGAAATCGGGACCTACACCCGAAGCCCGGACGAGCCATATACTGCCTCGATTGATCCAAAAACCTGTCGTTCGAACTAATCTTCACGACCATGCGTAAAACCGACGAAGAACTGCGAACAGAACTGACGCCAGAGCAATATCACGTTCTGCGTGAAAAGGGGACAGAGGCGGCGTTTACGGGTGAGTACTGGAACGAGCACTCCAAGGGGATGTATCAATGCGCCGCGTGTGGCGCACAACTTTTTTCTTCCGAAACAAAATTTGATTCTGGAACCGGTTGGCCGAGCTTTGATCAAGCGATTCCTGGAGCCGTAGAATTCAAACAAGATCTCACACACGGAATGAGTCGAACGGAAGTCACCTGTGCCGCGTGCGGATCACATCTTGGCCACATGTTTGAAGATGGCCCGGCCACCACGGGAAAACGTTTTTGTATCAATTCGTGCGCGTTGAATTTGAAGAAGGAATCCTGATTGACCAACAGTCCAAACCATGATATCCCTTCTCGCGGAGGTGCTCTTTGGATTCTGCAAACAAAACAACGGCGATCTGTATTGGACCTTTTCTCTTCGACATCTTGAAGCAGACCCTTCATGAATGCGGTGAGCAGAGCCGCATCGACGATGTCATCATGACCATGATCCGCGATGCCGAGGAGTTGAGCCTCCCCGTGACTCGCAAGGGGTTGCGCGTCTCACTCGCGATCGCGATCCTGACCGCAGACGTCCCGCTCCAGAAGTTCACGGAGATCTTCCCACCGGATATGGAGGTTCTGTCGCCCGCCGCAGTCCTACATGCACTGAAGAAGGTCGCAGAGACGAACCCGTCGCCAGATCGGCGACTGGAAGATCTCATGGATGCGCTGTACCGCTTTCGGGTGGCGCTGGGTTCGCTCACCAACGACGAACAAGATCCCGAGATCTTGGTGAGCGACTATCTGGTCAACGCGATCAAGCTCGTTCGGGCGAGCAGTCCGAATCAACAGCGCATCATGAGCACCGACGTTCGCGCCTACATGGCACGCGTCGCCGCACTCAGAGCCGTTCATCGAGCCACCTACGTGTCGTAGCCTCATCCCGTCCAGAAACTTCCTGGGCGGGTCTTTTATTTCTACGGATTGACCCGTTCGAAAAAATGCGGTAAGCCATGCCGCGCGGAGGTGAACATTGGAATTTCATACGAGTGAGCCACTCATCAACATTGCAGAGGTCTTCCTCGCGCTGGTTCAAGAGGGGAGAAAACACATCTCGGACGATCTCAGCATCGGAGACGAGGAGCGTGTGGAGCACGCAAGAGTGACGAATACCGTCCTTCGAGCCGCCCTCCTGATCACGGCGAAAGAAGACGGCATCCCGGTGTGCAACATCGAAGCATGCCTCGGAACACCGCGACAAGCACTCACCATCTCGGAGATCACCTCCCTCTTGCTGGTTCCCAGCGGAGGCGACGGTGAGCCTCCTGACGGTGGACAGTACCTGTACCGCCTCGCAACGCTCGTCCAGAATGCGGCGACACTCACGCATGCAGATCGATTGATGCGGAATGACGAAAATTTTCGTTCCGCTGTGACTTCTACAACAGAACTCCTGCTCGGCCTGCCGACGCTTCTCCCCGAAGAATCCATTCAGACGATCTCATTCGAAATCGTCCTCCTGACCTCGTCGGGCGAGGATTTTCTCGAAGGAGAGGTGCCCAAGCTCATTCGACTTCTGTGCCTCGATCACATCGACTGTACGTGATCGCGCAAGGCCCCTGACATCTGTCGGGGGCTGTTTTTTTATTTCAATGCTTTGAGATCAACGCGCAACACGCGATCATCGTTCTCTTTTGGAAACCCACGTCCGTCCGTATTTGAGGTTGTGAGATAGAGTGCGCCATCAGGCCCAAGAACCACTCCTCGAAGACGACCGTAAACGCCACGGAAATACGCTTTCGCAGATGAGACGTCGAGGTTTCCATCTTTCTGTATCTGCACTTCATAGAGCGACTCTCCGCGCAGACCCACAAAAAATAATCGATCACCGACAATCGCAATCCCAGACGGCGCCCAGGTCTCTTTTTCGCCCGATTGAATCTGCGGTGTGACGAGCCCTTCTTTTTGTGCCGACCCTTGAATCGTTGGCCAGCCGTAATTTTTTCCTGATTCGATGCGGTTCACCTCGTCGTAGCCAGATGTCACGCCAGAACGTCCGTGTTCGGTAGCCCAAAGCCGCCCCTCGGAATCCCATGCCAATCCTTGGCCATTCCGATGACCGTATGAATAGACCAACGTCTCAAACGGATTTCCGGGCGCAGACTTTCCCTCGTCCGTCATGCGAAGAACTTTTCCGGCGAGTGAGTCCGGATTCTGAGCAAGATCCGAACGACCCGCATCACCTGCTGTGGCATAGAGATATCCATCCGGGCCAAACGCCAGCTCGCCACCATCGTGGTAGATCGCTCCGGGAATCTGATCCACGATGACACGTGGATCTTTTAAGATGTCTTTATCGAATCGAAAACGCACGATCTTGTTGTGCAGATCGTTTCCAGATCCAGATGTTTGATAGAGATAGATGAACTGATTCTCAGCAAACCGTGGGTGCAAAGCGATCCCCAACAATCCACCTTCACCCGTGCTCTGAATATTCGGCACTTCGATGCGAACGCTGTTCCCATTTGGCATGACGCGACGAATCGACCCGGGACGTTCTGTGACCAAAAAAGAAGAATCTGGCAAAAACACGAGATCCCAGGGAACCGCCAAACCCTCGATCACGGTTTTGATGAGAGGAGGGGAGTTTGGCTCGAGATCTTCTGGAATGAATGCGTCCAAATTTTCGACGATGGGAATCGAGCTTCCCGTTGGAGCAAACACATAGCGAGGAACGTCCTCACCAAATTGCGTATAGATAATCACTCCAACCGCAAGCACAGACGCTCCAATGATCATGGCGTTACGTAACATATAAAAAGAGTGTACCGCATCAGAGACAAAAAAAGAGAGCCCCGACACATCGTGAGATGTGCGGGGGCTCTGAGTGGCTTCATCGGATCACTGGCCGATCTGGAGGTCTCGCGAGGCGAGGCTTCCGAGATCGAGGCGATCCTTCTTGAAGCACGAGGTGCCGATCTTGTCCGAGGGGACCTTCAGGCTCTTGGCGAGCTCGTTGGCCTGGACCTGGGTGTCGACGATGTTGCCATCGACGACGAAGCGGCAGGTGCCGTGGTTCACCGCGGGGGCGGCGACCGGGAGGTACGCCGTGTCGACGCTGCGGTCCTGGGTGTCGACGAAGTCGACGACCTGGGTGCCGGGAGGCAGAGCCTCGAGGCGAGCGACGCGGGTGTCGATCGAGTCGACCTTCTGCTCGATACGATCGAGCTGAGCGGTCTGGACCGACGCGGCGCAGCCGGAGGCGTAGATGCCGATCGCCATCATGGTGATGAACTGAACGACAGCGACGAAGCGGAGACCACGGTCACGGGCGATGTTGCTGATGTTGGAAAGGATCATGTTGGAACCCTGCTTTCTTGGTCTGTGGGGGATCTTGCTCGTGAGTGAGGAACGTGGCCGAATGCCTCGCTTCTCATTCTCGAACAAAGCAATATACCACAAACCAAGCTTTTTGTCAAGCCTAGCATATACACTTTATATCGCTTATTTAAGCTATATTATGATTGGCTTAATTTAGCCGTATTTACAAAATTGGCTTAAATACGTCCTCCGCTAGGGTCTGGACGAATCCCAAAGCTTCCCGTTGTTTCCCTGCTATACTCGGTCTATTCATTCCTTTTCCCTCTATATGGAAGTTCCTATCAATTATCTTGCCGTTCTCGTGGCCGCCGTCATTAATATGGTTCTCGGGTTTGCCTGGTATTCGCCGAGTTTGTTTGGAAACGTCTGGATGCGCCTTTCTGGCAGAACCATGGCGGATCTGGAAGCTGGCAAGAAAAAGATGGTCCCAAACATGATCATCGCCACAGTTCTCGCGTTCGTCATGGCCTATGTCTTTGCACATGTCACGGTGTTCGCCATGGATTACACACAAACCTTTGGCGTTGTCGGGGGACTCGTTTCTGGATTCTGGAACTGGCTCGGGTTCATTCTTCCGGTTTCTGCCGGCGCTGCGCTCTGGGATGGAAAGAGCTGGAAGCTCGTTGCGCTGACTTCCGGGTATTATCTTGTTCTTCTGTTGATCAACGGCGTCATTCTGGCGACGTGGCGCTAAGCGGATATGACGTTTGAGGAATATCAGGAAAAATCTCGTTCAACCGCGATTTATCCAAGCATTGGGAGCAACATCGTGTACCCGACGCTTGGATTAGTTGGCGAAGCTGGGGAGATCGCGAATAAAGTGAAAAAAATCTTTCGCGATGATAACGGTATAACCACGGACGAACGACGAACAGAAATTCGAAAAGAGTTGGGAGACGTTCTGTGGTATCTGGCGCAAGCCGCAACGGAATTCAATCTGACGCTGGATCAGATCGCACAAGAAAATCTTGAACGACTCGCGAGTCGTGCTGAGCGAGGAACGCTCCACGGCAGTGGCGACAATCGCTAACATGGAACTTCGACTTGACCACACGCGGATCACGTCCGCCGAACTTGGACGCCACACCAAACGCCTCACGCCGTATCTTGGCGAACTCCGAAAGATCGTGAAGAGCGAATCCTACGATGCGCCAGAAAGCTCCATTGTTCTTCCGTCAGATATTTCGCTGATTGACGAAACGATCAAACTTGCCAAAGAACTCGCGGGGAAGAAGTTGAAGACGTTGATCGTTGTTGGGATTGGAGGATCAAACCTTGGGACAAAGGCGGTGTACGACGCGCTTCGTGGATTTGATGATGGATTGAATCCTGATCGCGGTCCGAAGTGTGTTTTCGCGGATACCGTTCATCCCGAGTTTTTGGCTTCGCTGGAGGATCATCTGAAGACGCTCAAATCTGCAGATGAAGTTCTCGTAAACATTGTCAGCAAATCGGGAGGAACAACGGAAACCGTCGCGGACGCAGAAATCATCACAGATGTTCTCGTGAAAAAATTCGGTCTTCAAAAAACGAAGAGCCGGTTTGTCGTGACGACGGACGTTGGATCAAAACTCTGGCAACTTGCGGAAGCCGAGGGGATCGCACGATTGGGAATTCCTTCGACGGTTGGTGGGCGATATTCCGTTTTGTCCGCCGTGGGTCTTTTCCCGCTCGCCGCACTTGGATTCGATGTTCGAGCACTTTCAAAAGGCGCGACAGCCATGCGAGATCTTTGTCTTTCGGCGAACGGTCCTGCGATTCGATCAGCGGCCGTGGCGTTTCATCTTCTTCAAAAAGGAAAGACGATTCACGATACATTTGTCTTTCATCCAGAGCTGGAATCTTTGGGGAAGTGGGTTCGCCAGCTTGTTGGAGAAAGTCTCGGAAAAGAAAAGAATCTGGACGGAGATACGGTACGAACGGGGATGACGCCGACCGTGTCTGTCGGCTCCACAGATTTGCATTCCGTGGGTCAGTTGTACTTGGGTGGACCGCGCGATAAGTTCACTACGTTCGTCTGGGCGAAACATCCGCGACGGGACGTGCGTATTCAAAAGAAGGCCATGTGGCCGCTCGTCAAAGGCGTTCACGGCAAGCGCGGATCAGAAATTCTTTCTGCGATTCGCCAAGGCGTTGCCGCGGCGTACGACAATCAGAAATTGCCGTTTTCGGAAATCTCCTTCGACACGATTTCGGAATCAGAGATCGGAGCCTTCATGCAATTCAAGATGATGGAAACGATGCTCATCGGAAAACTTCTGCACGTGAACACGTTTGATCAGCCCAATGTCGAGCTTTATAAGATTGAAACGAAACGAATCCTTCATGGCTGAACCCACCATCTTCGTCATCTTCGGCGCCACCGGTGATGTCGTTGCAAAAAAAGTCATTCCTGCGCTGTGGCATCTTCGTGAAAAAGGAACGCTCCCTGAATTGTTTCGAGTGATTGGCGTTTCTCGCCGCGATGTTCCAGATACCGAATTTCAGAATCATGTTCGAGCCACGATCGCGGCACATGCAGAAATTTCACCGGACGAACCAAAACTCGTCGCGTTCAGTGAACTCTTTTCCATTGAAAAAGGGAACGACGGCGAAACCGTGGATTACAAAGCGCTCGCCACAACACTTGGTCGCGTAGACGGGGAGTGGAGAGTCTGCGCGAACAAATTGTTCTATCTCGCGATCCCTCCAGATGCGTACGAGTCGACGTTGAAAGAACTTTCCGCTTCTGGTCTCACCGAAGAATGCGCAGATGAAACCGGCTGGACGCGCATCCTTGTTGAGAAGCCAATCGGGAGCGATGCCGCGACCGCGACAAAGATCGACGAACTTCTTGGATCATTGTTTGAAGAAAAACAGATCTACCGTATCGAGCACTATCTCGCGAAAGAGATGTTGCGGAATATTTTGACGTTCCGGTTCACGAATAATCTGTTTGAAATGTCGTGGGATAAACGAACGATCGAGAGCATTCATATTCGTTTGTGGGAAACGCTCGGCGTCGAAAAGCGCGGAAGTTTTTACGATGATGTTGGCGCGCTTCGTGATGTCGGACAAAACCATCTTCTTCAAATGATGGCGCTCGTCACCATGGATCGACCATCTTCTTTTTCTGCGGATGCGATTCGAGAAAAGCGCGCAGAGCTTTTGGAGTCACTCGTTCCGCCAACGCCCGAAGTTGTGGAAGACCACACGTTCCGTGGTCAGTACGAAGGCTATCGCGAGATCAAAGGCGTCTCCCCAGATTCGGAAACGGAAACATTTTTCAAAATTCGAACCTCGCTTGCGCATCCGCGCTGGGGTGGCGTTCCCATCATCATGGAAAGTGGGAAACGCATGCACGAACGTGCGAAGGACATTGTTGTCACGTTCAAACATCCAGAACCCTGTCTTTGCCCACCAGATAGTGAGCATTTCAAAAATCGTGTCATCTTCTCCATCGAACCAAAGGAGGGGATCATGATTGAATTCTGGTCCAAGAAACCTGGACACGGATACGAAATCGAAAAACGATCGTTCGATTTTCTTCTTCGTGGTGAAGGGGAAAAACGTTCGCAGTATGTGGAAGAATACGAGAAGTTGATTCTCGATGGCATCAACGGCGATCAAACGCTGTTCGTGAACACCGAAGAACTGCGCGCGATGTGGCGCTTCATCGACCCAATCGTTGACGCCTGGAAAACTGGCACCGTTCCACTCACACCGTACAAACCGGATACGGATGGGGCAGAGGATACGTCTTCTTATCTTGATTAATCTCTATGGAAAAACGTTTTGGACTTCTGGGACTGGGAAAGATGGGTGGGAACATGGCGCGCCGCATGGCGGAACAGGGCTGGCATGTCGCCGCATG
>JAGOQY010000077.1 GCA_018063125.1 Patescibacteria group bacterium | reverse complement strand
CGTTCACCAACGCGTTCGTTTTGAAAGATCACAGGGATACCATCTTCAATCGCCAGTGCGAGAGCGGCGAGGAGCGTGAGCGGGGAAGTGATGAGAAGAAGAAAAAGCGAACCGACGATATCGAACGCGCGTTTGGCGATACGACCCCAGCCATCGAGGGGCGTGCGTTTCACTTCGATCACGGGAACTCCGGCGTCGGTCGAGACGTTGATATTCGTGAACGTTGCGGCGAATAGGTCTGCGAGATAGGTAAACGTTAGGTGGTTTTCTTCGGCGAATGCAATCAGTTCCAGCGCAGACGCTTTTTTGAGTTCTGGATCAGCGAGTAAAATTCCATCCAGACCTTGTTCTTTGAATTTCAAAATCGCTTTTCGGGTCTTGTCGTTCCATTCGCTGAATTGCGAAACCACAGTGATTCCCAGGATAGGGTTCGCGGAATACGCTTCAACAAGAGAGTTTGCGGCATGTTCGGTTCCAATGACGATGACGTGACGATGTCCGATTCCCGCTTGCAAAAGCGTGTGGCGAATCGTGCGCAGAAAAAGACGTCCCAACCAGACATAGAGAATGGAGAACCCAAGAACGGCGATTACGATAAAGCGAGATGTGGTGATTTCTCGTCGAAAGAAGACCGTCGCGATCACGATCATGGTTCCGGCGCCGCACGCGAGGATGATGCGTCCAAACTCATTCCACGCGCGTCGCATCCGCATGCTGTAGAGGCCGGCGAGTGCAAAGAGGATGATCCAAACGCCGATGAATGCCGAGATGCGTGTGATGTATTCCGTGAAATTGAGATCCTGCAAAATCGGACGAACCTCCGTGACGAACCGCGAATAGCGAAGAAGATAGGCGGAAATCGCCGCGCCAAAGAGCGCGAGAATATCGAGCGGCACCAAAAGTGCGGTGTAGGTGAGATCAAGACGCCGGATGCGCATGCAGATTAAAAAAAGTATACCTCTTCCCGCAGAGTTCGGCCAAAAAAAAGACGGACCGCGATACAAGAAGTATCAAGCGGTCCGTCGGGGGAGGCGTTGTCAGTGAGGTGCCGACTGACTCGGCTTGCGAACGATCTCCGCGGCGGGGATGACCTGTGGCATCTTCATGAGACGTCGGATGTTCCGACAGCGCTGAAGACCGTAGTCGTACCAGCTACACGGATCGGTCTGGTGTGTGCATTGTCCCTTGAGACAGTTCGATTGGTGGTTCTTCTCGAACTGCCGTTGGTTCACGCACACGGTGATGATCTTGAGGATGACCTCGAGCGGGAGCTTCGTCGGCGGCGTATTAGGAGACGTGAGACTTCCGTTGAGCAGACTCCCACCAGGTAGGTGGTAGTACCACTCTTCGGCGCCGGCGACGGTTCCTTCTGCCCCGAGATCGGTGAAGCCGGTCGTGAGGACCGTATTCTTGGCGCGTTGTTCCTTGAGCCGGATCATCTTCACGATGTCTGGGAGATTCGTGAACTCGCGGTTGCGCTTGTTGGTGAAGATCTGCACCTGCCCGTTCGAACGCTGTTGAACGAAGATGTCCGCTGCGTTCGATCCGAGAAGATGTGATCGGGAGAACGGACCCAGCTGTTCGAGATCCGAACGGACGTGAGCTAGTCGGAGCGTGCGTCCTTTTGAGGAGGGGATCTCCTCAACCCTCACATCACGTTCGTATGTCTCGCGCGTGATACCGAAGTATTCCATCTGACCTTCGGTGTACGCAGCGAGCCAGGTTTGCACCCAGTCGATCACCACCTGGGGATCGTTGGGATACCTCCGATTCATCGCGGAGATCTGTGCGGCGAGATGGAACGCGCCCGCATCGTAGCGTTGAGGCTTGGATGCAGGTGCAGATTCCGCCGGCTGTTTCTCCGAGAATCGACCCGCGCCACCGCGCGTGTCGTTGACGGTCGCGTATTCAAGGAGCTTCGCGAAGCAGGGATCTTCGTCGATGCCGAGTTCGCGTGCTATGAGAGACGCGGCACATTCGCCGTGACGACGTTCCTCGTTCAGCGTGGCGTGTTCATCGAATCGACTTCCGCCGACCCCGATGAGTACGTAGCCTTCTTTTTCGTATTCGGACGCTGGTCGTCCATTCGGAGTGAACGGCCCGGCATCCCACAGCACGATTTTTGCGGTGGAAATGCCCGGAAACCACAACTCGCCGAACATGCGTAGGAAGATGATGGCGAGGATTTCGTCCAAATGAGGACGAACGTGCGTCACGATCGTGTGGAAGCTTTGCATGGGTAACCCTCGTAAAAAGTGGGTTGTCGATGTACGCGCCAAACCGAGACCTATCTCGATTTTGACGATGAAAAGTACCACAAAATGGGCCAAACGTCAAGGATCGCCCATCAAAAAACCCCTGATTTCAGGGGTTTTTTGATGTTTGGATTGGACGGTAAGCCGAATTTTGTCCACGGGATTTCTCCCGCGTGATGACCATCTATCTGGGATGACGATTGCTCGTCACCTCGTGCGAGCTACCAGCGTCCCGACGTTGCCGTCGAAACTCTTGCTCTTGCACCG
>JAGOQY010000039.1 GCA_018063125.1 Patescibacteria group bacterium | reverse complement strand
TGGACTTCTGGGACTGGGAAAGATGGGTGGGAACATGGCGCGCCGCATGGCGGAACAGGGCTGGCATGTCGCCGCATGGAATCGCACCACACAGGTGGCGCTGGATTTGGAAAAGGAAAATCCCAGCATCCATGCCATGGAAACATTTGCGGATATGATCGAGGCGCTTCCAGCTCCCCGCGTGATCTGGCTCATGCTTCCGGCAGGGGAAGCTACAGAAGAAGCGCTTTTCAGCGAAGGCGGACTCGCAGAACGATTACAGAAAGGCGATACCGTTATCGATGGAGGAAATTCTTTCTGGAAAGATGCAGACCCACGTGCGGAACGTCTTGCCGCAATGGGAGTGAACTATCTTGATTGCGGTACATCTGGTGGACCGGCTGGCGCAAGAAATGGAGCCTGTCTCATGATCGGCGGACAGAAAGAAACATTTGATCGCATTGAGGAACTCTTCAAAGACTTTGCACGACCGGATGGATATCGCTTCTTTGACGGACACGGCGCCGGACATTTTGTGAAAATGGTTCACAACGGAATCGAGTACGGCATGATGCAAGCGCTCGCCGAAGGTTTTGCCGTCATGAAAAAATCTGCGTTCGATCTTGATCTCAAACGTGTGACAGAAATCTACAACGCTGGAAGCGTGATCGAATCGCGACTCGTAGGTTGGATGAAGTCTGGATACGAAGCGCACGGTGTTGAACTTGAAGGGATCAAGGGAACGGTTTCACACACGGGGGAGGGGAAGTGGACGGTGGAAACCGCGCACGAGATGGGAATCGAAGTTCCGATCATCAAGGGTTCGTATGATTTTCGTGTCGCTTCCGAGCAGAATCCCAGCTACACGGGACAAGTCCTTTCAATGTTGCGTGGACAATTTGGAGGGCATGCGACAAAGTAGATCCATGAAGACGCCGTACAAATCCGCGATGAAGAACGCGACGACGTTTGCACAGCACGTGTATGACGTCGTTCGGAAAATTCCGAAAGGAAAAACACTGACCTATAAACAGGTGGCGCTCGCAACGGGACGTCCAAAGGCGTTTCGTGCGGTAGGGAATATTTTGAATAAAAATCGTGATCCGAAGGTTCCGTGTCATCGCGTTGTCCGTTCGGATGGGAAAACGGGAGGGTTCGCGTGGGGAGCGGAGAAGAAGGTGCGAATCCTCAAGAAAGAAGGCGCGTTGAAGGCCTAGTCTTGGCGAAACTCTAAAAATAGGCTAGTGTTTCGCCTATCATATGACTGTGACGTTTCAACGAACTGCAGCCGCCGCCATCCTTGTCTCGCTCATTGGAGCGGGATGTTTTTCCTCATCTTCTGCGCCACAAGCGACTCAAGATGAATCTATGCCGGTAGAAACGGCTTCAGAAGAAGCGGCGGATATCGCGACGACCACACAGACGGCTCCAGCAGACACTGCTGCCACAACCACGGAAAAAGCTCCGACACCGACACCAACTCCAAAACCAAAAGCTCCACCTGTCGTAAAACCAACTACGAAGACCGTGGTCGTCACGGTGACGAATGATAAGTTCTCTCCGCAAGTCATCGCGGTCAACGCGGGAGATACGATCATGTGGGTGAACAAGGATACACTTCCACACACCGCAAAATCAGATGGTGCGTTGATCTGGGATTCCGGAACCATTCGCCCAGGCGGAACATTCAAACGCGTCTTTGCACAACCCGGAAGCTATGCCTACAGCTGTGGAATTCATCCACACATGAAAGGCACCGTGATCGTGAAATAAAAAAATCTCCCCGGGCGGGGAGATTTTTTTATTTGATTATCGATTCGCCACTTCTATCAAAAGATTTTTGAGCTCTTCGGGAGGAAGCGCGCCGACTTTCCGCGTGATCTCTTTTCCGTTTTTATCGAGGAAGATAAACGTGTGCTGATACGTGACGCCAAATGCCTTGGCGAGCTCTTTTTCCGTGTCGTCCGTTTCATTGTCGTTGAAGTTCACACGAAATGCCTGAACGTTCACATCCAAATCCTTGAAAAGCTCCAAGTTCTGTGGCTCCTGCACGCGACACGTCGGACACCAATTTGCGTAGAAGAAGAGAAGAACGGAAGAACCTTTTTCCGACAGAGCTTTGTCATATGCTCCACGAGAGAATCCGACATAGGTCGCCTTTTTTGCACTGACCGGCTCGTCCTTCTTCGGTTCTTCGATGCCCTGCATGGTGGACGTTGTTCCAGCCGTCGAGGAAGCTTCGATCATGCCCGCGTTCGGGTTTTCAGGCGACTCTCCCGTATCAATCTGCATCGATTCTGTGGAACCTGGATTCAACACCGGCGTGGGCATTTCCGGCGGCTTCTGACCAAAACAACCCGCACCGAGAAGCGATACGGCCGTAAACAGGGCAAAAAGGGAGGGGAGCGTAGAAAGAGTTCTCATATGATTCTAGTATCTACCCCGAGAAAGCCTCCCGCAACTCTTGACAAAATCACATTTTTTGACTAGGTTGTTCCATTGGCCCTTTGGCAATTTGAAGAAGGAGATCGTGATGTGCACGGACGATGGAATCGAGCGAGGCCTGTCTCGGATCATGACGGCTCAAGCCGCGAACGACACGGAGGTCCTCACGTTGGGGATCTTGGCGGTCGACCGCTCGGGTTCCATGCGGGAAGTCCGAGCCGAAACCGAGGAGGCTCTCAAAGCCTACCTCCAAGATCTTCGGAACGATCCGAACGCTCGCCACATACTGATGAGCGTCATCAGTTTTGCGGACACGGCCATCGTCGAAGTTCCGCCCATGGCCGCAACCGACCTCCCCGAGTCGATCCCATTTCGCCCGCACGGGAACACTCGGTTGTATGCCACGATTGCAGAGGTCCTCGAGAGCTGTCTCCGCCAAGATGACCGTCAACGCGCGAATGGAACGCCCATGCGACTCGTCGTGGTTGTCGTCACCGATGGTGGAGACAACCACGCGAACGGAGAGGAGAATGCGTCGCACGCAAGAGAAGCGCGACGCCGGCGCCTCGTCACTGCGGCACGAACAGCTCAGGATCGTGGCCACACGCTCATCACCATCGGTCTCAACATCGATGCCGAAGAAATCGCGCGCTTGATGGGATTCCCTCAAGACTCCGATCACGCGATCACCGTGAAGAAAAACCGTGAAGGGCTTCGCCAAACGATGACCTACACGGCGGCCTCGATGGTCGGCGTGGGGGGTTACCCCCCGAGACCTTCTTCGACTCCCCGCTGATTCCGGTGTTCGCACTCGATTCAGCTTTACGCCCCCAGCGACACTCTCGCATGGGGGTGTTGTTTTATGTGATATACTTTCCTCATGCCGCGTGTGACTCGATCCAAAAAAACGGTTCAAAAAAAGCCGATCCCCATTTCAGAGGCCGCCCCAATTTGGGCCGCGCTCTCTCTGGGCGCCTTTCTCGTCACATTCACGTACGTCGCCTCCATGCGTACGACGCTGGAAGCTTTTGGGCTCGGAGCACTCGCGCTCATCCTCATCTTGATCATTGAAGGGCTGCTTCGCGGAAGAGTTTGGATGCTAGAACCTCGTTTTCAAAAAATCTTTGAAGACAAAAATATGCCGGTCCGCATGTTGATTTTCACGGGATCGATTGTTTTTATTTTAGAAACGGTCATTCTTCTCAGCATGGCCATGCCGCAGATGTCCGCCGCGTTCCCATTTTGCGGGACGCTCTAAAAACAACGAAAGGATGGCTTTAATATCCCACAGGCTTCGGGATATTTTGGGCGTTTTGCGGGATCGTTGGGGCGGCGCTTGGAGCGGCGGCCGGGGCCACCGGATGCGTATCTGCAGATTCTGCGGAACGATCGAGGTTTTTTGCACACCCCGCTCCGAGCGCGGCGAGCGTAGAAGCAACCAACAAGAAACGAAGGACGGAGCTCATAATTTGTCCGAGTATACCATGCAACGGCGTGCTACACTCTGAGCGTATATGCGGATTTCTTTTCACGGAGCTACGCGAGAAGTGACGGGCTCTTGTTATCTCGTTGAGGGCGGACGAAGCCGGGTTCTCATCGATTGCGGAATGTTTCAGGGGAGCTCCATGGCGGATGCAAAAAACTTCCGCGATTTTGGATTTGACGCTTCGACCATCGATGCCGTCGTCGTGACGCACGCCCATCTCGATCACGTGGGACGAATTCCAAAACTCATCAAGAATGGGTTTCGTGGAACGGTATACGCGACAGGCCCGACGGCGAAGCTCATGAAGCTCGTCTTGGAAGATGCGGAGAAGGTCATGGAAGATGATCTTCGTCGAGAATCACGTCCAAAACTGTACGAGCGCGAGGATGTGGATCAGGCCATGAAGCGTGTAAAGGCCGTGGACTATTCTCGACGTGTAAAACTTGATGGGCTTTCATTTCGCTTTCGAGATGCAGGACATATTTTGGGAAGCTCCTTTGTAGAAATTGAAGAAGCTGGAGGAGCGCGTGCGGCGTTCAGCGGAGACTTGGGAAATGTTCCGGATCCGATTCTGAAACCGACCGCACAACTCGCCGCGCAAGACGTTCTCATCATGGAGTCTACGTACGGCAATCGCCTACACGAAGAGCTCTCTGAACGAAAAAACGAACTTCAGCGTGCGGTCGAAGCCACCATCAAGCGTGGGGGCGTTCTTCTCATTCCCGCCTTTGCGATTGAACGAACACAGGAACTCCTGTTTGAACTGAATCACCTTGTCGAAAACGGACTCATTCCCAAAACCGACATGTATCTGGATAGCCCACTCGCAATCAAAGCGGGGGACATCATGATTAGCTATCCGCAGTACTACAATGAAGACGCATTGAAGCTCGTGAGCATGGGGGATGATCTCTTTTCCTTCCCTGGACTTCATCGAACCCTTTCACGAGACGAATCAAAAGTGATTAACGAAGCGCCGTGGCCGAAAATTGTGATCGCAGGATCTGGCATGATGAACGGCGGTCGCATCCTTCATCACCTCATTCGGTACTTGGGGAACTCGAAATGTACCGTACTCATCATTGGGTATCAGGCGGAGGGAACGCTGGGACGAAAATTGTACCGTGGAGAAAAACGCGTGGATGTTTTGGGAGAACGGATCGATGTAAAAGCAAAAATCGTTTCGATCGGCGGATACAGTGCGCACGCAGATCAAAAACAGCTCGTGAACTGGGTACGCACAGCAGAACGCCTGCCTGGGAGAGCTTTCTGCACACACGGAGAAGAGCTCGCCGCGGCAGGACTTGCCTCACGATTAAAAGAAGATCTCGGCGTGCAAGCCGACGTTCCTCGATTTGAACAAACGATTGACGTATGAGCTGGTTTTTATTGGCAATCATTGGCCATCTCGCAAACGGTGTCGCGTTTGTCATCGATAAGATTCTCCTCAAGTCCGCATTCACGCGAAGTGCGACCTATGCGGGGATTGTGGGGATGCTGTCGTTCATTGTCATCTTTGCGGCCCCGTTCGTGGATCAATGGCCAACTGGAACCATGGCAATTGTCGCGACGGTGAGCGGAGCGACATTCATCCTGGCGCTATGGGCATTTTTCGCCGCACTCGCACGCGCAGAAGCAAGCCGCGTGGTTCCGATCGTGGGATCTCTCATTCCGATTCTCACGCTCGCTGGAGCGTTCGTGTTTCTCGGTGAACGCCTTTCAGATAAAAACTTCATTGGATTCGGGCTTCTCATTTTTGCGACCATCATTCTTTCGAGCGGGGGACGAGGGAAGCCTTCACATGATGCCGTCTGGCTTGCCGTTACATCCGCGTTTCTGTTTGCGATCGCCTCCGTCACCGCAAAAGCCCTGTACGATGACGTTGGCTTCCTGGGTGGATTTTTGACAACCCGACTCGCGGCGGCCGCAACCGCCCTCTTGATCGCGTTCGCCATTGATCGTGCCGCCGGGCAAGAAATTCTTTCCATCGTGCGTCCACGTGCAGATCACGCGTCTTCAAAACAAAATAAACAGCCCGGAAGACTTTCGGCGATTCTCGCCATCGTCGGACAGACGCTCGGAGCTATTGGGTTCCTCTTCGTGCAGTGGGCTGTTTCGAAGGGAAGCGCTTCGATCGTCAATTCCATGCAAGCCGTTCAATATGGACTTCTCGTTCTTGTCGGACTCGCGCTTCACAAGCACCATCCACAGCTGCTCGGTGAAAACGTGACAGGAAAAACACTCTGGATCAAAGCCTTTGCACTTGTCGTGACGGCCGTCGGCATGGCGCTCATCGTGTAATTGTATGTTTGGCGCAGAATCACTTCTCAAGCTCATCGCAATTCTTGGAGCAACTGTAGTCGTTGCGATTCTCGCATTTTTGTTTGTCGGCTGGCCACAAAAAACACCACACGTGGAATACGGAGCAACCTGGAGCCGGCCGTACGCAGAAGAACTGGGACTGGATCCGGACGAAACGCTTCGCACCGCGCTCGACGATATCGGCATTCGTCGATATCGCGTTGCGGCATATTGGAAGTTGATTCAACCCGAGCCTGAGACGTGGGATTTTTCTCTTCTCGATAAAGACATCGAGGAGATCGCAAAGCGTGATGGGAAAATTATTCTTGCCGTGGGGGAGAAACTTCCGCGCTGGCCAGAATGCTGGGGGCCAGATTGGTGGAAAAAACTTTCTCGTGAAGAACAGCGTCAGCACACGCTTCGTTACATTGAAACCGTCGTTCAACGATATCGAGATAATCCAGCGATCATCGCCTGGCAGGTAGAGAATGAACCGCACTTTGCATACGGCGATTGCCCTGCGCCAGACTATCTTTTCATTCAACACGAAACCGAATTCGTGCGAGGACTAGATCCCACGCGCCCAATTCAAACTACAGACTCCGGAGAACTTTCAAGCTGGGTCACGCTGGGAGCATTTGTCGATAAACTCGGCGTAAGTGTCTATCGCGTGGTTCGAAACCCTATTCTGGGAGATCTCAATTTTCATTATTGGTTTGTCCCGCCATATCTTTATAAACGCAAAGCGATCCTCCTTCGTCCGTTTGGCGTAAAAGAGCTCTACGTAAGTGAATTCCAAATGGAACCATGGAGCAACAAGTCGCTCCCCGAAACGCCCATCGAAGATCAGCTCACGAGCATGAATATCAAACAGTTGCGCGCCAATTTTTCGTTTGCCGAGCGCATGGGTGTTTCCGCCGTCGATTTTTGGGGCTTTGAATGGTGGGTCTGGATGCGTGATCACGGACATCCGGAATTTGTAGAGGAAGCCGCAAGTTTTTGGGCTCGTTGACGCCAAAGTCAGCTCGGGCGTATTGTTTTGTCTGCTCTTTCTGAGCAGGAGGTAGACAACTCAATGGGAGTGCTCCAACGGTTTGCGGGTCGCCTCGTGATGATGCCGTACCGTCTCATTTCCGCTCATAGCGAAGCCGACCGATGGATCGAAGAGATCCTACGTGCCGCGGCGATCAAAAAATCGACGCAGATCGTCATTCGCAAGACCCAAGACAAAACCTCTCTCGAGGCACTCGTCCACGACTGCGGTAGTGACGCATGCGCCACTCGCATGCGACAGATCGATGCAATGCTCCATGAAGACGCGTTGATCGCCGTCTTGCGAGAACGGACTGGTCTCAAAGCCGAACCTCACAGACCCCTTCCTTCGGGGAAGTACGAGGAGATCGTCATGGCGAAACACATGCGCATCACCGTGATACCGGCAAAACCCGGCAAGACACTCCCCATCATGCTTCTCATCCGCTACCAGTAGCTCGCCCTTTTATTTCTCTGCTCCCGCGCTCCGGGAGCTTTGTTTTATTCGTCTCCCAGCAGGTTCAGCGCGCGCTCCAATTTATCAAAAACATCCTTCTCAAGTTTTTGTAAAACCTTCT
This sequence comes from Patescibacteria group bacterium, assembly GCA_018063125.1. Taxonomy (GTDB): domain Bacteria; phylum Patescibacteriota; class Patescibacteriia; order 2-12-FULL-60-25; family 2-12-FULL-60-25; genus JAGOQY01. Next base: position 1,508 of record JAGOQY010000039.1, on the reverse strand, counting down.
GTCGAAATACTTCATTTGGGCGCTCGGTGAAATTTGCATCGAGAACCTTGACGCCACCAGTCAGCCTTCCTTTTTCATCCACCTCCGCGACCACGTTATCACTTTCTAATCCATGCCAGGTAAACGCCGCCGTTTCATTTCGAGAATGCACCCGACGAAGCTCGCGTATCAATTCACGCACATTTTCTTTCAACACGTCTGTCGCAGGATCATTCGCATCAACCTTGGAAAGCGCTTCAGAAAAGGGGAGACCGTTGACTCGATGCTGGAGAATCGCGCCGACGAATGGCTTGTCGGCGTGTTCATCTCGGATCATCTTTCCGATGCCACCCATCAATTTTTTAAACGTTCCCTTCTTTGCATCATCTGAACCGTATCGATCGGCGAGCTGACGATCAACTTGCACACGCAGAAACTCGTTCATCGTGTTGGGAGTTTTCCCTGGCTCCTCGTAGTAGGCGTGCGCGTTCGGCTGAGTGAGACTCCGCACCCAATAGGATTCCGGAAAGAACTTCTCCCCGAGTTCATGCTTCAACGCATTCCATTCGTAGTACTGATGCTGGAAAAGCGCGACCTGATTTTCGGCCGGCTTTACCACATCACCCGCACGAAAATCTTTAATGACAAATTTCTCGACTCCGCCAACGGACTGCGGGATATCCACTTGATAGACATCGTAAAAGACTCCACGCTTCAAAAACTCTGCGGACTCGGATGAAGCCTTGAGCAGTCGACGACGACGCTGCATCCCCTCGGAAGACAGATTCGGCTCAGCAGGGATTCCATTGCTCAATGACTCAAATTTCATGAGTAGAGCATATCATGCGGACATTTTTGGAGATAAAAAAATGCCGAGCTGACGAGCTCGGCTGAGAGGGCTATTCGATGATGACGATGTCGATCCAGAGACTACACTCCGCAAGAGGGTTCGTCGGACAGATGCGACGTGAGTTTTCCACGACACACACGAAGACGTGATTCTCTGGAGGCTGAGGTGGGAACGGGGGGCGCGCAGGAGCGCTCGGTGGTGAGCTAGCTCCAGAGACCCCCGTCGGACGAGACCCATTGTGGTCCATGCAACAGAGCGTCAGGACGCCTGCAAAGAGGCCGAACGACGTCGAGCGCCGAATGGGACATCTTGCCCATCTTGCGACCGGCCAATACAGGCAGGACACACGCCAAGAGATCCAGTTCCTCATTCGCTGATCCCAGGCCTCGAGTACGAGACCCGGATTCATGTTCCGCCGATACGGTCCGGTTGGAGCAGGGGAGGCGGGCTTCCGCCAGGATCGTTTGATCAGAAAGAGCACCAAACGCCACATGACGCCTCCTTTCAGTGCAGTGAGTCGCGTCAGAACGGTTGTATCGGATCCTGAAGTATGCGTCAAACCTTGACCGTGTGCCCATTTTTGGCTATGATCCGCCCACATTATGCAGCTCCGCAATATCGCTATCATCGCCCACGTTGACCACGGAAAGACCACCTTGGTTGATTCCCTGTTGAAACA
>JAGOQY010000038.1 GCA_018063125.1 Patescibacteria group bacterium | reverse complement strand
TCACGACGTTGATGGTGCCCTGCATGACAGGGTATGTGCCATCCGTGTAGTCGAACGAACCAACGGTGTCGAACTTGCGAGAATAGGTCTGGTTGTACTGAAGCGCTTGAGATTCACCCCAGGAGCCTTTCACGGAGTGCGTGGCACTGTCGTTGTTGCTCCAGGTGACGGTCGATCCCTTCTTGATAGTGATCGAGGCCGGGACGAATCCGTTGGACACGGTTCCCATGGTGACGGTCACGGCGGTCTCGTCGAACTGCTTGTCCATCGAGATCGTGGTCGTGAGCGTCATCGTGTTCGCCGGGTTGTAGTCTGAGGCGGTCTGGATCGGGGTGCCGATCTTGTAGTTTGTGAAGTACGCATCCGGAACGTCTTCGATCTTTTCCTGCCAGTTCAAATTGTAGAGCGTCTGCGCAAGCTGTTCAGATCCGACGTGGCGAAGAATACCTCCCTGATCCACGACGTAGGTCTTCGGATCGGTGGTGATCTTCACCATCTTCACACCCGGGCGGTACGTGACGTTCGAGCGGCCGAGCGGGAGCGTCTGGAGCATTCCATCCGGAATCGTCTTCACCGTGGAGAAATCTTTGTACCAGGTAAAGTACGTTTTTTCATTTGGGAAAACGTAGCGGCGGCCATCCGGTGAGAAGTAGTACACCGTAGAAACCGTGGTTCCTTTAATGAGATCGCCAGGGCTGAACGCCGTGGTTGTGGCCGCGTGAGTCGCGACCGGGGCGAGCGTCGTTGCGAGCATAGAAGCCGCAGAGAGCACGCTGAGAAGCTTTTTCGTCACCATAGTTGGTTGAAAAATGTGTTCAATGAGTGAATAAGGTTCTGACAGTGTGCCTTCGTCGCGCGAGGAGTGCAACTTATGGATTTGTCACACTGACCGAGGCGGCGTTTGCATTGACCGTCTGCACGCCGGTCGTGTCTGCCGCGCGTCCGCTGAACTGAATCGTGGTTCCCGCTGGAGACCAGGGTCCGGTCGTTGCAGTGCAGGGCTGTGCGCTCTCACAGCGCTTCAAGACCTGGCCGTCCTTCAGTACTTCGATCCACGCGATCCCATTTGAGTCGGTCGCGGAAACGGTCACATCAACCATCTCGCCGGCATAAATGGTGTTCTTTGCCGGAGTCACGGTCACGCCTGGCGCATCATGCGTACTGAGCGTGATGTACTGGATGCCAGAGGTGTAGGTTCGTCCGAGAGTGTCCGTCACTTTTCCGTACACCGGAATCGTGGAGCTCGTTTCTCCCTGCACGATGTCGCCCCACGAACATTCGCGAGATCCGGTGGTACAGGCTTTGACATTCACACCGCCGACGTACACGTCGATACGGTTAACGGCGAGAGAGACGTCTGCTTCAACAACCGCAGAAGCCTGCTGTCCCGGCATGATCTGTGTTTGTGCGATGCGAACTTTCACGAGAGAAGAATTTCCCGCAACCGTGATGGGAAGATTCATGGTTCGACTGACCACGGATTGATCCAAGCGTGTGAATCGCGCTTCCAACGTGTAGGCGGATTTTGTTCCCGAGGTTGGGATCTGTGTTTCTCCGGCGCAAGAAAGCGTGGACGGACATGTCTTGATGAGCGTTCCATCAAAGTACAACTCGATGTATGTGAGTTGTGTTTCTGCGGCGGTTGCCGTGAGCGTCAGGATGTCTCCTGCCTGTCCTTCGGATTTTGAGCTCGTCAGAATGAATGCCTCAGATGTGGTTGTCGGCGTCGGGGTTGGTGTGGGCGTTGGAGCTGGGGTCGTGGGCGTCTTGTCGACGAGAATCGTCGGGACGTTTGAGGTCTCCGTCGCTGGAGCATAGTCGCTCGTGTTCTGGATCGGGGAGCCGATGGTGTAGTTCGTGAAATAGGTGTCTGGGACATCATCAATTTTTTGATTCCAATCCGCTCCATAGAGCGCGGTTGCAATGGCTTCGGTTGTCACATGTCGGAGAACACCTCCGCGAGACACGGCGTAGACTTTTGGATCCGTCGTGATCTTCACCATTTTTACGCCTGGGCGATACGTGACGTTTCCGCCGAGCGTGATCGCCGCGAGCTCATTCGCAGTTATCGTTTTGACGGTCGAGAAATCTGCGTACCAGGTCTTGTAGGTTTTTTCCGTGGGGAATACGAGACGCTTTCCATTCGCGTCATACGCATACACGGCATCTGTCGGGCCTTTAATGAGATCGCCGGGAGAGAGGGTCGCGGCGTGGATTGGGAGGGCGATGGCAAGTCCACCAAGGGCGGTCGCACAGATCGCGGGCAATCGAGAAAGAAGAGAGGAGAGTGTCATACGTGCTTCAGAATACAAAAAAAGCCGCCATCACGCGAATGCGTGACGGCGGGAGGCTAGGGACGATCATCCATCTCGCGGAGTTTCACCGCCCGTACAATCGTCAGTGCATGGACGATTTTTGCGAGGAGCATCGCATCATCATCTAGAACACTGACGAGCACGATTCCAAAGTGGGCGGCCGAACGCGAGCGAAGGAATTGTCGGACTCCGAAGAGACTGCTTTTGACCTGGAGAGGGAGGTGAAAGTCCTCCACGGTCCAGATCAGGAAGTCGACCCCGTAAAGATCTTCTTCCGGTGTTGCTCGGCGGAACCCTTTGAGCCAAGGAGGAAGCTGGGATTCCTCTTTTGCACGTTGGAGGGCGGATTCGACGCGGGCTTCTGAGTACTGGCCTCGTTCGTTTCCGATCTCGCCCAATTGTTGAAGAAGACGCGTGATGTTTCGTTTTGACTCCTGCTGTAACCCGACGAATCTACGACGATCTCGCCGCACAACCACTCCTTTCTCGTTCGGTAAAGCGAACCAAGCGTTAAACTATCGGAAATCGGGAAAAAGTCAATGGTGATGAGCTTACAGCTGTTGGAACTGCTCAAGCACCATGACCGGATCCGGGGCATTAAAGAGGACGCTCGCGGCACAAAAATACGTGACGTTGGCGGCTTTCAACAATGAGAAGGATTCCGAATTCACCCCACCATCAAACCCGATCAAGGTGCCTGGGAACGCAGAGGATAGATGGGCGGCTTTTTCGATCGTTTCGGGAATGAGTTTTTGTCCCGAGAATCCTGGCTGAACTCCAAGAACGAGAATTTCATCCAAGCGGCCACGATACGGTTCGAGTGCGGAGGCTGGGGTGTTGGGCGAGATGGCGAGGCCGGCTTCTTTTTTGTGAGATCGGACAAGTTCCAGGAGTTCGCGATGATCTCCCATGCCTTCGACGTGCCAGAGGATTCGTCCGATGGATTCGATGTCGAGTGCGCTTCGAATGTATTTCTCTGGATCATCCACCATCAGGTGAAGTTCCAGTTTAGAAGTCATCGCTTCTTGTTTCAAAACCGCAAAATCACACCAGGAGGTGTTGGGGTAGAGCGTTCCATCAAGGACATCGAGCTGGATCCATTCCACCAACCCATCCATCACACGAAAGCGATTCAAAAATGCATCTTCATCTTGGACGAGAATCGCGGGGATGATCTGGTTCATACTAGCCAAGCTGTTTTACGCGGCGCGCATGTCGCGTGGCGTTGGAACGCTTCGTCTTCAAAAAGAGATCCACAAGTTTTTTTGCTTGCGTTGCGTCGAGTCTCCAGCCGGAAAGTGAAATCACGTTTGCGTCGTTATGCTCGCGAGCAAGCTTTGTTGTTTCTTCATCAAACGCGTCGAACGCACGAACGCCCTTTACGCGATTCGCGGCGATCGCAACGCCGACACCAGAGCCGCAGACAATGATTCCACGACCATCTTTTTCCTTCGCGACCTTCTTGGCCACGGCAAACGCAACTTCCGGATAGTCGTCCTCATCGGTGAAGACCGGGGAGAGGTCCACAATCTTGTGGGTTTTTCCGAGAAGTTTCTTCAGATCTTCTTTGAGTCCGAATCCGGCATGATCTGCGCCGAGGTAAATGGTCGTTCCAGGCATAGCGAGACGAGTGTAGCAATATTGACGCAACATACGTAAACCCCGCATAGTTCCATCTATTCCTATGTCCGACGAACGACCCGCAGACGCGCAGAACACCCGCCCGAATTTTCCTCAGATGGAGGAAGAGATTCTGGCGTTTTGGCAGAAAAAGGGGATTTTTGAGCGTTCGATCGAAGAACGGTCCGAGTCCAAGACCTTTGTCTTCTATGATGGTCCGCCGTTTGCGACGGGCATGCCGCACCCCGGCCACCTCCTCCAATCTGCAATTAAGGATGCCGTTCCTCGTTACAAGACGATGCAGGGATACCGCGTGCCGCGGCGCTGGGGTTGGGATTGCCACGGACTCCCGATGGAAGCGCTCGTGCAAAAAGAGCTGAAGCTCGGGACGAAAAAAGATATTGAGGAATACGGGATTGGGGCGTTCAACGAAAAATGTGCGTCGTCGGTTTTGCTCTACGCGAATGAATGGCGTCGGTACGTCGAACGTTTTGGTCGATGGGTCGACATGGACAATGCGTACAAGACCATGGATTCGGATTTTATCGAATCTGTGTGGTGGGCGTTCGCCGAACTTTGGAAGAAGCAACTCGTCTACAAGGATCTTCGCGTCTCCCTCTATTCGCCGTCGAACGGTACGCCGCTTTCGAACTTCGAAGTCGCGATGGAGAACTCGTATGTCGACATGGAAGATCCGTCTGTCACCATCAAGTTCAAAGTTGTCGGGGAAGAAAATACGTATCTCCTCGCCTGGACTACGACGCCATGGACGCTTCCCGCAAACGTCGCGCTCGCCGTGCATCCGAATGAAACGTACGTCACTGTCCGCGTCGGTGAAGAGAATTTGATCTGTGCAGAGAAACTTCTCTCCAAAGTGTTCCGTGAATTTTATCCGTTGACCGATGACGCGCCATTTGAAGTGTTGAAGCAGCAGCTCGGTTCCGAGTTGAAGGGGATGGCATACGAGCCGCTCTTCCCGCTCTCGGATGAAGCATTCGCTCGCATGTGTGCGCGCGACGGCAAAACACGCTACGAGGTTGTCGACATGGGATATGTCTCCATGGAAGACGGAACCGGAATCGTGCACACCGCTCCGGCATTCGGCGAAGAAGACTTCATGGCCGCGAAGTCGCATGAGCTTCCGGTGTTGGTCACGATTGATGACGCCGGAATCCAGCTTGCCGATGTTCCAGTTGGGGCAGGTTCGGACTACCTCGATTCCAATGATGCGATCATGACAGATCTCAAGTCGCGTCGTCTCGTGTATCGCGAAGAAAAGATCATGCACTCGGTCGCGATTTTCGCGCGCAACAACACGCGACTCATCTACAAGGCGCAACCAGCTTGGTACGTGAACGTGACAAAGCTCAAGCCGAAACTGCTCGACACGGCAAAGAAGATCAACTGGCATCCTGAGCATTTTAAGGAAGGACGGTTTGGAAAAGGTCTCGAAACAGCTCCAGACTGGTGTATTTCCCGTTCGCGATTTTGGGGCGCGCCGCTTCCGGTTTGGACGAACGCCGACGGAACCGACGTTCGGATTTTCGCGTCACTCGCCGAGCTCGAAGCCGCGTCTGGAAAAAAGATTGATCGCAAACACAGTTTGAATCTTCATCGTCCGGGGATCGACGGAATCGTGTTTGAAAATGAAAAAGGTGAAGAGATGCGTCGTATCGACGATGTCTTCGATTGTTGGTTTGAGTCAGGAAGCATGCCGTACGCGTCCGTTCACTATCCGTTTGAGAACCGAGAGTTCTTCGAAGAGAACTATCCGGCAGACTTCATCGCCGAAGCGCAGGATCAAACCCGCGGCTGGTTTTATACACTTCATGTGCTCTCAACGGCGCTTTACGGAAAACCAGCGTTTACCAACATTATCTGTACAGGGTTACTGATGGCGGAAGACGGCAAGAAGATGTCGAAGAGTCTCAAGAACTACTCTGACCCGTGGGATGTCATGCAGAGAATTGGGGCAGATGCGATGCGCGTCTACATGCTTTCGTCTCCGGTTGTGGACGCCGAACAGCTCAACTTTTCCGAAAAAGATTGCGAGACCGTTCAGCGCGCATTGTTCGGAACGCTCTGGAATGTCCGCGCGTTTTATCTCCTCGCCGGAAACAACGAGCATCCAGAAATCACAAAACCGAAGAGCGCACACGTGCTCGATCGTTGGCTGACCGCGCGTCTCGCCTTGGTTCAAAAAGAAACCACCGAGGCGATGGAGCGATACGATCTCGTGTCCGCAATCCGTCCGCTTCGTGCATGGGTGGATGATCTTTCCACGTGGTGGCTTCGCCGTTCGCGTGATCGATTGAAAGGCGACAATTCGTACGACAAACATGATGCGTTGCGTACGCTCCGCGAAGCGCTCCTCGATACGTCGCTTCTCCTCGCGCCGTTCGCCCCGTTCTTCGCCGAGAAGCTGTACCAAGATCTTGGTGGCGCCAAAATGTCGGTTCACCTCGATCGTTGGCCAAAGCCGGATGAGCGATTGATCGATGAAGGTTTGCTCTCCGACATGAAGATCGTTCGTGAGGTGGTGGCCGCATCCCATGACGCACGCGTGAAAGCAAAAATGCCGGTGCGCCAGGCACTCGGCTTGCTCACGGTTCGATTGCGCGATTCCGGTGATGCCTCACGTCTCTCTTCAAAGTCTGATCTTCTCGCGTTGCTTCGTGATGAGCTGAACGTCGAACGCGTGGTTGTTCAGGGCGGTGCCGAAACCGGCGATGAAGCCTTTACGGTTGAACTGGATACGACCCTCACTCCGGAACTGAAAAAGAAGGGAATGGCTCGCGAACTTTCTCGTCATCTCATGAATCTCCGAAAAGAGATGAAACTCAGCCCATCCGATTCGATCGCCTTTGAGCTCTCGACAGAAGATCACGGCCTTCGCGATACATTGGAACAGCTGGCAGAAATGATTGCGAAAGATGTTCGTGCCACATCCTATGGCGTCGGTGATACAGGCGCTGCGGCAGAAACCGAGGCAACCGTTGAAATTGATGGACGACCGGTGGTGATTCGTTTGCGCCGCGCATGACGTTTGAGCTCTGCATCCCGGCGCGAAACGAAGCTCCAACGATTGTGGAGGCGCTTCGTCTCCTCTCCGCCGCTCTGCCGCAGAGCCTGGAATGGTCGATTGTGGTGGTTGAAAATGGTTCCACCGATGGAACCGCAGAAACGATTGAACGCGAACATCTTCCCCATGTTCGCGTTCTTCGTATTTCAGAAGCCGGAAAGGGTCGCGCCGTTCGTTACGCCGCTTCCCAAAGCTCCGCGGATATTTTTGCCTACATGGACGCCGATCTTTCGGTTGATCCATCGGAGATTCCGGCGCTCCTCGCACAGCTCTCTGAGGGAGTTGATATTGTCGCCGGTTCACGGCTCATGACCTCATCTCGCGTGGATCGTACGCCGCTCAGATCCCTGTCTTCTGTGCTGTTTAGTCTGGTCGCGCGGAGATGGCTATCCGTTCCGGTTCGGGACACACAATGCGGATGCAAGTTTATGAACCGTCGTGGCCGAGAGATCCTTGCCAGCGGAAAAGAGGACGGGTGGTTCTTTGATCTGGAGTTCCTGGCTCGAGCGTCTCAGGCGGGGCTGATTATCCTCGAGCACCCGATCCGATGGACAGAAACTCGCTTTTTGGGCCGAAAAAGCCAGCTGAACATGCTCACGGACAGCTTTCGAGGATTTCAAGCCATTTGGCGAATTCGAGAACGATTGAAGGAGAACGCGGCGATCGGGTCGGAATCTTGACAAAACCCCCATTTTTCGCTATGTTCCTTCATTCTCTTGCATGGTGCAGGAGATGAACTTTTTCAATTAGAACACTCGAAGGAGGAGGCATGAATCTTCCCACGCCCCCCATGGTCATCACGATCGGAAGTTGTATCTGCGATGAGGCACGCGGCCAGCACGCACATCGCTACACGATCCAGCATCAGATCGGTTCCGGGGGCATGGGCGCTGTCTTCAAGGCAGTCGATCATGATCCTCCGCAGTGGTACCGCGACGAGCACGGCGACGCCGAGCGCTTCGTGGCGATCAAGTACCTCAACCCCGACATGCTGACGCGAAAGTTGCCCCAAGAGGAACGGGAGACTCGAGCCAGATTCCAACGAGAGGCGGAGACGGCGTGTCAGATCGATCACGAAAACGTGGTCGGCGTCTTCAACTACGGAGAGGATCACGAGCGTCGTCCGCTCATCGTCATGGAATACGTGGCGCACGCGAACCTCCTCTCGGATGTCATCGCGGCGGCGCGAGATCGCTACGAGAGCGGCGTGCGGCGTCATCCGACGACACGAAAAGTGCACGGGACGCTCCTCGCGCCCGAGACGTTGTTTCAGATCCTGAAGCAACTCCTCTCGGCACTCGAAGAGCTTCACCGGCACGGCCTCGTGCATCGGGATCTCAAGCCCGATAATTGCCTGCTCACGGGTGAACATCTGCGACTCACGGATTTCGGGATCGTGAAGATCCTCGAGACCCAGCAGAAACTGCAGGCGCACGTCCTCACGGCAGAAGGGATGCTGATGGGGACGCCGTACTACATGTCTCCCGAACAGACGGGGAGTCCCGTGTACCAGATTCCGACCAAGAAATTCTGGAGCGTGGATGTCTACAGCGACATCTGGGCGTTCGGGGTCATCACCTATGAAATGGTCTCCGGAGCCTTGCCGTTCGACGGCGAGAATCCGTACGAGATCGTGAGCCTCATTCGAGACAAGGATGTCCCGCCGCGACCGCTCAGTGAGGTCGTGACGGATTTGCCTCGAGGTCTCGAGCGACTCATCACGGCCTGTCTCCAGTACAACCCCTGGGATCGGCCGCAGACGGTCAAAGACGTGCGCGAGCTCGTCGAGGCCGCGGAGCAGGAGTTCCGGCGAGCGTCGGCCTCGGTCACGCTGAGTAGTAAGCCGCCTCCCGCCGACGAGTCGGATCGAGAGATGATCGTTTCCTCCGTTCGACGGGTGGACACGATGCTCCCGCCGCCTCAAGAGACGCGTGTCAGAACGATCGCGGGAATCGCGATCGTGCTCGGGATCGCATTTGTCATGGCGATGGCCTGGATCCTGACGCGCGACATGACCGCAACGAATCCGTCGCGCACGCAGGCGCTATCGCAGGATCCGCCGGCGAAATCGGCGGACGCGACCGTTGTCCCGTTGCCGGCTCGTCCGGTCGCACAAGCCGTCCCGGTGGCGCCGGTCGCGTCGAAGCGCACGCCAGAAGCGGGTCCAGCTCCGAAGAGCGATGCGGACGTCCTCTACCAAAAGGGGATCCACGCATTCAATCAACGGGACTGCAGAACGGCCGAGAGCGCGATGCGTCGCGTGATCGCCGTTCACCCCGCCTATCCCAAGCCCTATCTCACTCTCGCTCAATGCGCTCTGCGAAAAGGCGAGAGAGAGCGGGCACGAGAGAACGTCGCCTCGTACCTTTCATTCGAGGGGGTTGATCCGCTTCCGGCGGAAC
>JAGOQY010000037.1 GCA_018063125.1 Patescibacteria group bacterium | reverse complement strand
AAAAAGGAGGACGTTTTATTGGAGCGGGTAGGGGGAGTCGAACCCCCATCTCCACCTTGGCAAGGTGGCATAATAGCCGCTATACGATACCCGCGGAATGTCTGAAATTGTGCGAAGAGACTACCAAACGTAGACAAACCACGCAAGAGTCCGCGCCCCATCTGCTACGATCTCCTCCATATGACGAATATCCTCCTCACGCGCCATGGCCATGTCGACAATCCAGCGCGGATTTTCTACGGACCTGACATCCATCTTTCTGAACGTGGAAAACAGCAAATCCTCGCGCTCGCCCAGGATATGAAGTCCGCTGGAAAAATCCCCACCCGGATCATTTACTCTCCATACGTTCGAACCACGGAATCCGCAATGCTCTTTGCAGATACTTTGGACATCGTAAACATCTCAAGTGATGATCGTCTCGTAGAATGGCAGGTTGGCGACTGGTACGGAAAACCCCTTGCAGATTTTTACGCCTACACAAAATATGATCAGTTTCCGGCCTATCCTCTTCCGCCAGAGCTTGAACCGCTTGAATCCTGTGCCATGCGAGTCCAGCAGGTTCTGACGGAAATCGTTCGAGATGCTCCAAATGAAACGGTTCTTGTTGTTTCACATCGAGAGCCACTCGCGAGTGCCATCCTCACCTATCAACAAAAAAAATTAGACACGATTCGCGAGCTCGAGCTCCCCACTGCGTCTTCTTGGGAATCTTCTTTTGAAACCACCGAAAAACCATCCCATCTGGCACTTCGCTTTGATCGTTCTTCGCTAGATTAGCGCAATGCTACACTGGCCGTATGCCAAAACATCGGCCCAACATTCAAGAATTATCAAGAATCTTTTTTGAATTCTCGTATTTCGATGCCATGAACGGCGTTCCGTTCAAGCCCCGTGCGTATCAACTCGCATCCGAATCCATGTCTGCGCTGGGAAACGAAGTCGAAGAAACATGGAAGAAAGGCGGAATTAAAGAGCTAAAGAAGCTCCCGGGCATCGGACAAGCGCTCTCGGAGAAAATCGACGAATACTTTCGAACTGGACGCGTGAAGGAATACGAGGCGATCAAAAAACGTTTTCCCGTCGACATTTGGGGACTCGCGCAGATTGAAGGATTGGGCGCGCGTCACATCGGTGAACTCTACAAACATCTTCGTGTTCGAAACGTGGAAGATCTTAAAAAAGCGCTAGCAAAAAAGAAACTTTCTAAACTCCCACGCTGGGGCGAAAAAAGTGAAATGAAGATCGCGAAAGCGCTTCAGCTCATGGAGAGCTCGACCGGAAGACACCTACTCGGCGATATTCTTCCCATCGCTGATCACATCGTGAAGGAGCTCTCCGAGATTCGTGGCGTGAAACGATGCACGTATGCCGGATCTCTTCGCCGACGCCAGGAAACGGTCGGTGACATTGATCTCCTCGTGACATCTAACGACCCGGAACGTGTGATGGAAGCATTCGCAAAACTTCCACTCGTCCAAACGGTTCACGAACGAGGAAAAACCCGCTCATCAGTCCGACTCACCATCGGAATCGATGCGGATCTCCGTGTCGTCCCAGATGAAGTTTTCGGCGCGGCACTCCAATATTTCACGGGGGATAAACGTCACAATGTTCTATTACGCGAACACGCATTGAGTAAAGGATTTACCCTCAATGAATATGGACTCTTTCACACGAAACGAAAGGGAGCCGATCACGGAAAAGGTTCATTAGTTGTTTGCAAAACCGAGGAAGAAATTTACACAAAACTTGGGATGAGAACGCCACCACCGGAGCTTCGCGTCGGAGGCGACGAGTTGGAAGCCGCACAAAAAAATACACTCCCCGATCTTCTCCCCTACGGATCCGTTCGCGGCGATCTCCAAGTTCAGACCGATTGGACAGATGGATCTTCTTCCATCGAAGAAATGGCGCTCGCCGCGAAAAAAGCTGGGCTTTCGTACATGGCTGTGACGGATCATACGAAAGCTCTTGCGTTCATCCATGGTCTCGATGACAAACGCATTCGTGAACAAGGAAAGGAAATCGATCGGCTGAACAAGAAACTCCCTGGGTTTCGAATTCTCAAAGGAACAGAATGCGACATTCTAAAAGACGGCTCGCTCGATCTTTCCGACACATCGCTCGCCTCTCTCGATTGGGTCGGGATTTCCGTTCATTCACATTTTCATCTTTCACGAGAAGAGCAAACGGCTCGTATCGTAAAAGCCATGTCTCATCCGATGGTGGACTGTCTCTTCCATCCAACAGCACGACGCATCGGCAAACGCGACCCGATTGATCTGGATATGGGCACCGTCATGGCCGCGGCAAAAAAATACCACGTCATCCTCGAAATCGATGCTTCACCGGAACGCTCCGATCTGCGAGATCTTCATGTTCGAGCGGCCATCAAAGCCGGTGTCATGCTCGTCATCGATTCGGACGCTCATGCGCCCGATCAGTTCTCCGCTCTTCCGCTCGGCGAAGCAATCGCGCGGCGTGGCTGGGCAGAAAAACGACATATTCTGAATACAAAAACCCTGAAAGAGTTGCGGGTTTATCTCGCCAAAAAGAAACGGAAGAAATAAAAAGAGCTCCGCGGGTTTTTGAAACCGACGGAGCTTGAAGTGGAACGACTGGCAGACCGACAGTCGTGAAGAAAGGATCAGCCGGGGATGCCGCCCGGGCCACATACCGCCTCCTGCTCTTCCATGGGCGGTGCGCAGTTGATCATCTCGAGCTCTTTGTCGTAGTCTGCGGGACATCCATCAATCGACGCCGCCGCGCAGCCCAACTGCTGAACCAACAGGGCGTCGCAGGCTTCGCCCTCTTCCGTCGAATCATTGAATTCCCGGATGCAGTCCTCGCGGTCTTCCGCATCGCATTCGAAGCACTCACAGAGCGCATCACAGTACCCGGCAGCCGCACGCTGTACCGGAGTTTCTGCGCTGTCGCCACCCTGACCGGAGGATCCAACATCGGCGCCTCCACCTCCTCCGCCGGTATTCTCGATGAGATTTCCGTCCTCGCTCTTCTTCTCCGTAGGGCTGGACGAACACGCAAGAAGAACCGCTGACACGATGAGACTGAACGCAGACGTCTTGTTGATCACGACGCCTCCTTTCTTGTATGTAAAAGATCAGACTCTCTTGAAACCCCACAATAGTCATCAAAAAGACATTTTGTCCACTCAGGAATCACAAAACTCCGCCTTGGATAAGGCGGAGTTTTTGTCTGGTGGGCCCGGCAGGGATCGAACCTGCATACCTTGCGGTTACGGATTTTAAGTCCGTTGCGTATACCAATTCCGCCACGGGCCCCGGTTTTTATGCGGCTTTTCGGACTTCCTGCTCAATTTCATCTATTTCGATGAGATTTGCAAGCAATGCACTCCGTACGACGCCGACCGCAATCGTCTTCTCATCAACGATGATGTCGTTGCTTGGAATAAGCTCATCGAATCGCTGGACGTTCTCAATCCAAATTCCACGCACTTCTTCGATGGACTCTAAAATCTTCTCCGTCTCTGGTGAAGCGGGCTTAGGTGCGGATTCAAATGAAGAAAAATGTTCCGACATAGTTATTCCGCGTGAAGACGACTTGAAAGCCACGCAAGACGCGATCCCGTATCTTCGGGAACCTGATCAAGCAGCTCACTCATGCGCTGACCTTCAGCTTTGAGAAACTCGATACGCGCCGTCACGTTATGCGTCTTCTGAGAAATCGCATTCAGCGTAGACGCACGATGCGTCTGCACAATCGTGGGAAGTTTTCGTGAGAGTTGGCTACCCGGCATCATCATATCGAGCCACAGCCTATCGCATTCCAAGACGTTTGGCGAGTGTCAAAAAATCGCCGTGAATCAATGCTACAATGTCCGCAGTTCTTCTATGGAAAATCCTTTGCGTCGGTTCTTTCGTCATCTGGGTCCGGGATTTATCACGGGCGCTTCGGACGACGATCCATCTGGCATCGCAACCTACACCGCGGTCGGCGCACGTTTTGGATTTGGATTGCTCTGGACATCCATCCTTGTTCTTCCATTCATGATCGCGATTCAAGAAACTGTTGCGCGCATCGGAATGGTCACGGGCGAAGGACTCACTGCGGCGATTCGAAAACGTTCTTCGCGTGCAACACTTCTCCTGGTGGTTTTCCTGGTCTTTGTTGCGAATAGCATTAACATCGGCGCGAATCTTGGTGCCATGGGTGACGCGCTTCGTCTGTTGGTTCCACAAATTCCATTCGCCGTTGCAACGATCGGTTTTACGATTCTCATTCTGATTTTGGAAATCTTTGTCACGTATAAAACATACGCCAAAATCTTGAAATGGCTTGCTCTCACGCTCCTCGCCTACCTCTTAACCGCGATTCTCGTCACAACGAACTGGAGCGCTGTCTTGAAAGGCGCGTTGATTCCGCATTTTGAACTCACCAAAGACTTCGTTCTCGCCTTTATCGCCGTTCTTGGAACCACGATCTCTCCATATCTCCTTCTTTGGCAAGCCAACGAAGAGGTCGAGGAAGAGATCGCGAATGGACGAAAAACCGTGAACCGACGAAAAGGCGCGAATGCCGAAGAACTCCAAGAAATGCACCGTGACGTGACGACAGGCATGACGTTTTCGAATCTCATCATGTTCTGCATTATTCTTACGGCCGCCAGCGTGTTCTTCTCGAATGGTATCCATGACATCGCAACTTCCGCCGACGCCGCAAAAGCGCTCACGCCGCTCGCAGGAAAAGGTGCATTCTGGCTCTACACAATTGGAATTATCGGAACCGGACTTCTCGCCATTCCGATCCTTTCCGCTTCCGCATCCTATGCACTATCGGAAGCCTTTGGATGGAAAAATGGACTCGCGCACAAACTTCACGAAGCGCACGGATTCTACGGCGCGATCACCATCGCAACGCTCATCGGACTTCTCCTCAATTTTTCCGGCATCGCACCGATCCAGGCACTGATCTGGGCGGCAATCGTGAACGGACTCGTCACGCCAGTAATTCTGTTCGTCGTTCTCAAGATTGCGAATGACCCCAAACTCATGGGCGAACACGTAAACGGACTCGCGAGCAACATTCTCGTGGGTTTTACCGCTGTCATCATGACCGGAGCCGCCGGACTCCTCTTCTGGCTTTCCTAAGCCCCTAGCCAATCGTCCAAGCGACGCGCTACAGTCTCCTCGATATGGAGGAGGAACGCCTGATCGCCCCGGAGTCACAAGATGTGGAGCAGAGCTTTGAATTATCGCTCCGTCCCAAGCTTTTGAATGAGTTTATCGGCCAACCCAAACTCAAAGAAAACCTTTCCGTGTTTCTCGAAGCCGCACGACGACGTGAACAACCCTGCGAACACGTGCTCCTCTACGGCCCACCGGGTCTGGGAAAGACGACACTCGCGCACGTCATCGCCCGAGAGATGAATGCGAATATCAAAGTCACGAGCGGCCCGGCGTTGGAACGCGTCGGGGATCTCGCCGCGATCCTCACAAATTTGGAAGACGGCGATATTTTGTTTGTCGACGAAATTCACCGGATGAATCGGAACATCGAAGAAGTCCTCTATCCTGCCATGGAGGATTACGCGCTTGATCTCGTCATCGGCAAAGGACCGACCGCGCGTGCCCTTCGATTGGATCTCAAACGATTCACCCTCGTTGGCGCTACGACGCGCGTAAGCCTGCTCACGGCACCACTCCGAGATCGCTTTGGCGCGATCTATCATCTGGATTTCTACGGCATCGACGAGATGACAGCGATCGTCAGCCGAACCGCAAATCTCCTCAATGTTCCCATTGAAGATGAGCCCGCAAAACACATTGCTTCACGCTCTCGCCGAACGCCACGCATCGCCAATCGCCTCCTCAAACGTGTTCGCGATTTCGCCGAGGTGAAAGCGAATGGTATTCTTACGGCAGAGACCGTGGCGAACGCACTCGACGCGCTCGACATCGATCGCAAAGGCTTGGATGAAACCGATCGCCGCATTCTCCGTGCGTTGATTGAAAAGTTTCATGGAGGCCCGACCGGACTCACAACGCTTGCCGCCAGTACGAATGAAGATATGGCGACACTCGAAGAAGTCATCGAACCGTTTCTTCTTCAAGAAGGCCTCCTTGATCGAACGCCCCGCGGACGCGTCGCCACAGACCTCGCTTACGAGCATCTCGGCCTCACAAAACCCTCCTCCCCCTCGTCACTTCCTCTATGATCCCTCTTTCTGTGTTTCTTCTCGTGTGGCTCGTCCTCCTCGGCATCCACCTCATTTTTTCGTTGATTACCGTCATCCAGATGACGCGATTCGGAATTGCGAACTTTGGCACCTACGCTTCGACGACCGCGTTTCTCGTCATTCTCGGCGTTACACTGCTCCTCTGTGGAGGATTTTTTCTGACCGTGGATTGGTCGCAACCGTTTACGTTATTTGATGGATTTCTTGGATCATCCCCTTTTCTGAACCCGTAATATGTTGCATCTCAACCATCTTCCAGGGGCAGATCTTCACGAAAGCAAGGCACTCGTCTATCGCGCACACTGGTTCACGCTCATCCCGTATTTTTGCATGATCGTGTTCGTCTTCTTGCTCCCGCCAGCGACCTATCTTGCATTCCAAACCCTTCAACCAAACCTCCTCGCAGATCCGCAAGCGATGACGCTTTTTGTCTTAGGCGTCAGCATCTTCTTCCTCTACGGCCTCTTATTTCTCTTCCAGCTGTTTCTCGACTATTGGCTCGATGTTTTCATCCTCACCGATAAGCGCATCCTCGATATCGAACAAAAAGGGCTTTTCAATCGCACCGTTTCGGAACTTCGACTCTACCGCACGCAAGATGTCACCACAGAAGTGAAAGGCTTCTGGCACACGATGATTGATTTCGGAGATATCTTCATTCAAACCGCCGGTGAAAAACAACGATTCGTGTTCCAGAACATCCCCCATCCAAACCAGGTCGCAAAGCTCATCCTGGAACTCGCCGAGGAAAACCGAAAGGAACAACTCGAGCAGGCCGTCGAAGACTTCAACATGCCGGACGGAACAACTGCTGATTCAAAAGAACACATCGCAAAGAAAATCGAGCCATAGGGCTCGATTTTCTTTTTCGCCTGATCTTTATTTGTACGCCTTTCGTAATTCGATTCCCGTGTAGAAGTGTTTCAAGATTTGATCATAGGTCTTTCCATCTGCGGCCATGCCGAGGGCACCGGTCGCGGAGAGGCCTACGCCATGTCCCCACAACGTTTTGCCGTTGTCCCACGGAACCGGCACAGAGACGAGCCACGGATACGGTCCACCGCCCCAAACTTCGGTCCAGTCACGCGTTCGGCCATCAGAACGAGAATAGTACGGCGTGATCGCGAGCTTGCCATTATACGTCACGATTTGGCCACGCGTGGCATTGATCGCCGCGATCACATTTGAATTGCGAATCTCTGCGCCATATCCGCGATACACCTGATCGTACGTCGCATCAACGATATAAAACTCGTTCGCGTGCTTCGTCCCACGTTCAATGTGATACATCGCGTAGGTTCGAGAGCCGGTCAGCAGGGCGCGCTGATATTCTTGTGGGCTCGAGTTGGATGTTTCTGCGATCCCGTAGAGATAGGCTTCGATGGGAAGTTCGTTGATAATCCAAACTTTGTCCGTCTTTGGCGTAAATCGAAGTTCAAGCTTTCCACGAAACTTGTTGTCATTCGCGCCCGGAAGCCAAGAGACCGGTCGAGAAAAATCTGTCAGCTCGAGAGGAGAAATCCCATCATCCTGAAGTGCGACGTAGTGCGTGCTCGACTGCGACGTGCATCGCGGACCATTCGCACGATACACGCCCGCAGAACGATCGTACGAGATGGTCGCACTCTCTCCAGAGTTCAAACGGCACACTTCAGAACCGTTTGCGGTGATCTTAAATCCACCTCCAACGCCTCGAAGAATCATCTGGTTGTCGGTCGTGGCAAAAAGACCCACGCGAATGATCGGTTCATTCGGCAATGACGATTCATCGCCATTGAGTGGCTGAGGGTTCAATGCAATTCCACTCGAAATTGGCGTATTCGGAGTACTTGGCGTGGGTGATGGCGCAGGAGTTGGTTCAATGTATCCGTCCGCCGTGACCGTGATTGGGATCTCCACAAATCCATCTTGAACCGCATTGTTATCGGCAACGAGCTTAAACTTTGCGATGTACGATCCCTTCTTCGTCGGAGCCTTGATCGTGAATCCCAAGAATCCAATTTCACCTGGCGCGGTCGCTCGCGTCGCACGAACCGGCTCCACACTCGTTAGCCACGTCTCATCACGAACGCTGGAAAGTTTTCCTTCCAACGCTGGAACAACTTCGGCAAGCTGAAGCGCGAGTGTTCCCCAATTCGCTGTTCCGGTGTTTTTAAATCCAAACGTCAGCGCTTGGCGACCATTGCCTAACAACGTCAGCGCTTGAGCAGATTTCAACAGTAACATCGTCTTGTAACTCCCCGTTGTTGACTGACCGCTCGGCAAAATCCCTTGCGAGATCTGTTCATTACTCACGAGGACACGAATCGGAAGTGTCACAACACCTCCCGGAATCCACGACGTGTCTTCCGCGGCGAGCTGAAATGATTCTTGATACGTTCCCGGAGTCACTGGTGCGCGCAGCTGTAATTTAAAATGACCAATTTCATTCGGTTTCACCTGCGCTTCAACCAAACTTGTCGTCTTAAGATTGTTCAACCAAGAAGAATCTTTAAAGACGCTCTGTCGATCTCCCTTTCCGGTATAGAGCGAAACATGTGACGTTCCTTCGCGAACCCACGTCTTTGATCCCGTATTCTTAAATCCCAATGTCACGATCGTGTGTCCGCCGGGGTCCATCTGCCATTCAATCCCGCCTTTATCGACGAGAAGCGCACCCCATCCATTCACTGCATCTGCCATCACCGCATCTGCAGGAGGAGTCATTGCCGCCGGAGCCGCAACCGATGCGGACGTCACATTGAATTTTACTGTGACCGTCGAACCCTTTACCCAAGCGTTCGTTCCATAGGAAAGAAGAAAGCGTTCGGTGTATGTTCCCGGTGTTTTTGGAGCTTTTACCCAAAAAACTGCAGAAGCCATCCCACCGGGAACGACCTTTGACTGCGCGATGGGTACGCCAAGATCATCTTTTGGCCAAGAAGGATGACCAAAGATGGAAGAATTGCCGTATAAATAAACCGCGGTCTTTGTGGAACCTCCGATCCATGTTTGCGAACCAACGTTTTTAAACTTCAGCGTAATTTGGCGAGATTCTCCTGCGGGAATTGAAGTTTCTCCAGTCCCAACCTGCGCGGCATATGGAAGCGTCGCGGCAGATGCGGGAGAAACCACCGGCCCAAAGATGAGGCCAACGGTTATAAAAAATGATCCGATGCGATACATCATAGGAACCGTTTTGTTTTTGCAGGAAACACGCTGTACATCCCTATAATAGCGTTTTTTGGGCCGTTTGTCAACCCAAAATCTCTTTCTTTTGCCGCAAA
>JAGOQY010000003.1:6513-38693 GCA_018063125.1 Patescibacteria group bacterium | reverse complement strand
TTCGTGATGCGTGAAACGCAACTTGCTCGAATGGGCGCGCAGGGGTTTGTGATGATCGCGCTGTGCCTCTGCGCCTGTCTGCAGGACTTCGATAAGTTCCGCGTGCAGGAAGATGGAGGCGGTGGTGTGGGTGGAATGGGGGGAGATCTCTCGTCGACCACCACGACCACGTCGGCGACGGGTGGGATGGGCGGCGAACCGTCGACCACGACAACGACCACTGCTGGCGGAATGGGTGGCGAGGGCGGAACCGGTGGTTCTGATCCGTGCAGTCCAACGCAGAAGCTCTGTGAGGGAGAATGCGTTCAAGTGAACGATCCAGATTTCGGGTGTTCCGCTGAGGACGATGCGTGCACGCCGTGCGCATTTGATCAGGCCTCAGCGATCTGCGAAGCGGAGCAGTGTGCACTCGGCACCTGCGATGCGGATTTCGAGGATTGCGATTCCGACCCGCTCACAGGATGCGAAGCGTCTCTCCTTGATGATGTGGATGCCTGCGGCGGATGTCTGAGTCCGTGCGGGTCCATCACGGCAGCTTCCTGCAACATGGGCGTGTGTGAAGGCCCCTGCGGCCCCATCCCTCCCTCTGGTCTCTTCGTCTGCTGGGTCTATGACACTCTTCCCGTCCCTCCCAATCAGTTTGTGGGCCTCGCCGGAGGTACCGCAGATCCAGACCAAGGAGAAACCATCGAGGAGAAGTTCCTTGATCCCTGGTGTGTAAATCCCAATATGGGAGAACCTTTCGTTCTCTGTGACCTCGGTCCCGCAGAACCTAATTGGAACATTCAGTTCCGTGGAGGTCTTCATATCGCTCCTTCCTCAGGAACCATCACCGGAACCTGGGACTGCAGCACCGACTCCTGTGGAGGACAGGTCTACGTCTATGAGGATGGTACAGAGATTGGCTCCATGATCTCTGATGTCGTCACAGGCGTCATAACTGTCATTCCACACTTCAACCCTCCTGGGTTGAGGAATGTGAGGGTGACGATTCCCTGAATCTCAAACGCTCGGCGTGGATTTTTTCCGCCGAGCGTTATTTTTTATCTTCGCGTGTCGCAAAAAAGACGAATGCGGGTGGAAGATTCCATGGAGTGAATCGAACGTGGGTGTTTCCAAAAACATTTTTTACTTCTCCAAGCGTGCGCGTCGAATATTGAAACATGATGAACTGTCCGCCGGGCGTAAGATGATCTCGAATGAGTTTGAAAATTTCTTCTGCGCGTTCTTTCCCCATCGCGGCAAATGGGATGCCGGAAATGATCGCATCATACGTCGCGTTCTGTTGCGTCAGAATATTGACGATGTCGCCCTCGATCACGTTTGTCCCAGCGAATATTTTTTTACATCGTTCCGCAAAATCGTGATCAATTTCAATCAAGGTGAGTTGAGAAGGGGAAGAGAGTCGCTCAAGAATGAACGGGGTGATGGCGCCACTTCCGGGGCCAAGCTCTAGGACGCGGCTATTCGGCTTCAATTCATCCGTCATGAGGCGCGCCAAAGAGGCCGAACTCGGAGCAACCGCACCAATTCGAGCGGGGTGTTGAACAAACTTCGAGAGCCACGAAAACATGGGCGTCAGCATACGGGGGTCCTGTCTTGACGGCAAGGGCAAAACCTTGGCACAGTACCGGCGTAACGGGATTAGCATTCGCAAATATGGAGTGCTAATTCTCGTCAGTTTTCTCTGATTTTACGCCTAATTTCTCAATATCTATGCTTCGTCCTCTCGGTGATCGCGTGATCGTTAAACAGGCACCAAAAGAAGAAATGACCAAGTCCGGCATTATTCTTGCCGACATGGGTGACAAGCAACGTCCAGAACAGGGCGAGGTGATTGCGATCGGTCCAGGTCGCTTGCTTGATTCAGGTTCGCTCGCGCCGATGTCGCTCAAAGTTGGTGACAAGATTGTGTTTGGGGGATACCCAGACAAGGTGAAAGTTGATGGCGTGGAGTATTTGGTTGTTTCTGAATCCGACGTCACAGCCGTTATTGAGTAATCTCAAAAAAATATTATGGCAAAACTCATTCAGTTTGATGAACAGGCACGTCAGGCGTTGAAGCGCGGCGTGGATCAACTCGCGAACGCGGTGAAAGTGACGCTCGGTCCGAAGGGTCGCAACGTCGTGATCGATAAAGGATACGGCGCACCGATGATTACGAAGGACGGCGTGACGGTCGCGAAAGAAATTGATCTCGAAGACAAATTTGAGAACATCGGTGCAGAGCTCGTGAAAGAAGTTGCTTCCAAGACGAACGACGTCGCGGGTGACGGAACAACGACGGCAACGGTTCTCGCGCAGGCGATGATCGCCGAAGGATTGAAGAACATCACCGCGGGAGCAAATCCGCTTTCGGTGAAGCGCGGTATTGAAAAGGGAGTGGACGCGCTCGTGAAAGAGATTAAAGAAAAGATTGCAAAGCCGGTGAAGGAGGATGAGATCGAACAGGTCGCAACGATCTCTGCGAATGATGCGGAGATCGGAAAGATGATCGCCGACGCCATGAAGAAAATGGGCAACGACGGAATCATTACGGTGGAAGAATCGCAGAGCATTGGTGTGGAGGTGGAAGTTGTGCCGGGAATGCGTCTGGATAAGGGATATGCGTCGCCGTACATGGTGACGAATTCCGATCGCATGGAAGCCGAGTACACAGATGCCCCGATTCTCGTGACAGATAAAAAGATCTCCTCGATGCAGGATCTTCTTCCGATTCTCGAAAAACTCGTGCAGACAGGAAAGAAGGAGATCGTGATTATCGCCGATGATTTTGATGGCGATGTCGTCCCATCATTTGTCTTGAACAAACTCCGTGGCATGTTCAACGCGTTGGCTCTCAAGGCTCCGGGCTTTGGCGACCGCCGCAAAGAACTTCTTCAGGACCTCGCGACGGTAACGGGTGCCACACTTATCACGGATGAACTCGGCCGCAAGCTCGATACGATGGAGCTGACGGATCTTGGTCGTGCGCACAAAGTTATTTCAACGAAAGATCACACGACGTTCGTGGATGGAAAAGGCGACAAGGAGCAGATTCAGGCTCGTGTCGGTCAGGTGAAGAAACAGCTCGAAACCACGGACTCAGAATTTGATCGTGAGAAGTTGCAGGAACGTCTTGCAAAACTTTCTGGTGGAATCGGTGTGATCAAAGTTGGTGCGGTGACGGAAGTGGAAATGAAAGAAAAGAAGCATCGCATCGAAGACGCCGTTGCCGCGACGAAAGCGGCGGTCGAAGAAGGAATTGTTCCTGGCGGTGGTGTCGCATTGCTCCGTGCGCAGTCTGTGCTCGCCGGTGTTCAGGCAGAAGGCGACGAAGCGATTGGCGTCCGTCTCCTCTCTAAAGCGATTGAAGAACCGATCCGTGCGATTGCGCAGAACGCGGGTAAAGATGGTTCCGTCGTTGTCGAAGCCGTGAAGAAGATGACGGGATCAGAAGGGTACAACGCCCTCACCGATGTCTATGAAGACATGTTGAAGGCGGGGATCGTGGATCCGGCGAAGGTCACACGTTCTGCCCTTCAGAACGCCGCCTCGATTGCCGCGATGTTCCTCACGACCGAGTGTGTCATCACCGAAAAGCCGAAGAAGGAAGAGGCTGGCGGTCATGGCCATGGTGGAGGGATGGACATGGGATACTAAGTCGCCTCATTCAACGTAACCTGATATTATTTCACGCAATATGGACAACCAAAACCAACAGCCCCCGCTTCACGCAACGCCGGTCACCTCATTCGACCCGAAGGACGTTCAGGAAAACCAGCTCATGGCGGTTCTCTCGTACATCGGGATTCTGTGCTTGATTCCGCTCTTCATGAAGAAGACGTCGAAATTCGCACAGGAACATGCGAAGCAGGGCTTTGTCCTCTTCCTCTTTGAGATTGCGGCCAGCGTCGTCGGGATGTTGCCAGCTCTTGGGATCATCGGTTCGATCGCGTCGGTCGCCGGATTGATCGTTTCGGTGATCGGAATCA
Organism: Patescibacteria group bacterium; assembly: GCA_018063125.1. Taxonomy (GTDB): domain Bacteria; phylum Patescibacteriota; class Patescibacteriia; order 2-12-FULL-60-25; family 2-12-FULL-60-25; genus JAGOQY01. The sequence goes on along the minus strand of JAGOQY010000003.1, from coordinate 34,719 downwards.
TCAACGTGATGCAGGGAAAGTTTTGGGAGATTCCGGTTATTGGTCAGTACCGCAACAAGGTCAACTTCTAATCGAACAACAAAAGCAATCCGCTTCGGTGGGTTGCTTTTTTGTTTATAAAACGATACGTTTCGTGCGATGAATAAAGATCTTGTCGCTCGCATTGATGCGCTGAAAACCAAGCTGGAAGATGCGTGGCGCGTGTTGAGTTTGGATGCGGTGAAGAATGAAATGGCGGCGTTAGAGCAAGAAGTTTCCGCTCCAGATTTTTGGTCAGATCAGGAACGCGCGCGACGTGAATCGCAGAAGTTGGCGGATCTTCGAAAGGAATTTGAGGCGTGGGATGTGTTACGAAAAGAGATTCTCGATCTGCAGGAACTTGCTTCGCTTTCTGACAAAGAGTCGGATGAATCGATGGAGAGTGAAGTCGTGACCCGCGTCGGAGAACTAGAAGCGCGATATCAGGCGATGGAGTTTTCCATGTTGATGGCTGGTCCGCATGACGCGGCAAATGCCGTCATGGCGATTCATGCAGGAGCTGGTGGAACGGATGCGCAGGATTGGGCGGAGATGCTCATGCGCATGTACTTTCGATATGCGGAGCGCAAAGGTTGGAGCGTACGTCTCGTGGATGAAAGTCGTGGTGGGGAGGCGGGGATCAAATCCGCAACATTTTTTGTGGAAGGTCGCCATGCGTACGGTCATTTGAAGGCCGAAGCTGGAGTGCATCGCCTTGTGCGTCTTTCTCCATTCAATGCGGATGCCTTGCGTCAGACCTCATTCGCGCTCGCTGAAGTTCTTCCGGAGATTGATGAGGATGTAGACGTTGAAATCAAATCCGATGATCTTCGTATTGATACGTTTATGTCCGGTGGAAAAGGCGGGCAGTCGGTGAACACGACGTATTCAGCTGTCCGCATCGTGCATATTCCAACAGGAATTACGGTGACCTGTCAGAACGAACGTTCGCAAACGCAGAATCGTGAAACCGCGATGAAGATTCTTCGGGCGAAGCTTTTGAAAATCAAAGAAGAGGAACTGCAGAAAGAAAAACAACAGCTTCGTGGAGAGTTTCACAGCGCGGAGTGGGGGAATCAGATTCGTTCCTATGTGCTTCAGCCGTATCGGATGGTGAAAGATCATCGAACGGATCATGAGACGTCAGATACGGATGCGGTGCTCGATGGAGATCTTGATGGCTTTGTCGAAGCAGAGCTTCGGTTAGAGGCGGAGAAGCGGGATGTGCGAGGGGAGTTGAGTAAAGACTAACGTGTATGGATGCAAAACCCGTAATTCTGTATCACGGTTCGTCGCGCAAGATTGAGGGTGTACTCGAGCCGGTGTTAGTGAAATCTTCCGAAGATCATCTTCATGATCTTCCGGCAGTTTTTGCAACAGATGATATCGCGGCCGCGAGTTTATTTTTGATGCCTTCGGATGTGCTGTTTAGCATTGGACGTGAGCAGGAGGTTTCGTATGTCTGCATTTGGGGAACGCCGGAAGAATTCGCAGAAAAGGATCGTGGCGGATATCTCTATCTTTTGCCGAGTGAGACGTTTGTGAAGCGTGGAAAGGATTACGAATGGCAAAGCGACGTTGCGGTTACGCCGTCTGAAATCCGTCACTATGATTCGGCTCTCCAAGGAATGTCACAGAACGGTGTACGTGTGTATTTTATTACTGACGACGCGTTGTTTGATCGCGTTCAGGCGAAAAAGGAACCGCGGTTGGAGATTCTGAAGGACGTAAAACCCTGGGGTGACCAATAACCCTCATGTCCGCTATCATGCGGGAAGTATGGCAAAAAAGGCTCTTGTAACCGGCGGCGCCGGCTTTATCGGTTCTCATCTGGTGGATGCGCTTCTCGCGAAGAAGTGGGATGTGACGGTGATCGATGATCTCTCGACTGGCTCGCGGAAAAACGTGGATAAGCGAGCAGATTTTAAAAAACTGGATATTCGTTCCCCGGCGGCGTCTGCATTGATTACGAAATTAAAGCCTCACGCTATTTTTCATTTGGCAGCGCAGGCAAGCGTTCCAGTCTCAGTCAAAAATCCTGTGCATGACGCGGAAGTGAACATTCACGCCACGATTCGCTTGCTCGAAGCGGCAAGCGTAGCAAAGGTGAAGCGGTTTATTTTTGCCGGAACCGGCGGAGCGCTCTCTTCCGAGAAAACAGTGCTCCCAACGGACGAACTCCATGCGTCCGCTCCGTCATCTCCGTACGCGATTGCGAAAGTGGCGAGCGAACACTACGGCGCATTCTTTCGAGCGGCGCGGAAACTCGCATTCACCTCGATGCGCTTTGCGAACGTGTACGGGCCGCGACAGAATCCGCATGGGGAAGCTGGGGTTGTTGCGATTTTTGCGAAGCGGATGCTTGCGGATGACGTTGTTCGCATCAACGGAACCGGAAAACAGACCCGCGATTATATTTATGTTTCCGATGTCGTCTCGGCGATGCTCGCGGCGATGGATCATCCGGAGGCGGAAGGTCCGTTTCACGTGGGAACGGGGATTGAGACGGACGTGAATACGCTCTACGCGCAGATCGCTCAGCTCGCGCATTACGAGAAGAAACCAAAGAAAGGACCGGCGGATATCGGCGCACCGATGCGGAGCGCGCTGGATTCTTCGAAGCTTACGCATGAGCTTCGATGGCGCCCGGAAGTGAATTTAGAGGATGGTCTGCGTCGAACGGTGGAGTGGTTTTTGAATCAGGCATGATCGTTGTTCCAGCGAAGACAGAAGCGGAATGCAAGCGTGCGCTTCGTTTAGCAGTTTCTATTGTGAAACAAGGTGGCGTCATCGCGTATCCGACCGAGACCGTGTATGGGCTTGGGTGTGATCCACGAAATGCAAAAGCGCTCGCACGAATTTTTCGGATCAAGGGGCGCGAAAAAGGAAAGCCAGTGTTATTGGTCGCGAGTTCTGTCGCGCAAGCAAAACGCGTCGCAGAGATTCGAGGTGCGGCACGTTCACTTGCGGAGAGGTTTTGGCCAGGACCACTAACGCTCATTCTTCCGGCAGTCGAAAAGATCATGGGGCGAAAAGATATCGCGATCCGTGTTTCGTCTGATTCGATGGTTCAAGAGTTGTGTCGTCGATTTCGTTTTCCCATCGTTTCGACTTCTGCGAATCATTCCGGTGAAACGGCGGCTCGATCGGCAAAGACGGTAATCGAAATGTTTGGAAACGACCGCGTCTCGCCAGATCTGCTTATTGATGCGGGGACACTCCCGAAACGCGCCGCATCAACCATTGTTCGAATCGCGGATGACGGTAAGATAGATGTGGTGAGAGCTGGTGCGATTCGTCTATGAACCCCACAGAAATCAAAACGGTTTTGGCAAAGATTGGCGGCGGAGCAAATAAACGGCTCGGCCAGCATTTTTTGATTGAACCGGCCGCTCTTCTTTCGATTGTTGATGCAGCGGATATTCAGCCAAAAGATCAAGTATTGGAGGTTGGCCCAGGGCTCGGCGTGCTCACACGAGCGCTTTTGGATTGTGGGGCGGAGGTTATGGCGATTGAACAAGATCGTCGATTTATTCCGCATCTCGAGAGCCTTCCTGGAGCGAAGTCTCTACGGGTGATTCACGGTGATGCGGCCACGATTCACTGGCACGAAATCGTCCGCGACGAACCGTGGAAATTTGTCGCAAACCTTCCCTACAGCATTACCTCGCTCGCGCTACGAAAAGCGCTCTGGTCTCCGAAACCGCCGGAGCGCGTTGTTGTTCTCGTTCAGCGAGAAGTCGCAGAACGCGCGATCGCAAAGGATGGAAAGACATCGCTGCTTTCATTGATGGTCAGTCTCGCATCTTCTTCTGCGCGGATTGTGCGTCGTGTCGCGGCCGGGGCTTTTTTCCCTCCACCGAAAGTGGAATCGGCTATTTTAGATATTGTTCCGATGACGCTTCGAGAACGAGAAGCACGATGGGGGATTGATCCAGAACAAATCATGCAGATCGCGAAAAAAGGATTTGCACATCCACGAAAACTTTTGACATCAAATCTTGGGATTCCAGATTTTGGAGAAACGGGGATTCCGCAAAAGGCACGGGCGGAAAATCTCTCCGCCGATGATTGGGCGAAGCTTGCCCGATTTCTGTTGGAGAAATAAAAAAAACTCGCCTCGTTCTGAGATCTCTCAGAGCGAGGCGAGGTGAAGTCTGCCGGTGAGGGCGGACGAAGGAGCGGGTGGATTAGTTCGGGGCGATGAGCACCCTGAGCTGCGGGAAGCGCTTCCAGATCTGCTGGGGGATGTCGCCTCTGACATCGGCACTCTCTCGGGCGGGCTTGCCGGTCGCCTTGTGGCCTCGAACGCTGTTCGGGGCCAGTTCGATGATGGTGGAGCGCCGGATCGGCGGAGCGGGCTGAGGAGCTCGTTCACGCTTGGGCGCACGCAGGCGTCGCAAGCGAGTCAGCTCTTCGTGGACAAGGCTACTGGCCTCCTTGCGCGCTCCACGTTTGGCGTCTCCGAAGTGCGGCTCGAGGCGTGTGTACGCTCCGAGACGCGCTTCCATGAAGAACTCGATGACCTCGTGAACGAGGGCGTTCCAGTGCTCGTCATTCGTGTGCCGATCCTCCTCTTGAACGAGAAGTTTGAGCACATGAAGGGCGACCGGATCGGCGAGCTCAGGGAGCTCGATCGAGGTCTCTGGAGAGCGTCTGCAGGCTTCGGTGAAGAGCATGTCGAGCGTGTCTCGAACCCTTCTCACCGTGAACGGATGGATGGCGGCGTAGAGCGCCTCCCTCACATGTCGGAGCCCGCTGGCCACGCTTCGGATCTGCTTCTGCAGTTTGTCCGACGGCGGGATCTGCGGAGCAGGCTTGCACCATTTTCGGGCACAGGCCTTTTTCAGCGTCTCGACCCACTCCTCGAGCTGTCGTTCTTGCACGACGCGAGGATCGAGGCAGGCGAGTGCCTTGCTGATGAGCTCGATCGCTTGCGGCGCGTCGAGATTCATCGTCGATTGGAGTCTGATCACAGCGTCATGTGCCGCCGTGAGGGTTTTGAGCCGATTTCGATGTGGATTCAAGGCTTTCTCCTCGCGGGGACCCCGCGCTGTGATGGGTTAAAGGACGATGTACCGTTCTGCATTTGCGTTGAACGGATGTCGAAAACTACCATTTTTTGGCGTTTTTGTCAATCGATCTCTTAACATGATTTTAAGATTCGCAAAAAGCCTCGGAAAATCATGGTTATGGGTGGTTCATTTTGTGAACAAAAAGGGTCGTTTGGCCGCGCCTTGACAGGGTTTTTTTCTTTCGTTACTCTGCCCGCACGTTCGCATCACAGATTGTGGATATCACAGCGGAAGAAGCCCACGCCTAAAGCGTGGTTTCATCATCCCGCGAACGTCTGAACTTCGACAACGAAAGAGTGACCACAGTTACTAAGATCGGGTCCAGACAAACACAATTATTGATACCCTGATAATTTATCAGGGTGTTCTACTGAGAGTTTGATCCTGGCTCAGGATGAACGCTGGCGGCGTGTCTAAGGCATGCAAGTCGAACGAGTGACTTTCGGTAGCAATACTGGAAGTCGCTAGTGGCAAACGGGTGCGTAACACATTGGCAATCTGCCTCGAAGTCGGGTATAACTCTCCGAAAGGAGAGCTAATTCCACGATGGTCATGCGGGGACAAAAGTCATTCGCATGTAAAGTGCAAAACACACTTCGAGAGGAGCCTATGGCCTATCAGCTTGTTGGTGAGGTAATGGCTCACCAAGGCTATGACGGGTAGGGGATGTGAGAGCATGATCCCCCTCACTGGGACTGAGACACTGCCCAGACACCTACGGGTGGCTGCAGTCGAGAATATTCGGCAATGGACGAAAGTCTGACCGAGCGACGCCGCGTGCAGGATGAAGGGTTTCGGCCTGTAAACTGCTTTTTTTAGGGACGAATCTATGACGGTACCTAAAGAATAAGAGGTTGCTAACTCTGTGCCAGCAGCAGCGGTAATACAGAGACCTCAAGCGTTATCCGGATTTACTGGGCGTAAAGGGTCCGCAGGTGGTCGTGCGCGTCGATGGTTAAATGTACGGGCTCAACTCGTACGCCGCCGTCGATACGGCATGACTAGAGGCCGGAAGAGGTAAGCGGAATTACAGGTGTAGTAGTAATATGCGTTAATATCTGTAAGAACACCAAAAGCGTAGGCAGCTTACTGGAACGCGCCTGACACTCAGGGACGAAAGCGTGGGGAGCGAAAGGGATTAGATACCCCTGTAGTCCACGCCCTAAACGATGGATGCTAGATATCGGGAGTATCGACCCTCCCGGTGTCGGTCAAAAAAGCTAACGCATTAAGCATCCCGCCTGGGGAGTACGGTCGCAAGACTAAAACTCAAAGGAATAGACGGGGACCCGCACAAGCAGAGGAGCATGTGGTTTAATTCGACGGTAAGCGAGGAACCTTACCAAGGTTTGAAATGTAGCTGCAAGCCGCTAGAAACAGTGGCCGCCTTCGAGGGTGCTACACAGGTGCTGCATGGTTGCCGTCAGCTCGTGTCGTGAGATGTACCGTTAAGTCGGGTAACGAGCGCAACCCCTATCCCGTGTTGAATGTTCACGGGAGACCGCCTCGGATAACGGGGAGGAAGGTGGGGATGACGTCAAATCAGCATGGCTCTTACACCTTGGGCTACACACGTGCTACAATGGTCAGGACAATGGGTTGCCAAGCCGTAAGGCGGAGCTAATCCCAACAAACCTGGCCCCAGTTCGGATTGAGGGCTGCAATTCGCCCTCATGAAGTTGGATTTGCTAGTAACGGCCGATCAGCCACGCGGCCGTGAATACGTTCTCGGGTCTTGTACTCACCGCCCGTCACGTCAAGAGAGTTGGAAACACCCGAAGGCCCCGTTGAGGGGACGAAGGTGGAGCCAGCGATAGGGACGAAGTCGTAACAAGGCATCCGTAGCGGAAGCTGTGGATGGATCACCTCCTTTCTAGGGAGACAAGAATACAACACTGTCGTTCCGACATCTCGTCGGAATGAATCAGGATGAAATTCCCAAGGTCGGTTCGTGAACTTCGGTTCACGACCATGAAGGTCCCGATCATTACTGTGGTCACTCTTTCGAAGTTGAAGGCAAACGCCTCAGCATCCGCTGAGGATTTTTGTATTCAAACGCAGAAAAAACACGTATCATGTCCGGCATGAAGTCGTTTGAGTCGCACGCGAAAAAAGAACATCAGATGATTCCGCCTCCAATGGATTCGGAGTCGTCGGAGCAGATTTCTGACGAGCGTCCGGTATCTGAACAGGATGCATTTCAAAAAGCAGAAGAGAAGACGGGGGAGCGTACGCAAAAGAAGACGCTCGCAAAATCCGTTTCAGAAATCGTGCCCGCTTCTCAGAGGTATGTTTCGGAAAAAACGGGAAACGTGCGCGAAGTGATTTTCGATCCCGCATTGCTCGCAAAAGGTGGAGAGCATCTGGTGTTTGAATTTGAGAATCCGAAACATCAAGACGTTGTCTATAAAGTGAATTTTAATCAGTCATTGCCAGTTCTCTCTGCAAGATTAAGGGGGGAGTTTCAGCAAAAAGAAGCGGTTGGATATTTGAAGGAGCAGATGAACGTTGAGCGTGAGAAGATTGCGGAATTGCGATCCTATTTTGGTTTTCACTCCGTTCCGCCTCAGCAGTTTATGATTCGCGATGTTCCAGTTTCCCCGAACGTCTATCAAGCGCTAACGGGATCCAATGAGCATTTTGGATGGTTTCCGGAAAAGATTCCTGCGTGGGTCGTGGTACAGAAAAAGATGGATCTCGCGGATGACCAGGTGATTTCATTGACGGGGCACTATCCAGAAAAAAGATTGATGCAGGAACAGCGGTCGGAAGCGCATGAAAAATTATTTGATAAAGCGCATGTCGTGCTAACAAATCCGGAAGCTGTCCAGGAGCGGGGCATCACGCTGAATGAAGAACGCGCAATGGCGTTGTCGATGTTCCCGCAGTTGATGTCCGTGCATTTGGAGGCCCAGACGGATGCAAAATTTTTGGAAAAACTTCAAGAGACGGTGAAGCAAATGGTTCGATATCTTCAGGAGACGGGGAACGCATTGGACCTCGCAGGATCAAAAAATATGGTTCTCCTCAAAGAAGGAGATTCTTGGAATGTTCGTTTTCCTGATCCGTTCATTACTTCAACGCCGAGACGGGAGAAGCCGGATCATCCGGGGGAATATTTTTCTCAAGTGGAGGAGTTGGAATCATTTGCTAATAGTTGGCGAAAAGGATTTGGGTTTCATCCGGATCGGCTTACATACGCATTGAATACGATGAACACTGTTCGTGTGACAAACGCATTAGCGATTATTTCGGGGATTCCTGATCGCGTGCATATTCCGGCGATTCAGATCATGTCTCCCAAGATGTGGCGTGAGGTGTTCACGCCGATGTTTGAAGATCGTGATCGAAATCGTCGCACTGGTCCTCCGGTAACTGATTAAGCCCTCCAACGAAAAACACCGCCCTCTGGCGGTGTTTTTCACTGGTGGACGGCAGAGGAGTCGAACCTCTGACCTTCACAATGTCAATGTGACGCTCTAACCAACTGAGCTAGCCGTCCAAAACGTGCCGGCACTGTACGGTTTTTACGGCCAAGTGTCAATGCGATCGGGGGATATGGTATACTTCCGGCAGATTCATTTAATCCACATCCCGTCTTTCGCACCTATGGCCGAGCCAAAACCAAAAGCCCCTTCCCGTCGTCCCAAAAAAGCCGCTTCTTCTCCGATCCCTGAGGGTCCGATGGGCGGAATGACGAGCGGACCTGCCTGCGGGCATGGTGATTGTGGCCGTGAGTGTGCCGTGCGATACGTTGGACCAACATCGCACATGCGCGATCATCATATCGTGCATGCCGCTCGTGGTGCCGCACATGTGTGGACTGCGGCGATTGTTTCCGGTCTCGCGATTGTGCTAACGGGAGCGATTGCTTGGAGTTCTGTCGAAGCACAGACGACGGGCGGTACGGCAAATACGAACGCCACGGTTTTGACGGAAATTCGAAATCTGGGAAAGCGGGTGGAGCGTCTTGAGACGTTGCTCAAGACGATGAATGATAAATGTGTTGCTCAGGCGAAAGACTGTCGCGGTGCAACGGCTCCGACAGATCCAGTGGCGATCTGTATTGAATCCTGCAAGAAAGAACCAGCGACGAATGCGGCAGGCGCCGAGGCATGTGCGAAGAAGTGTCGAGAAGCTTCCGTGTTTCCCGCGCCGGGTACGGCTGCCGTTGCATGTACGACCTGTGATGCACGAAACGCCGAATGTCAAAAAACGGCTGGAACGGATGAAGTAAAACTCGCTTCCTGCAAAACGGCCTACGAAACGTGTTCCACATCGTGTAAGAAATAGCTGTTGACAAGGGGGACTTCACAGGTTTTTGCCTCGGGGGTACTCTATTCTCCAAGATAAAAAGGGCAGCAGAGGGTGGGTTTACGGAGCGGGTTCTGGCGAGGATGCCGTTCCGGACCACACCCCCTGCTGTCCTTTTTTGTGAGAAATATCATACATACAAAACACCCCACCTCTCGCGAGAGGTGGGGTGTTTTTCAATCCTGAGAATTTTACGAGTTGTTCTTCTTGCCCATGAGGGACATGACCGTGTGCTTGCCGGCGCCCGTCATAAAGAGGGCGATCGAGATGGCGAGCAATGAGAGATCCGCATCTCCGGCCGGAAGTGCGAATTTCTTCACGGCACCCCAGGCGACGAGCATGACAATCGCGAGAAGGGCAGCGGCTGGCGGAACAAAGACGCCGAGGATCAGGGCGATGCCACCGAGGAATTCCGTGAGCGCGGCGAGGTAGGCGAAGAGGCCTGGAGCTGGGAAGCCGAGCTTATCAACCATGCCGGTAAAGGCGGTCATTCCTGGGGCCGTGCCAAACAGCTTGCCGTATCCATGAATCACGAAGATCACACCAGCGGCGAGGCGAATGACGAGAAGCGCGCAATCTGTGCACTTCTTTCCGTCGAAGAACTTTTTCAACATACGAAACAATGTGGAGAATAATGAGTAGATATCCACAGTGTAACGTCCGAGGGGCAGGGAATCAATTGCCGGTGATTTGACGCTCGCGAATATTGTAGAGCGCGTTGCGAATGGTGCGCGCAAGCCCCGATCGAGCGCTCAGGCTCTTTAATTGAAGAACGCCGTCATTCGGGCCAAGGGTGAGGATGTTTCCTTTCGACGTGTAGTGGAACGCGACAAGAGGTTTTTTCTCGAGCGTATTGATCACGTTTGTGGTGATCGTTTCAACCATCATCATGGCTGTCTGCGCATTTTTTGGGATGATGACGTTTCGATCTGCGAATGCGACCGTATCGCCAGCGGCAAAAATCATGTCTGAGACGTGGAGATATTGATCCGTCACGATACACCCTGCGCGATCCAGAAGTGTTTCTGGGGCCATCGTGATGCAGTTGGCTTCAATTCCGGCACACCAGAGAAGAACGCCATACGGAATGCGGCGACCCACGGCGGTGGTGACTGCATCCGGCTCGATGTTGGTGACAGGATCTCCTTCAAAGATATCGATGTTGTGACGAGAGAGCGCATCTTTCGCCGCGTTTACGACGCCTGGAATGAATCCTGGGAGAATCTGGGGAGCCGCTTGGAGAACAGCAAACGAGAGATATTGCTTAAGTGTTGGCGCGTGTTCGTCAGCGTATCGCTCTGCGTAGGCCTTGAGCGAGAAGAGCGCCTCGATTCCAGAAGGTCCAGCGCCAACCACGAGAAACGAGAGGAGCGCTTTTGCGCGCATCGGATCTGCATCTTTTGCATCCGCGAAGCGTTCTTGGACGCGTGCATGGATCCGGTCGACGTCTTCGCGGACTTTGAGTGGGAGGGCGTAGGCTTCTGCGCCTGGGGTTTTGAAGTAGGTTGTTTTGGCGCCCTGACAGAGGACGAGAGCGTCATACCCAAGTTCACGAGCGGCTCCGTCCTGAGTTTTCACGTAGACAATCCTTTTCGTGCGATCAATATTTCGCGCTTCTCCTTGGACGAACGTAAATTTTTGGCGCGCGGCGATTGGGGCGATGCGCGGCGTGTATTTATCACTCGGCGTTTCGAGAAGATCGATGAGGCGTGGCGTAAAAAGAAAATGGTCTTTCTTATCAATCAGAAAAACGTCTGCATTCGGAAGACGTTTTTTTAGTTGACGTGCGGTGGGGAGTCCCACGAAACCTGCGCCGACAATCACGATACGAGGATTGGCCATAAGATCCGCAAAAGCGTATCGGTCGGGGCTCGATCCGTCCATGATAAAAACACGTCCCAGGATTAGCGGGACGTGTTTTTCAGGGTTTCTCGGAGGCGGTCAATGATTTGCAGGGTTCCTTCGACAAGTGGCTGACCCGGCGTCAGGCAGAACTCGACGCGATCTCGTGCGCCACTCGCGCCAAAGACACGACCGAGCTCTGTGGCCGAGTAGGGAGGCATCGCGTGAATCGTCACGCATGCGCCCATTTGAGTGGAATTTCCTTTTTCGTGGATCAAGACAACAACTTTCGCTTCCGGCGAATACGCGACCAGTTCGGAAACAATGCCGTCGAGCGCATCATCCGGTGCACCAGCAGAGAGAAAGTCTTCGCGCGAGAGCGTTGTCCAGACGAGTCCGTGAGCACGATCATATTCCAAACGGGAAAGCGCGCGTCCCCACAATTTTAGCGTTGGGACACTCTTCGTGCGCCAGAGACCGTGAACGATCTCTTCGCGCTTCGCGCCCATGGCGATGAGTTTCGAAGCGGTGTCGAGCGTCTTTGGGGTGACGTTCGGTGTGCGGAACGATTGCGTCTTCGCAATCATGCCGGCGAGAAGTCCCGTCGCAATTGGTTCGTCGATGAGGTTTTTGTTCCAGCGATCAAACATCCCGAACAAGATCTCGGTCGTGGAGACGGCGTTCAGATCCACAAGATTCACCTGGCCCCAATGTTCGTTCGTTGCATCGCGATCAATGTTCACGACCGTGGTTCGATAAAAGAAGTCCGCGTGTTCTTTGAAGAGAGAGCCGAGCGAAGCGAGATCCGGACAGTCGAGAGCGATCACAAGATCGTATCGATCCTGTCCGTGTTTGAATGTGACGTCTTTCGGAGACCATTCTCCGGATTTCGGCGTCACGGTGATTTCGAGCTTCCCGTCCTTCACGTCGTAGAGGAGTTCAGAAAGGGGAGTGTTGGAGACATCGAGGGATAATTCGAAGGCGCGCATGGCTCCGACGGCGGGTTGAATGGGGATCGAAACCGGCAAAAAGGCCGGCACTCGGTTGGCATCATGGCCGGGGATCACCGCGTCTGCGGCTTTGCCTAGTTTTGTCAGAAATGCCAAACACGCCCCGACGGAAGCGAGTGCGTCGATGGCGGCGTGATCTTTAGAAACGATGAGAATGCGCTTGGCGCGCATGATGAGCTCAATCGCCTGTTGTTCTGGGGCCAGTGCCATGAATGTCCGCGTTTTGCGGATCGGTAAGAGTAGCCCGTATTAGGCGTTGGGTCAAGGGTTTTTGCCTGTAAAATTGGGGTTTTTTGTTAATTTTAGCCTTTACAAAAAAGAGGGCTTTGAGGTCGAATCTCTTGATTGCCGAATTGAAACCCCTCACGTACGATCTCCGCACTGATATGTCCCGCTTTGACGATCTCCCAAAGGCCTACGATGCCTCCGCCGTAGAAGATGCGATTTCCAAGACTTGGGAAGAATCCGGCGCGTACAAGCCGCAGGGAACCGGGGAACCGTATTCCATCGTGATGCCTCCGCCGAATCGGACGGGGACGTTGCATATGGGTCATGCGACCATGCTCGCGATTGAGGATTTGTTGATCCGTTTTCATCGGATGCAAGGAAAACGCGCGTGGTGGATTCCAGGAACGGATCACGCGGCGATTGCGACCCAGGTGAAGGTCGAACAACTTTTGATGAAACAGGGGATGAAGAATCCTCGCGAGGAATTGGGTCGTGAGAAATTTTTGGAAGAGGTTGTGAAGTTTGCTGAGGAGTCCGCGACGACAATCCGGACACAGGTTCGAAAGATGGGATCGTCCTGCGATTGGTCGGCGGAAAAATATACGTTGGATGAAGAACGAAATGCGGCCGTGAACGAGATGTTCAAGATGATGTATGACGACGGCATCATTGAGCGCGGCTATCGCATCGTGAACTGGGATCCGCAATTTCAGACCACGCTTTCGGATGACGAAGTACAGACCAAAGAAACCACGGCAAAGCTTTTGACGTTCAAATACGATAAAGATTTTCCGATTGCGATTTCAACGACGCGACCGGAAACGAAATTCGGTGATACAGCAGTGGCCGTGCATCCAGAAGATGCGCGGTATGCGAAACTCGTCGGACAAACATTTACGCCGACGTTTTGCGGAAAGAAGCTTACGATCAAGATTATTGCGGATGAAGCCGTTGATCCGGAATTTGGGACGGGCACGCTTGGTGTGACGCCTGCGCATTCCATGATTGATGCAGAGATGGCAGTTCGTCATGGACTTGAAACGATTCCGGTCATTGGAAAAGATGGCCGCATGATTGCTGAGGCTGTTGGTGAAGGATTTGGCGGACTCACGATTGAAGAAACGCGAAAGAAAGTTCAGGGCACGCTCGAAGCGAGCGGGCTTCTCGAATCTGTCGCGGACGTTGCACAGAATCTTCCCATTGCGGAACGTGGTGGTGCGCCGGTGGAACAGCTTCCGATGGAACAATGGTTTATTCGTGTGAACAAATCGTTTGCGCTGCGAAATGATACGCTTGGTAAATGGAAGAAGGGGGAGAAGACGACGCTTAAGGAATTGATGCGTCATGCGGTTGAATCCGGACAAACGAAAATCGTGCCGGAACGTTTTGATAAAACATATTTTCATTGGATCGATAACCTTCGTGATTGGTGCATCTCGCGTCAGATCTGGTTCGGTCATCGCATTCCGGTATGGTATCGCGGCGAAGAAATGCAGGTGTCTGCCACATCGCCGGGTTCAGATTGGACGCAGGATCCCGACACGCTCGATACATGGTTCTCGTCCGGGCTTTGGACATTCTCGACGTTGGGTTGGCCGGATAAGGACGCGTGGGAAAAGAACAAAGCGTTTCATCCGACGGCGGTTCTCGAAACCGGATACGATATTCTCTTTTTCTGGGTGGCTCGCATGATTCTCATGTCGACGTATGCGCTCGGTGAAGTTCCGTTTAAGGACGTGTATCTTCATGGTCTTGTTCGCGACGAACAGGGGAGAAAGATGAGCAAGTCGCTCGGGAATATTTTGGATCCGTTGGATCTCATTCCGAAATACGGAACGGATGCGGTTCGTCTATCGCTCGTTCTTGGATCAACGCCGGGGCAGGATGTGAAGTTGTCGGAAGAGAAGATTCAGGGCTTCCGGAATTTCACGAATAAGCTGTGGAACATCTCGCGATTTATTTTGATGCAGATCGGGGATGAAAAGGTTGGAGAGCCGGAAGCGAAGACGCTTGCGGATCGATGGATTCTTTCGCGGCTCGCGGAAGTGACTTCAAGTGTCACAAAGAAGATTGAGACGTATCAGTTCTCGTCTGCGGGTGAAGAGCTTCGGGATTTTACGTGGGGAGATTTGGCGGACTGGTATCTTGAAATTGCGAAGATCGAAAAAGGAAAAGCTTCGATACTCTCATACATCCTCAAGACCGTTCTCGCGTTGTGGCATCCGTACATGCCATTCGTGACGGAATCTGTGTGGAAGGAGGCTGGGTTTGAAGGTCAGCTGATCGTGTCAGCCTGGCCCCACGGTGTCATTCCTGCGGAGGCAGGAATCCAGTTTGATCTCGTTCGTGAGCTCGTCACGGACATGCGTCGACTTCGTGCGGAGCAGGGAATCGAGCCGGTGAAGATGGTGGAGTTCTCGCTCGTCACGGCGAAAGATGTCCGATCGCTTGCGGAAGCGCAGATCGAGATTTTAAAAACACTTGCACGAGCGGAATCGATTTCGTTTGTCGATGAAATCCCAGATGGCTGGGCGACCACGGTTTCTGGAGGCGCGACGATTGGCCTGAATGTTGCAGGCTCTGTCGATATTGAAAAAGAACGTGCCAAGACAGAAAAGGAAATCCAAGAAACGGAAAGCTATCTTGAATCTGTCCGTGGAAAATTGGGAAACCAAGAATTTATTTCAAAAGCTCCGGTGAAGGTGAAAGAGGAGATGGAACGGAAGTACGGAGAGGCGGAAGCGAAGCTGAAGGCGTTGAAGGAACGTTTGGAGAAATTGGTGTAAATCGTGTTTACCCACAAGGGTTCATCTTGTTTCGATTGATCTCAAAGGGTAATCTCCCGACCTGCTCATCAGTTTGAGCAGTCTTTGTTCTTTTCAGACTTCCTTTGGGAGCTTTACTTTCGGCAGTTCATGGGATGCAGAGTCGTGAGACACCGCGTCACAACGGGAGACATGCTATGCGACGATCCTTTTCGTTCATGATGGCCATCATGGCCGTTGCTTCTTTCGGCTTCATCGGGTGCGAAGCGCCCGAGGAGTCGGAGCCGACCGTCAGTCCCTCGCCGGAGGAGACGGGTGAGGTTCAGCTCGCGCACCATGGGGGTGACGGGCCATGCAACCCGAACGACTACCACGTCGAGGGCTTCGATCCGCTCACCTACGACCCGACTCCGGGTCCGTCGCGCTGGGCCAATGTACCCGGCGCGGACATCGAGGCTGGCGAGACGAACACGCAGACGCGTCAGCAGGCCAAGAAGGGCGCCGAGCACTTCGGCAAGGGGCGGGTGTACGAGCTGTCCCACGAGCTCGTGAAGGGGATGCCGGTCAATCCGGATGCCAACTACGAGCTCACCTCGTACCCGCCGTTCGTGTTCTCGCCCTCTCAAGCGTACAACGGCGACACGAACCACGATCCCTCGACGGGATTGGGGACGGCCTTCGCGCAGATCGGGACGCAGGTCGACGCGTTCTACCACTTCGGGTTCAACCCGCCGGGCAACTCGGATCCGAACAACCTCGTGTACTACGGGGGGTTCACGGGCGCCGACGTCCACGGGGCGAACGGCGCGCACCACCTCGGCGTCGAGAAGCTGAAGCCGATCATCACGCGTGCGATCATGATCGACGTGAAGCGGTTCATGAACAACAACGAGATGTTGCCTCCCGGCTACGAGGTGACGCTGGGCCATCTGATCTGCTCCCTCAAGGCGCAGGGGATGGGCCAGAACACCATCAAGGAAGGCGACGTCGTCCTCTTCAACACGGGTTGGGAGGAGATGTGGAGCCAGCCTCGCGACGTCTACTACCAGGGTGGTCCTGGTCTCGCGGGTTCGACGCCCGGCATCAACCTCGAAGCGGCCGTCTGGCTCGCGAGCAAGCACGTCGTGGCCGTCGGCTCCGATGCGTGGGCGATCGATTTCGCGGTCTGGCCGCCGTTCTCGAACTTCCCGCATCCGCCGTCGCCGATCCCGCCCGGCGTTCCGTTTCCCGTTCACCAT
The DNA here is from genome assembly GCA_018063125.1 of Patescibacteria group bacterium. Classification (GTDB taxonomy): domain Bacteria; phylum Patescibacteriota; class Patescibacteriia; order 2-12-FULL-60-25; family 2-12-FULL-60-25; genus JAGOQY01. Next base: position 18,229 of record JAGOQY010000003.1, on the reverse strand, counting down.
CACCTCATCGTGAAGAACGGGATCACGCACATCGAGAGCATGCACCTCGGCCACCTGGCCGACGACATGTACGAAGACTTCGAAGACTCGGGTGACAAGGAAGAGTGGATGTCCTTCATCCACGTTCCGCGTACCCCGATGGTCGGCGCGAGCGGCTCCACGAGCACGCCGATCGCCGTCCGCTGAACAACTCGACCCTGCCCTCTACTGAGGCGGGGTCTTTTCTTTTTGCGCTTTTCAGCCTTTTTCGTTAGGATGAGCAGGAAATTATGGCCAAGGTGAGCACGGACAAAACACAGATCGAGACGTTTCTGACGCGCGCCGTCGAGAATGTCTATCCGAAAAAGGAAAAGCTCGCTGAGGCGTTGGTCTCGGGCAAGCCGCTCACGATTTATTACGGTATTGATCCGACAGGTCCGTCGATTCATTTGGGTCACTTGATTCCGATTCGGAAATTCGCGGAACTTCAGAAGATGGGCCACAAGATTATTTTATTGATCGGAGATTTCACCGCGATGATTGGTGATCCGACGGACAAACTTGCGACGCGAAAACAACTGACGCGCGAAGAAGTGCTTGCGAACTGCAAAGGCTACAAGAAACAGCTTGAGAAGATTATCGACTTCACCGGACCGAATGCGGCGGAGTTGAAGTTTAATAGTTCCTGGCTTGGAAAGATGTCGTTTAACGATGTCGTTGAGCTCGCTTCGAATTTCACGGTTCAGCAGATGATGGAACGAGATATGTTTGAGAAGCGGATCGAAGAAGGAAAACCGGTTGGTCTTCATGAATTCCTCTATCCGCTCATGCAGGGCTACGACTCTGTGGCGATGGATGTCGACATGGAAGTTGGTGGAAACGATCAGACATTCAATATGCTTGCAGGGCGTACGCTTCAGCGCACGTTGAAGAACCGTGAGAAATTTGTTTTGACGACAAAGCTTCTTGTGGATCCGACGGGAAAGAAGATGGGAAAGAGTGAAGGGAACATGATTGCGCTTTCGGATTCTCCAGAAGACATGTACGGAAAAGTCATGAGCTGGACGGACGGGATGATTCTCCCGGGATTTGAATTGTGTACGGATGTTTCGGATTCCGAGATCAAGACCATGGAGAAATCCATGAAGAAGGGGGAGAATCCCATGAGCTTGAAGCGTCGTTTGGCGAAAGAGATTGTTCGTTCGCTTGCGGGCGAGAAATCTGCAGATGCGGCAGAAGTAAATTTTGCGAACGTTCATCAGGCGGGAGAAATGCCGGAAGAGATGGAAGAGCTCGCCGTTTCGTCTGCGATGACGTTGATGGATGTTCTCGTGTCTTCCAAGATGGTCACGTCCAAATCCGATGCGCGTCGTCAGATTGAGCAGGGTGGCGTAAAGGTAGATGGAGAAGTCGTGAAGGACATTACGGCGACCGTAAAGGCGCCATCTGTGATTCAAAAAGGAAAGCGACATTTCGTGAAATTGATCAAAGGCTGATATGGCATATTCTTCCTGGGATGCGATGAAGTCGCATGTGGCGATGTGGCTTTCGGATGAGACCGGAACCAAAGTTTTGGCGGATGAACTTGTGACGCCACCGAAGCCGGATTTGGGTGATGTGTGTTTTGGGTGTTTTAAATTGGCGAAGTCTACGGGAAAGAATCCGGCGGAGATTGCGAAAGAACTCGCATCGAAATTGGCGAAGGGGGATCAGACCGTCGAGAGTGCGACGGCGGCTGGGCCGTATGTGAACGTGATTTTTAAGACCGGGGATCTGATCAACCGTCTTGTTGGCGACATCGAGAACGCGGGGGAGGAATATGGAATGTCGGATGACGGAAAAGGACAGGAGTTGATGTTTGAGTATGCTCAGCCGAATACGCACAAAGAGATTCATGTTGGTCATTTGCGAAATCTTGTTCTTGGCGTTTCGCTCGTGAAGTTGTTGAAGCACAACGGATGGAACGTGATCCCGGCGAGCTATCACGGAGATGTTGGCGCGCATGTCGCCAAGTGCTTGTGGTTGTTGGTGCGCATTGGATCATCTGCCGTGGTTCAAGCAAAGCCTAAGAAAAAACCGAAGAAGGGTGAGCCGGAATTTGTCGCGATGAAGGCGGATGAATGGACGGATTACGTGTTGGCAAATCTGGATGAAGCGATGGCCAAGGCGATTTTGGCGGGGATCCCAAAAACGGAGCGAACAGGCGCAACACTTGGTCGATATTACGCGGAAGCCACGAAATTGCTGGATGAAAATCCGGATTGGAAAGAGCAGGTGTCGCAGGTCCAGCATAATCTTGAGGCGCACATTCCTGGGTGGGAAGCGATTTGGCATGAGACGCGACGTTGGTCCGTCGATGAGATGGCGGAGATTTTTGATGACCTCGGTGTCGCGATTAAACGACAATATTTTGAAAGCGAAGTCGTCGATGAAGGTCAGCGCATGGTGGATGAGTTGATCTCCAAAAAAGTCGCACGTGAAAGTCAGGGCGCGATTGTCGTGGATTTGGAAGAAGAAAAGCTTGGTATGTTTCTGATTCGAAAGTCGGACGGAACATCGTTGTATGCGACGAAGGATTTGGCGCTCGCGAAGATGAAGTTTGAGGAGTATCGAAAGATGTCACGGAGTTTGATCATGGTGGATAACCGACAGGCGTTGTATTTCAAACAGCTCTTCCGCACGCTTGAGCTCATGAAGATCGGTAAGCCGCAGGAGTTCATTGGATATGAGTTTGTAACGTTGAAGAGCGGAGCCATGTCGAGCCGTGATGGAAATGTGGTGACGTATCAGGATTTTCGAAAAGAGGTTGTTGGGATGACCTGGAAAGAAACGCAGTCGCGACATGACGATTGGTCAAAAGGACGATTGGAACACACGTCGTGGGCGCTCGCGATGGGCGGAATTAAATATGGGATGTTGAAGCAGGACCCAGAGAAGTTGTTTACGTTCGATTTGGAACGCGCGTTGTCCTTCGATGGCGACACCGGTCCGTACGTTCAATACGCGGCCACACGCCTCGGAGCGATTTTGAAGAAAGCGAATTGGGATCCAGAGAGTGGCGCAGGCGATCTCACGCTTCTCACCGACCCGTCGGAAAAGCGCCTCGTGCTTCATCTCGCCGCGTTTCCCGTGGCGTGTCGTCGATCTGCGATTGAACTGAAACCTTCGGTTCTTGCGCAGTGGTGCTTCACCATGGCTCAGGAAATTACGAAGTTCTATCACGACGTGAACGTGCTGGAATCTGAATTTGGGGTGAAGCAGGCGCGTCTTCGATTGATTGCGGCAACACAGTCGGTATTGATCCAAGGTTTGGATCTTCTCGGCATTCCGATGCCGGATGAGATGTAGTCATGTCGTCCTCGTGAAGGCGGGGAACCGGCTTGAGGCCAGATTCCCGCCTGCACGGGAATGACACGGGTGATGTATCCTATCCGTCATGGGTCTTCTTCCACTGGAATTAGTTTTGACGATCGGCGCTTCGTCCGCCGTGTTCATGCTCGGGGTGATTGTGTGGCTCCGCAACCGCTGGGCGACGGGAACGTTGCTTTATGCGCTGATGGCCGTGGCGCTTTCGATCTGGACGTCGGCGGATTGGTTTCTGCTTCTTCAGTCTGGTGTGCCGACGGTTTCGGTGATTGGCTGGAAATTATTTTTCTATCTCTTGAGTTGTGCGGCGCCGGCGGTCGCGATTCATGCGGCGGGTGCGGTCGGACGTCGTCCACTGCAACGTGGGACGATCGCGGTATACGTCATGTCTTTGATCGTGTTCGTGTTATTTGCGATCGGTCTGGCGGCGCCGTTCATCGGAGTATCGTCGGATCTTGCACGGTTGTTGATTGATGCGGGAGCGATTCTCGGTGCGTTCTTTGTGACGTTCGCGATGATTGCGGTGGGCTGGGAACTGTATCCGCTTCTTCATACAAAACACGTTTCGGAACTCGCACATCGTCGGGCGGCGTATGGGCTTGTGATTATCATTCCGTTTCTTGCGGCCGGACTTTTGCAGTTCATTGCGGGTCCATTGCCGGTTGGATTTGCTATGCCATTTTTTGCGACGTGGTTTCTCGTGTTTTCGTTGACGGGTTTCGCGCGCGCATCATTTTTGAATGTGGAGCTGGGTCCGCTCGAAGGGTTTTTCCTGTTTCTCGCGGCATTCGGATCGGTGTTGGTTCTTCGCTCAAACACGATTCCAGAAATTGTGACGACCATGATCGGATTGATCTTGGTCGGAGCATTTGGATTTCTCGCGATCTGGAGCATCGGACAGGAGCGTGAGAAACGCCATGTCCTCGAAGCGACGAATCGCGAGCTTCAGTATCTGGAACACGCGAAGAACGATTTTCTCGATATGGTGGCGCACCAACTCCGTGGACCGCTTGGTGGGATTCGTTCATCATCCGCCATGCTTCGCGAAGGGGATTACGGAGAGCTGCCAGAACGCGCACGAATCGCGACCGGGTTGATTGAGTCTTCTGCTTCGCGACTTCTTTCGCTCGCTGAAACATTCTTGGATGCTTCGCGTCTCGATGCGGGAACCTATCGCTCAGAACGCGTGTCGACGGATGTGCGGGCGATTGTGGCGGAGCTCATCGCTGAGATTGAGGATGCGGCGTCTTCAAAAAAGATTCGGTTCAACGTGAAGGTCGATGCTTCTGTTCCGAAAAAAGTGACACTAGATGCGGAGGTTCTGCGACAGTCGTTGTTTAATCTTTTGGACAACGCGGTGAAGTACACAGCCACTGGAGAAGTGACGGGCGATGTCTCATTTGAGAATGGGAAGATTCAAATTGAAATTCGGGATACGGGGATTGGGTTTTCAGAAGAGGAGGGTGCGGATTTGTTTCATAAGTTTCATCGTGGGCGTTCGGCGCATGTCCGATCGGTGCAGGGGACGGGGTTGGGGCTTTATATCGTGAGACGTTTGCTGGAGGCGGCCGGTGGTCGTATTCATGCGACAAGTGAAGGCGCGGGGCGAGGATCAGCGTTTCGGGCAGAATTACCCGCAGAAAAATCAACATCATGAGTTGGTTTGACGGCATGATTCGCCGCGGGTACGCTCGGAATCAATCGGAGGATATGTTTTCAAGCCCAAAACGAGACGAATATTCTGCCACTTCATCGAGTTCCGGTGGAAACGCGACCGTTATTGCGCGTGGCGTGAAGGTCGAAGGAGATTTTACGAGTCAGGGCGATGTTCAGATCGAGGGAGAAGTTCACGGACATGTGTCCACGAGTGGATTGCTCACCGTCGGATCTGAAGCCAAGCTTAAAGCCGACGTTTCTGCGGAAGAAGCCGTGATCGCGGGACTCGTAGAAGGAAACGTCACGGTGAAAAAGCGTTTGGAGCTCAAATCAACGGCCAAGATTCTGGGAGACATCACGTGTGAAACGGTTGCGGTCGAAGAAGGCGCCACGATGCACGGGAAAGTCGGCGTCGGAGCTTCTCCAAAATCGGTACCCGCCACGGATTCAAAGGACAATCGAGACGGGAAGAAGGCGCTCGCCGCCGCGTAATTTGCACGAGCCGATATGGCGTCCGGAGACTACGCATTCATCTACGATGACCTCCTGACAGATAAACGGCATGCGCAAGCATTGGCCGAGATTGAAGCGCGGCTCACGTCTCTGGATGTTCAGGGGCGAATTGCGCGGTTGGCTCTGTTTCGAAGCGCGAGAGATCTGATTGAGAGCATGGTGAACCAGGGTGTGCGAACGATTGTGGTTGTGGGAAATGATCGCACGCTCGACAAGGTGATGTGGTTCGCCCCAGATTTGAACGTCACGATTGGATATATTCCGGTTGCGCCACCGTTTTCTGTTGCGGAGCTTCTCGGAATTCCCGTCGGACCAAAGGCGTGTGATGTGTTGGCCGCGCGTCTCATTGAAACGATCGACATGGGGAGATTTCATGATCGATATTTTTTGACGGAAGTGAACGTGAGTCGCACGGTGGCGTCTGTTGATATCGAAGGGAAGTATCGCATCTCTCCATCGAACGGAGGATCGATCACGATTCGGAATTTGGGAGGGCTAGAAGGACAATCATCCAACGCGAAAGATGGATTGCTCGAAGTCATCGTCACCGCAGAGGATCCGGGTCGACGATCATTTTTTTCTCGAAAGAAACCCAGTGAGACGCGCATGCTGATCAGTCACGGTGAACTTGTTTCGGTGGATCCCATGGACGTTCGTGTGGATGGAACGATCCTGAATGGATTTCGTTTTGCGATTGGAATCCGTCCCGATACGCTGAAAGTCATTACGGGGCGCGCACGTCGTCTCAATTTTGCCCAAGAAGTAAACCGTCGATTTTTGCCGGGGGCGAAGGTTTCTGGGGTTTAGGGGGCTTGTCAAAGTCGGTGTATTTCTGTACGCTCCCGACGCAACGTTTGATACCTTGAAAGGTGCTCATGCTCAGGTGGCGGAATGGTATACGCACCAGCTTGAGGTGCTGGCGGGGGCAACCCCGTGGAGGTTCGAGTCCTCTCCTGAGCACCAAACAAAAAGACCCCGATTGGGGTCTTTTTGTTTGGTGAAAAAGAACGGACCTGCAAGCCAATTAGATCCGACGCCGCAGAGAGTATTCTTGTAGTTCCCCTATCTCTTCAAGAAGGTCGAGAAAACTGAGATAATAAACAGTATGAAATATTATTTTGCTAAGTTCTTTGTAGCTTTCTGTATTCTTTCTAGTTTATTTGGGGTTAAGAGTTTCGCAAATGCTGCAACTGGAAGCGGCGCGTGTTCATATCACGGTGGTGTGGACTGTGGAGCGGGATGGGATTATGACGGTAGTGTCATTTGTGTTGATGGTACAGCTGACAGCAGTGTGATGTATTCTTCCGTGATCAAGTGCAAGGAAAATCCAACGCCTCTGTGCACTAGTTCTGAATATAGTCAGTTAATGACTAAGTATGATGTTGCGGCGGCAGTCGCAAAGATTAGCAATCTATACATAGCGTATCTACAAAAACAGGCAGATATACAGTCGCAGCCGATCGCCATGGAGTTCATTAATGGTCAGCTTACGAAAGCCGAATCTGAATATCTCACGCAGTACGCTATTTTAGTGAATCAAGCATCGTTCCTGCAACGATCTGTGAATTCTGAATGCCGTAGTCTAGCTCTACAGCAAGCAAATAAAGACCAAGAAGATGAACAGGATAAAATTAATGAAATTCAAGATCAGATTCGCTCTCTCTGTGCATCTTTAGGCAATAGCTATCTTGATAGCAATAATCAGTGTCACTGTTCTGCTGGTTTTGTGATGAGTAAGGATGGAAATTCGTGTATCGACTATAACGCATCCTGTCGTTCCTATTACGGAACTTATAGTTATGGAAATGCCGATTACTGCTATTGCAACGATGGATATGAGTTCAATACGGATACGACAGCGTGTATTCCAAAAATAATTCAGTCGATAACAACCGATCCTTCTCTGAGCGGAGAATCTAATAAATCTGTTGAATCATCTACGACTGCTTTTCCTAAAGGTGGTGTGTATATCGCCACCAAAAAGGATTCTGCTCTGTTGCAGAAACTGAAGGGGCGAATCTTACTCCAAGTTGAAGACAGGGGTGAGGCCTGGTATGTAAATCCTATTGATTCACTTCGTTATTACATGAAGGATGGAGCGGTAGCATACGGAATGATGCGGTCATTTGGTCTTGGAATTACTGATGCTGATCTAGGTGCCATCCCATCAGTTTCTACATCGCAGGAGATGTTAAAGGCGACCAGTGTCTGTGCCTCGAATGCTAAAGCGAGCAAATTAAAAGGCAGAATAGTCCTTCAGGTACAGGCGCATGGGGAAGCTTGGTATATTGATCCTCAAAAGTGTTTGAGGATATACATGCGAGATGGGAATGCCGCATATCAGATAATGAGATATTTGGGTTTGGGTATAAAGAATACGGATCTAGAAAAATTGCCTAGCGGTTTGTAGTCGTCATATAAAAAAAAGAACCCCATCTCGAGAATTGAGATGGGGCCGTGGATTGTCAGGCACTTCTTTGTGCCGGCTGAAAGGCGTGTACTTCGTTCCGACCGATGTGGCTACTGCAGGGGAACTCGGGCGTCGAGGACGCGACGGTCACTTCGTAGTGATGCTGGTCGTGACCTCGCAAGGCGACGACGTCCATGCCTTCGTAAAGGCCGAGGACGAACGCGACACGGAATGCTTCTTGGGCGGTGTGTCCGCGCACGAGCAGGATGCGCTTCGACGGAACCGTCTGATTCCGGTACTCCGCGAGCTCCTGCTTGTACTGGATGCCGATGTCTTGTTCCGCGCGCGACACCTTGAGGGCTAGCGCGGGGATGTCTCGAACGAGGATCTTCGTGATCTTGATGACTTTCGCGTCGTCCATGTTCCTCCGTCTGATCTGAAAGAGCAGAGCCTTCTGAAGCTCTACCGAAAATAACGGTTTTCGTCAAGCCGTGACGAATCTGTATTTCTGTGTCAGCATAGGCCCGCAAGGACGCTTAGCTCAGTTGGTTAGAGCGTCTCGTTTACACCGAGAAGGTCATAGGTTCGAGCCCTATAGCGTCCACCACGCAAACGCGCCCCAAACGGGGCGTGTTTGTTTTTAGAGTGTTACACTCTCCTCATGAAGGCGCTTTTGATTCATGGGTGGAGAGGATGGTCTACCTATGCGTGGTTTCCCTGGCTCAAGCGTGAATTAGAGACGCTCGGATATTCGGTCGACGTTCCGGATTTGCCGGATCCGCTTTTTCCCCGACGTGATCGATGGGTGGAGATGATTCGCGAGAAGCTTTCGACTCCCGATACGATCGTCATCGCACATTCATTAGGATGCGCGGCGACGCTCATGGCGTTAGAAGGATACGGCGGACAGCCGTTGCACGGTGTGGTGTTTGTTGCGGGGTTCGGGAGGAATTTTGGTGCGCCGGGATTGGAATATTGGTTTGATCATGCGCTTCCGTTTGAAGAGCTTCGTCATCGAGCAAGGAGCTGGAGCGTACTTCATTCTGAAAATGATAGCTGGGTGCCATATCCCGAAGGTCAGTGGCTCGCAGGGCAACTACATACAGAGATCACAAAACTTCCTCCTCTGGGGCATCTCTCTCATCCAGAAGGCGTGTTTGAGGCACCGCCGGTTCTTGAAGCCGTCCTGAAAATGCCGCGCGTCTGATATCCTGTCTTCATGTCGTTGAAAGTCATCGCTTTGGGGACGGGTGTTTGCACGGATACGTCGCACGCATCAAACCCGCGACAACCACCGGGATTTTTAGTGATCGCCGGTGGGTTGCATCTTTTACTGGATTGTAGCGAGGGGATCCGGTTTCGATTGCGTCAGGCGGGGATTGATGTGACGGATGTGACACATGTCGCCGTCACACATGCACATCCGGATCATGCGGCACTTCCGCAATTCATCCAGGCGAAGTTTTGCCGTCATCTGTTTGGAGAACATAAAGCGCACAGCGATCATCTTCGGATTTATCTCCCCAAGATTTTGGCGCGTGACTTTCCTCAAGTATGGAACTGGCATCAACCGGAGAATGATGGAGGATATTGGAAAGAGTTCGCTCCGCAGATCGTGGGGATGGACGATGGATTTGAAGAAGAACTGAGTCCGGGGATCACATTGAAAGCGGTGAGCGTCTATCACGGATTCGGTCGTCATCCCGCCATGGGATTTCGATTGACCACGCCTTGGGGCGTCGTGGCATACACCGGAGATTCTGGCGTGTGTGAGGGCGTGCGTGTTTTGGCACAGAGCGCAGATCTCTTGATTTCAGATTGTCAGACGCGCGTGGGGCAGGAATACACAGGAGGCTACGGACACATGGGGCCGAAGCAATGTGGAGATCTCGCACTCAAAGCTGGCGCAAAACGTCTGTGGCTGACGCATTATCATGATTTTGATTCTGCGGAAGTGATGCTCGCAGAGGTGCGTTCAGCGGGATATTTTGGGGAGGCAAAACTCGCACAAGATGGCGATCGGTACGAGACTGACTAAAAATACGATATACTGTCCGCAATATGAATATTCTCATTGGGTTGGCCCTTGTCGCCATTGGATTCGTCTTCGTGTGGAAGACGCGAAAGTTTATTGAGTTCTTTGGACCGATTCCATATGCCGACGCAAAGCTCGGTGGAGGAGGAACGAGTTTGACGTACAAGTTTATCGGGATCCTTCTCATTTTTGTGGGATTCCTCTGGGCGACGGGGTTGTGGGGAGCGTTTCTCGAAGCAACGCTCGGCGGTATTTTTCCGAAGCAGGTTCTCTAAATTCCAATGGCCTTCACGATCCGCAGTGGCACCGAGCTCATCAATCCGTTCAAGCTTTTGGAACGGGTGGGGGTTCGTGAAGGAAATCGTGTCGCGGATCTTGGGTGTGGCGCGCTGGGGCACTTTGTTTTTCCTGCCGCGCAACTTGTCGGTGGCACCGGCGCGGTGTTCGCCGTGGATATTCAGAAGAGCGTTTTGAAACAGATTGAGAAGGGCGCAAAGGATCAACAGTTTTGGAATATCACACCGGTCTGGTCTGATATCGAAGTCTTTCGTGCAACACATATCGATGAAGGAACATTGGATCTCACGCTTCTCGTGAACAATTTGTTTCTGGCACAGAATCGCGAACAACTGGTTCGTGAAATGGCGCGTCTCACGCGACCGGGTGGCCGGATCGTGATTGTGGAGTGGAAGCCGACAAGGAGCCCGATCGGACCGTCGCCAGAAAACCGAATGAGCAAAGAAGAGGCAAAGCGTGAGATGAAGTCGTCACTCCTCGATTTTCATGACGAGTTTGATGCGGGAGAGTTTCACTACGGATTGATCTATCTCCGAAACGACCAACCGGTTGGATCGATCTAAGGACTTGAAGAGAATTGACGTTTCAGGCAGGATACTGGCCGTATGACACTCCCTCCGCCACTCACCCTTCCGTTCTGGTTTAACCCAGCTCCGCCCCCATTTCTCCCGCTTGTGGACCGTCTTTTGCTGGTTCTCTTTGTCGGATTTGTGGTGATTGGCGTTTTGGCACATCTCGCCCGCCTTCGTGGCGGTCTTGAAAAGATGACGCGTCGTGCGATTAGTCGTGCAGGAACGCTTTTGATCACGATGGGGTTGTTTGGCCTTTTGCTCTGGGCGTTTCTCTATGAGCGCGTTTCGTATCTCAGCATGCGTTTCTGGTATCTCGTATGGTTGGGTATTTTGATCTGGTGGGTCTATTCCATCTACAAGTTTGTCTTCATCGAGATTCCGCAGAAACAGGATCAGCAGAAAGAACGCGACGCCATTAACAAGTGGCTTCCGAAGTCCAAGAAATAAATGACATTGGCATCCGACCCGCGCCGACGGTTCGGGGACCGCGGCGAAGATCTCGCGGCGGTCTTTTTTGAGTCAAAAGGATTTCGAATCGTCGCACGCAACTGGCGGTGTCGGATGGGGGAGATTGATTTGATCGTCGAACGTGACGGGAGGATTCATTTCGTTGAGGTGAAGACGCGTCGTTCAATTTCGTTCGGGTATCCCGAAGAGTCGGTGAATTTTGGAAAGCGAGAGCGATTTGAACGCACGATCGAGGCGTATCTTCAGGTTGCGAAATTTCCTATTTCGCGCTATCAGGCGGATGTTCTGGCGATTACGATTCTCCACGGAAAGTCACCAGAATTTCATTACATTGAAAACGCGTTGTAGGGAGAGTCTTGACAATTTTTCTATTTTCAGGTATAAACGTCAGCATCGACCTGAGGCAATTCGTGCCAGGGA